>DATMQX010000145.1:0-37762 GCA_035567055.1 Solirubrobacteraceae bacterium
TGGCGAAGCGCTGGCGACCGAAGAAATGGCACAGGGAGTTGATGCTGTAGGTGACGTGGTGGAGCACGAACACGCGCACGGCGCCCCCCCACAGCATCCCCTCGAACCCCGCGGTCACGGTCCCGCCGATCAGCGCGCCCAGGCCGAACGGGATCGCCAGGCCGACGAGCGACCACAGCACGAACGTCCGGTCGACGAAGTTGGTCACCGGGTCGGCGAGCAGGTCGGGGGCGAAGCGCTCGCGTGCCCCTCGCTGCTGGAAGTCGAACAGCCAGCCGACGTGCGCGTGCGCGAGGCCGCGCAGGGCTCCACGCACGCCGACGCCGTGGTCGACGTGCGGGCTGTGCGGGTCGCCGAGGCGGTCGGTGTAGGCGTGGTGCTTGCGGTGGTCGGCTACCCAGGAGATGACCGGACCCTCGATCGACATCGTTCCAAGGATCCCCAGCAGGCCCCTCATGGCGGGCGAGGTCTTGAAGCTTCGGTGGGTCAGGAGGCGGTGGAAACCGACCGTCACGCCCAGCCCGACGGGGATGTACATCACGATGAAGATCGCGACGTCACGCCATTGCAGTCCGTGGTTCCACATCTGCCACGCGCCGAGCCCCAGCAGGAGGGGCGGCACGGCGGTGATCAGCGCCGTGATCGCGCGGTTGAGGTTTTCCTGGACCGGGACGGCGATCTCCCCGGCCATCGGGCCCACGACGGACCCCGCAGTCGGCTCGCACCCGTCTCCGGCGGTCTCGGAAGACCCCTTCGACGGCACGCTCCGCTCGGCGGCGGCCTCGTCGGGGTCTACCTGGGGTAGCCCAGCGACGGGTCCTGCTGCTGAATGCATGCTGCAGCTGATGATGAAGCAGCGAGCGGCCGTTGTCACTGAGGCGGACCACCGTACGACGGTGGTCGTCCCCCGAAGGCGGGAGGGGGATAACCCCCCGATCAGTCGGCGCGCACGTCGAGGACGACCTTGCCGGTCGCCCGCCGCTCGTCGATCGCCCTCAGCGCATCGGCCGCCCGGTCGAGCGGGAAGCGCTCGCCGACGACCGGCCGGATGAAGCCTTCGTCGACCATCCGGTTGACCGCGGCGCCGATCTCGCGGTTGAGCTCGGGCTTGCCCATCACGTATGCGCCCCACCCTGCCCCGACGACCTCCGTGTTTCGCAGCAGCAGACGATTGACCTTCACCTCGGGGATCGATCCGCCGGTGAAGCCCACGACGACGAGCCGGCCGTCCTCGCCGAGCGAGCGCAGGCTGTCGGTGAAACGCTCCGCGCCGACGGGATCCAGCACCACGTCGACGCCCCCTCCGGAGAGCTCCTTGGCCTCGTCCTTCCACGCGCCGTCCACGCGCAGGACGTGATCGGCGCCCGCCTGCTCGGCCACCCGCTGCTTCTCCTCGCTGGAGACGACCGCGATCGTCCGCGCGCCGAGCGCCTTGGCCACCTGCAGCCCGGCGGTGCCCACGCCGCCGGCAGCGCCGTGGACGAGAACCGTCTCGCCCTCCTTCAGGCGCCCGCGCAGCGCCAGCGAGAAGTAGGCGGTGTGATAGTTGAGGATCAGGCCGGCGCCCTGCGCGAAGTCCAGCTCGGGGGAGAGCGGGAACGTGAAGAACTCGGGGGCGACGACGGTCTCGGCGAAGCCGCCGAGCGCGCAGAAGGCGGCCACCCTGTCGCCCGGGCTCACCTGGGCCCCGGCGGTGGCGCTTCGCACGATGCCCGCGACCTCGCTCCCCGGGACGAACGGAAGCGGCGGTTTGAGCTGATATTCGCCGCGGGTCTGCAGGAGCTCCGGGAACGAGACGCCGGCACAGTGCACGTCGACGACGACGCCGGCGCCCGGCGTGAGCATGTGCGAAGGCTCGGGCTCCGGCAGCTCGGCGAGCGACAGGGCGGAGTCGGGACCGGTCAGCTCGGTGATCTGAAGGGCTCTCATCGCGGGGATTATGTCCGAGTGCGGGCACGCGGGGCCGGAACCGAGCCGTCCGCGGCCGAGAGCGCCATCTTCGGCCCGCCGTGCGCGGACGGCGCGGCTCGCTCATAATCGCGTGATTCACGTTCGCGGTATGGCGCCCGGACGGCCAACCACGAGGAAGGGTCAGGCAATGGCGAACGTCCTCTGCGTCCTCTACGACGATCCCGTAGACGGCTATCCACCGCCGTACGCGCGCGACGGGATACCGAAGATCGAGCGCTACCGCGACGGCCAGAGCACGCCCACGCCGGAGGCGATCGGCTTCACACCCGGGGAGCTGCTCGGCTGCGTGTCGGGGGAGCTGGGCCTGCGGGAGTTCCTGCAGGAGCGCGGCCACCGCCTGACCGTCACCTCCGACAAGGACGGTCCGGACTCGGTCTTCGAGCGAGAGCTGCCAGAGGCGGAGGTCGTGATCTCACAACCGTTCTGGCCCGCCTATCTGACGGCCGAGCGGATCGCCAAGGCGCCTCAGCTGAGGCTCGCGCTCACGGCGGGCATCGGCTCGGACCACGTCGACCTTCAGGCGGCGATCGAGCACGGACTGACCGTCGCGGAGGTGACCTACTCGAACAGCATCAGCGTGGCAGAGCACGTCGTGATGATGATCCTCGCGCTCGTGCGCAACTACATCCCCTCCTACCAATGGGTCGTCCAGGGCGGCTGGAACATCGCCGACTGTGTCTCGCGCTCCTACGACCTCGAGGGGATGCAGGTCGGCAGCGTCGCCGCCGGGCGCATCGGCTCGGCCGTCCTGCGGCGGCTGAAGCCGTTCGACGTCGGGCTCCACTACACCGACCGCCACCGTCTCGCGCCAGAGGTCGAGGAGGAGCTGGGCGTGACCTTCCACCCGGACGTGGAGTCGCTCGTCGAGGTCTGCGACGTCGTCACGATCAACGCGCCGCTGCATCCCGAGACGGAGAACATGTTCGACGAGGACCTGATCGCGAAGATGAAGCGGGGCGCGTACCTGATCAACACCGCTCGCGGCAAGATCTGCGACCGCGATGCCGTCGCACGCGCCTGCGAGAGCGGCCAGCTCGCGGGCTACGCGGGCGACGTGTGGTTTCCGCAGCCTCCCCCCCGGGACCATCCGTGGCGCTCGATGCCGCACCACGGCATGACCCCCCACACATCCGGCACGAGCCTGTCCGCGCAGGCGCGGTATGCGGCGGGCGCGCGCGAGATCCTCGAGTGCTGGTTCGACGGGCGCCCGATCCGCGAGGAATACCTGATCGTCGACGGTGGCCGGCTCGCAGGCGCGGGGGCGCACTCCTACAGCGCCGGCGACGCGACCGGTGGCTCCGAGGAGGCGGCGCGCTTCAAGATCGGCTGAGCGCCGCTCACGTGGGGTCGTGCGGCGGCTCCTGCGCCGCTGCGGATCCCACCGCCAACCCGCGGCCGCGCGCGCGCAGGTCGAAGTACAGCAGCGCGAGCGCAAGCGCCGTGAACGAAGCCGTGATCGTGCGGACGGCGATGCCGAGCGCGACCGAGCCCGCGCCGGAGGTGCTGCCGAGCGGGATCGCGGTGGCGGCGAGGGTGACGCCGCTTGCCAGCAGGCCGGTGAGCAGTAGCAGCCCGAGGATGTGCCAGTAGTTGCCACGCGTGAGCTCGCCGCTGCGCCGAAGCGCCGGGAGCCATCCGTCGTGGTCGACCGCCGCCACCTGCGCGACGACCGACCACCGCAGCGCCAGCAGGATTCCCGGCACGATCAGCGCGAGAAACCCGAGGCCGATACCGAGGCCGGCTGCGATCACGGCGGCCGCGACCTCGGGGAGCACGCGCAGCCCGCGTGCGGCGACCTGCGCCAGCTGCGGCCTGCGGCCCTCGCCGATCTCGATCACGGCATGGATGTGCAGGGCCGAGACCAGCGGCTGGACGAGCGCGTAGTCGAGCAGGAACAGCAGGACGGCGGTGCCCGTGCTGCGGTGCGTCTGCGTCGCCAGCGGACCTTCTCCGGTCGCCGCCAGCACCGCGAGCTCGAACGGCGCGATCACCCCCAACGCGAGCGCCATGAACAGGATCGGGTAGCGCTGGTAGATGTCGAGCGCCTCACCGATGATCTGCGCAAGCGAGCGCGGTCGCTCGAGCTGAGTCGGCGGTGGACTCTCCATCGTCGCCGTCAGCCTAATGCGTGAGGCGGAGGCCCTGGATCCGGGGCGGGCCGTGAGCCCGCGCATCGCTACGCGCGTGCGTCCGCGCGCGTCCAGGCCACCGCCGCCATCGCCGCGGCGACGAGCAGCACGGACGGCCAGGCCCCGATCGCCAGCGCGAGCAGGTGCGAGCCGACGAAGGCGAACAGGCCGACGAAGGCGAGCGTGGCCGCCGTTCTCCCACCGTGGCGCCGCGTCCACTCGCGGATGCACCAGAGACCGCCGAGCGCGAGGACGAGGCCGCCCAGCGGACGCGAGCCGCTCGCCGCCGCAACCGCGAAGCCGATGATCAGCGAGCCTGCGGCGACCGGAGCGGTGGGAACGGTGCGCATGCTCGGCAGAGTAGCGTGGGGGGCGATGAGGAACCGCACCGGCGAAGGGCACCTTCGGCCTGCGCTGACGGCGGCCGCGTTGGCTGCCGCCGCCCTGATCTCGGCGCTGCTGGGGCTCGGTTGCGGAGCGGCACACGCTGGCAAGCCCCTCGCGCTCGGCGCTGGCGCGACCCTCCCCCGCTCCACTTCCTCACACGTCGTTGTCGTCGTGATGGAGAACGCCGAGTACGGCGAAGTGATCGGCAGCTCGGCGGCCCCATACGTGAACGGCCTCGCACGTCGCTACGGCCTGGCCACGCAGAGCTACGCGATCACGCATCCCTCGCTGCCGAACTACCTCGCGCTGACGAGTGGCGCGACGCACGGCGTGAGCTCGGACTGCACCGGCTGCCACGTCGCCGCCGTGAACATCGTGGATCAGCTCGAAGCGGCCGGTGTCTCCTGGGGCGCATACCTCGAGGACGTGCCAACGCCGTGCTTCCGCGGAGCGGGCGCCGGCGGGTATGCGAAGAAGCACAACCCGTTCATCTACTACGACGACGTGGCCCGATCTGCCGCACGCTGCCGCAGGCTCGTGGGCTTCGGCCGATTGGCCGCGGATCTGCGCACCGGAAGCCTGCCGACCTACGTCTGGATCACGCCCAACCTGTGCGACGACGGCCACGACTGCGGCGTCGGGGCGGGTGACCGTTTCCTGGCCAAGACGGTTCCGCTGCTCGTGCGTGAGCTCGGTCCGCATGGATTCGTGCTGATCACGTGGGATGAGGGAAGCTCCGACCGTGGCTGCTGCGGCGCGGCAAGCGGCGGGCATGTCGCCACGATCGTGGCCGGGCCGGACGTGCGCCACGGCGCGCGCGAGCAGCTGCCGATCGACCACTACGGGGTGTTGGGGACGATCGAGCAGGCACTCGCGCTGCCGCCACTGGCGGGCGCGGCCAATCCCGCGTCCGGGCGCCTGACCGCCCTGTTCGCGCGAGCGCCGCACGTACGCTGAGAACGCCGTGGCGCGTCCGGGCACGCGACTACCGGTGATGACCTACCCGGTGGCGCCGCACTCGACGGGCGACATGGCGCCGCCGGTGAACCGACCGGACCTTGACCTTGGACCGTCCCTGGACGGTCGCTGCCGCGCCCGGAGTTCCGGCCGCGCTGGCTCCAGCCGCGCCGTTGGCGCCCGCGGTTCCGCCCGTGGCGGTGGCCGGCGCCGGCGAGGCGCTCGCCCCCGACGGGCATGGAAGCGGGTTGGCGACCGGCAACGAGCTGGACATCAGACACGGTTGGACCGGCACCGCGGGAGCGGCCGGCGTGGTTTCGGCCAGCGCAACCGTTGGGCCCGCAAGCGACGCCGTGAAGCCAACGCTCAGGTAGAGCGCGAGGTGATTTGCTCGGGTCTTCATTTCTGTCTCCTTGTGCGCGTTGCAGCCAGCACGCGGCCGTCCGCAGCTGGCCACCCGCTGTGGTCGAGAGCGGCCGGCCTCGATCGGTGAAGGCGCGATCGGCTGCTCACACCGCAATTTCCTCAATCGGGCCGCTTCGAACCGTCGCCGGACGGATGTCCGAACTACGGGCCGCCGGCTCAGGGCGTCGGCACCGCCGTCGGCAGCCCGCGCACGTACGCTGAGAACGACGCGGGTGTCGGCGGGCGGCAAGCAATCGGCTCACCGCCCGCGCACCCAGCGCGATCAGGCCGCTGCGTTCGGCGCGATGTTCTGGTTGAGTCGGAACACGTTGGTCGGGTCGTACTCCTGCTTCAGCGCCAGCAGGCGCGCATAGGTCTCCGGTCCGTAGGAGGACCGGGCGGCATCGCCGTCGCCGAGGAAGTTGACGTACGCGCGTCCCGTCGACGCATCCGTGGCGGCGTCGATCACGGCTCGTGCCCACTGCGTGTGCGCAACCGCTTCGCCCGGCTCGTGCCAGCCCGTGACGGCGTTGAGCACGAACGGCATCGACCGCTCCGAGAACGCCGTGTCCTCGTCGCCTACACGCGCCACCGCGCCGCCCATCTGGTGCACGTGGATCTCGCACTGAGGCCCCGGCGCCGACTCGTGCTGGCGCGCGAGCCGCTCGATCAACTCGTCGTCGAGGCGCGCCAGGTTCGTGGCCTTGAAGTAGGCATTGATGCCCTTCGGCCAGAGCGGGTCGATCAGCGTCTGCATCGCCGTGTAGGGCATCGGCCCGAGCAGGTCGGCGACCGGCTCGGCGGCCTCGCGAAAGGCGCGGAAGTGCGCCTCCGCCTCGTCGACCGGACCAGCCGAGACGGCGATCAGCGCGATCACCTTGCGGCCGTGCCACTCCTCGGGCACCACCGGCAGCGGCGGCGCGGTCGTCAGGTTGAGCGCCGCCGTTATGTCGTCCGGAACGCCGGGCGCCCACTCGCGGAAGAGCCGCATGAGCTCAGTGTCGTGCTCCGCCGAGAAGAAGATCAGGCCGGCGTAGAGCACCGGTCCGACCGGGTGCAGCCCGAGCTCGAACTGCGTGACGACCCCGAAGTTGCCGCCGCCTCCGCGTAGGCCCCAGAGCAGGTCGGGATTCTCGCTCTCGCTGGTGTGCACGAGGCACCCGTCCGCGGTCACCACGTCCGCGCCGAGCAGGTTGTCGCAGGCCAGGCCGTGCTTGCGCATCAGCCAGCCGATTCCCCCGCCGAGGGTGAAGCCGGCGACGCCCGTGCTCGACACCAGGCCGCCGGTCGTCGCGAGCGCGTGGGCCTGCGTCTCGTGGTCGACGTCGCCCCAGACCGCGCCGGGGCCGACGTACGCACGACGTGCCTGCGGATCGACGCGGACCGAGGCCATCGCCGACAGGTCGATCACGACCCCGTCGTCGCAGCTTGAGAAGCCGGCGATGCTGTGGCCGCCTCCACGCACTGCGATCGCGAGATCGTTGCTGCGGGCGAAGCCGACCGCTGCGATCACGTCAGCCGCACCGCTGCAGCGGATTATCATCGCGGGGCGGCGTCCATCGAACGCGCCGTTCCAGATCCGGGACGCCTCCGTGTAGCCGTCGTCCTCGGGACGCAGGACGTGCCCGCGAATCGCCTCTCTGAGCTCCTGCACCGTTGCCTCCCCGAGGACCGGGGCGATTGTTGCACTCATGACTGCCTCCGTTTGGTTGTCGCTGTGCCGGCATTCCTACCGGCCGCGACTTTGCGTGGCCTTTGCCGATCCTTGGCGAGGCTTTGCAGACGGCCGTCGATCGCTTCGGCGCCGTCCTGCGCGCCTCCGGCGAGGTAGTGCTCGCGCGCCTGCTCGAACAGCGTGCGGGAAAGTTGCGGATCGCCGCGCAGCCGCACCACCTCCGCCAGCGTCGCCACGGTCACCCCGATCCAACGTTGTCGCTCCGTCTCACCGACGACGGCCCGTGCTTCCTGCAGCGTCGCCTCGGCGTCATCGAGACGCGCCTGCGCGATCGCGAGGTCGGCCGTCCGCCACAGGGCGCTGGCCAACCCCCAGCGATCGCCGGCGCGGCGGAACAGCCGGCGCGCCTCCGCCAGCGGCTGCTCGGCCGGCTCGTAACGGCCGGCGATGGTTTCCACTATTCCGAGGGCCATCAGCACCATCCCGACGCCGCGCCGGTCGCGCATACCCTGGCGCAGGTGCAGGGCCCGCTCCAGGCACGCGCGCGCGCCATCGCAGGAGCCTTCGGCCAGCTCGAGGTAGGCACGGCGCACCAGCACGTCGGCCTGGCCCCGCTGGTCCTCGACGTTGGCGAGACGGGCGTCAGCCTCGTCAAGCAGTTCTCGCGCTCGCCCGAGCTCCCCGCGCACACGCGCGATCGTGGCCTGGTTGGCCAGCACATAGCCGATCGCGGTATCGCACGAGATTTCGACGAGCGGCAGCAGCGTCTCCTCGAAGACGATCCTCAGCCCCTGCTGCCCCGAGGGGTCGGCGGATCGCATCTCCGCGATGTTCAGCGGCGAGAGGATCCGCTGCGAGGTGCCGGCGAGGCGGCGGAACGACGCGACGCTCTCGACGAGGTCGGCCTCTGCGCCGGCGAGGTCGCCGAGCAGCCACCGAGCCACGCCGAGCGAATAGGCCGACACGGCCTCCGAGGCGTCGAGCCCCTCGCGAGTCGCCAACGCGCGCGCAGACCCGAGAACGCGCAGCGCCGTCGGCGCGTCGTCGTAGCCCACGGCGATCTCTCCGAGTCGCTGAAGAGCGCGCCACTCGGCCTGGGGGTCTTCGAGCTCGTTGGCGATCTCCAGGCTCTCCTGCGCGTGGCCGGCACCGCACGCGAGGTCGCCCGAGCGGAAGTCGATCGCCGACATCGCGAGCAGGCCCGCGGCTCGCAGGGGCGTCCGCTCCGAGGCTGCTTCGAGGCTGTCGCTCAGGCGCTGATGCCCCTCTCGCAAGTCGATCCGGCGCATCCAGAACGCAAGCAGCGCCACGCAGTAGCGCAGCGCCTGCTCGGGGTCGCGCGCGAGCAAGGCGTCGTGCGCGGTGCGGAGGTTGGCCGCCTCCCGGTCCAGCCCGGGGGAGTCGGCTTCGCGCTCGGCGATCGTGAGCGCCCAGCGAGCGTGACGGTCGGCGAGCGAGCCTCGTTCGCCAGCCTGCTCGAGCTGCTCAGCCGCGTAGAGCCGCACCGTCTCGAGCAGGTGGTAGCGGCGCCCGCGGCCCAGATGCTCCGCGGTGACTAGCGATTTCTCGACCAGACGGGCGAGGACGTCGGCGACGGCCGCGAGCTCGAGCCCGTCGCCTGCGCAGACGGTCTCCGTCGCGGCGAGATCGAACCCGCCGGCGAAGATGGCGAGCCGGCGCAGCAGCAACTTCTCCTCGCTGTCCAGCAAGTCGTGGCTCCATTGGAGCGTCGCCGCCAGCGTCTGCTGTCGGGTCGGCCCTACGCGACTGCCCGAGCGCAACAGCCGGAAGCTGTCGTCGAGCCGCTCGGCGAGCGTCGCCGTCCCAAGGGCTCCGATACGAGCTGCCGCGAGCTCGAGGGCGAGCGGCAGGCCGTCCAGCCGGAAGCAGATCCGCGCGATGTCGCCGGCGTTCTCCGCATCGACGGCAAACTCGGGCACGGCAGCCGCCGCGCGATCGATGAGCAGCTGCACAGCCTCGTAGCGCAGCAGCTCCTCGGGCGTGAGCGGCTGTCCGGGATCGGGTATCGCCATCGACGGCACTCGGAACACGACCTCTCCGGCGACACGGAGCGGCTCGCGGCTCGTGGCGAGGATCGTGACGTCGGGCGCGGCGCGCAGCAGCGTGTCCGCCAGCTCGGCGGCCGCCAGCAACACGTGCTCGCAGTTGTCCAGCACGAGCAGCAGCCTGCGCGGCTGGAGGAAATCGGTGATTTCCTCCAGCGAGGAGCGCCCGGGCAACGCACCCACGTCGAGAGCGGCGGCCACGGCGGGCGCGACGAGCCGGCCGTCGCCGAGCGACGCGAGCTCGACGAAGGCGCTGCCGTGCGCATAGGACCGCTCGACCTCGCGGGCCAGCTCGAGCGCGAGCCGCGTCTTGCCCGCTCCGCCCGCGCCGGCGAGTGTCAGCAGCCGCGCCCGCCCCACGAGGGCGAGCAGCTCGCGAAGCTCGTGGCTTCTGCCCACGAAGGAGCTGGCCTGCGCCGGCAGGCCAGCCGCCCGGTCGCCGTCGGCCCCGCCGATCTCGGCTTCGAGCTCGGCGCGAAGCTCCTCGACCTCCTCGCGCCGCGAGCGGGTCCAGTCGTCGTAGCGGTTCTCAGGTAGAAGCTCACCGCCGTAGAGGGACATCGCCGCACGAGCGGCGCCAGCGGAACCGGCGCGGCGCGCTTCCTCGGCGGCTCGTTCGAAGTCCTCGACGTCGACGCCCGCTCTCAGCGTCAGCAGCTCCTCTCGCAGCTCGATCGCCTCGGGCCCGAGCGCGCGGCGTGCGGCGTGCACGACCTGGTGCAGGTTGTTGGCGGCGGCCGCCGGGTCCAGGTCCGGCCAGAGGGCGTCCATGAGCTGCTCCCGGTGCAGCCGGTGGTGCGGTGCGAGCGCGAGCAGCTTGACCAGCTCGCGTCCCTTGCGAAGCCGCCATGCCGACGCCGCGACCGCTTCGTCGCCGCGATTGGCGGCGAAGCCGCCGAGCAGCTTGATCGCGATCTTCCCCGTCGACTGCGAGTCGTCCTGCGGCTTGGACTGCAAGCGTCGACCCCCGATCCTCTCTGCGCCCACATACGGCGTCGCACAAGCCGACGCAGGAACCCTACTGCGGGCCAATCGACACGCGCGCCCCGAAGAGGCGGACGTGTCGAAAGAGCGGGAGCGACGGGACTCGAACCCGCGACCTCTGCCGTGACAGGGCAGCGCTCTAACCGGCTGAGCTACGCCCCCGCGTTGTTGCGCGACGGCATGGCACCTGCGCGCTCCACCAGTATGCCAAGGCTTCGCGTTCTCCTCGCCGCGATCGAAACTGGCCAGGCGGCCAAGATTGCATTAGGCTGCGGTTCTTGACGCTCGTCGGCCCGCCTCCGCTGCGCAACGTCAGCCCGCTGTCCGTGCTGATCGACGACATCCGCGACGAGCGCGCCGCGACGGTGCCGTTCCCGCCCGGCGAAACGCGGTTGTCGATGGCCCGCACGCGACGCTTCGCAAGCGATCCGCTGCCGATGTTGCTCGACGCCTACGAGCACTTCGGTCCGGTCTTCACGTTGCGCCTGTTCCACAGCAACGTCGTCTTCATGCTCGGACCATCCGCCAACCATTACGTCACGGTCTCTCACGCCTCCAACTTCCTCTGGCGCGACGGCCACTTCCGTGACCTGATCGGCCTGATGGGCGACGGGCTGCTCACGATCGATGGCGAGTTCCACCGCCGCTCACGGATGATCATGCTGCCCGCGTTCCACCGCGAGCACATCGCCGCCTCCGTGGACCTGATCATCGAGGAGACCGACCGCGCGCTCGAGCAGATGCGGCCGGGGGCCACGATCGACCTCTACTCCTGGACGCGCCACCTTGCGATGCGGGTGGCGATGCGCGCGCTCTTCGGCCTGGACCCCGACGGCGAGCCGGCGCGCTCGCTCGACGCCGCCGCCCTGTTCGAGGACGCGCTCTCGTTCTACGCCTCCGACTATCTGCTGCGCATCTTCCGCGGGCGTCGCTCGCCGTGGGCGAGCATGCAGAGGGCAGCGCGCAAGCTCGACACGGTGATCTACTCGGAGATCCGGACCAGGCGCGCGACAGGCGAGCGCGGGCAGGACATCCTGAGCCTGCTGCTCGACGCGGAGGACGAGGACGGCGACACGCTCAGCGACGAGCAGATCCGCGACGAGGTGATGACGCTTCTGTTCGCCGGGCACGACACCACCACCTCGACCATCTCCTTCATGTTCTACGAGCTCGCCCGACACCCGGAGATCGTCGCGCGGCTGTGCGCGGAGCAGGACCGGGAGCTGTCCGGCGCTCGTCCGACGCACGCGCAGGTCCTCACGGGCGAGCTCACCGAGCTGGAGAGCGTTCTCGAGGAGACGCTCCGCAAGTACCCGCCCGCGTGGATCGGGCCGCGCCGCTCGATCGAGCCGTTCGAGTTCGAAGGACAGATGGTGCCAGGCAAGGCTTTCATCAACTACTGCTCGTGGGCGTCGCATCACCTGCCCGACGTGTTTCCCGAGCCCGATGCGTTCCGCCCCGAGCGCTTCACGCCTGAGGGACGCGCGGCGATGCCCAAGGGCGCCTACATTCCCTTCGGAGGCGGCTCGCGCACGTGCATTGGCATGCGCTTCGGGCAGCTCGAGGTGCGCACGATCGCGACCGTGATCCTGTCCCGTTGCGCCCTCTCGCTTCCTGAGGACTTCAAGCTGACGATCCGTCAGATGCCGACGATCAGCCCCAAGGCGGGCCTGCCGATGATCGTCCAGCCGCGCGCCGCGCCATCGGCCGAGCTGTCGGCCGCCGCCTGAAGGTATCTCCCGACCGCACCGCTGCCGTGCCCGACGGAGCTGCCGTGCCCGACGCCGCTGCCGTGCCCGACGCAGCTGCCCTTGCTCGAGGTGCCTACCGCAGCCGGGCGCTCATCGTCAGGCGATAGCTTGGCGGCGACGTGGTCCGGACGCTCGCGCCGACACCCTCCACATGGACGTGCGGGTCGGAGAAGAGGATCAGCGTCACCCCTTCGAGCAGTGCTCCCAGCGGATGCACCACAAGCCGTCCTTCGCTGGGAGCGGCGAGCGCCGTCACCGTCGCGCCCACGCCGAACAGGCCGCCGCTCGCCCTTACGCGCACCCTGCCGGCTTCGCTGCCGAGGAGCTGAACATGAAAACCCGGCGGGAGCGCCGCCCTGACGTTCGCGTCGTCGATCACGGCTTCGGCCGATACCGAGCTGCCGTGCTTGCGCAGGCGCGCGTCGCTCAGCCGCACGGGGCCGACCTGGATGCTCGAGGCGGCGAGCTGCATGCTGTTCACGCCGCGTCCTTCCCACAGCAGCTTGGCGGCCTGAGCCGGGCTCAGGTCGAGGCTCCTCGCCCTCACGCTCACCGAATCGGCGCTTCCCCACAGCAGCTCCACGGCAGGCCATGCGTGCACCTTCACGCTCTCGACCTTTCCGTAGCGGCCCACCCGGGATGAGATCCGGCTCGCCGCAATGCCGGGGAGGAAGACCTGCGCCAGGATCGCCACGAGGAGCGCGGCCCCCGCGAGGGCGAGGAGCAGCCGGACCGTCCTCTGCCCACCGCCGGCACGCCGCATCTCCCGCAAGCTTGGCAGGAGATGCGGCGTCGCGTGCGCGCTCGGGCTAGCCGAGGCCGTTGGCTTTGAGGAACTGCTGCGCCACGCTCGTGGCCGACTGCTTGTCGATGCTCACTGCGGCGTTCATCTGCTGGATCGCCTTCAGAGTCAGCAGCGAGCTGACCTTGTTCAGCGTCTGTTCGAATTCCGGACCCTCGGCCGCGAGAACGCTCTTCTTGACGACCGGGGCCACGTTCTGGTAGCCGAACACGTGCTTCGGGTCGGCCAGCAGCTTGAATTTTCCGCTCAGCAGCTGTCCGTCGGTGCTGAACACGTTCTGGACGTTGACCTGGCCGCTTTCAAGCGCTTTGTAGGAGAGTTCGATGGCGATTGGTACGAACGTCGGTTTGACGCCGTATTCCTTCGCCAGCCCGGGAAGCCCCTCGAAACGCGTCGCGAATTCCGGCGCGCCTCCGATCTTGGCGCCTGCGCCGAGCGGCTTCAGGTCGCCAATGCTCGCCAGGCTGTTCTGGTGTGCGAACGCCGGCAGCGTCGCCAGCACGTTCGAGTCGTAGAAGGGCGTCGTCGCCAGGAGCGTCGCGCCTCCTTTTTCAAGGAACGCCTTCGCCTCCTGGGCTGCCGCGCTGGCGCTCGAGGGGTTCTTCGTCTGCCCCGCGACCGCGGAGAGCAGGACGCCGGTGTACTCGGGGTACATGTCGATCTGGCCCGAGGTGAGCGCCTTGTAGATGAGCTCCGATGAGCCGACGTTGTCCTTGAGGGTGACCTTGAAGCCCTTCGCCTGGAGGGCCTGGGCGTAGAGCGCGCCGAGGATGTTCTCCTCGGCGAAGTTCTTGTCGCCGATCGTGACCGCGGGCTTTCCGACTCCGGGCCCGCTCGCGGCCGGCGCCGGAGCGGGCGTCGTCGCGCTCGCGCTCGAGCTGCTCGACGACGAGCTGCTGCTACCGCAAGCCGCGAGGCCAACGACCACACCGAGCGCCGCTGCAGCGCTCGCGATCAAGGTTCTCGACCTGCCCGATCTCGTGCCTCTCATCCGCCGCCTCCTACTTGTTGGTTTTCAGGCTCGAAGCCGTCGCGCCACCGGTCAGGCGAGCGCCGCCTCCGAGGGAAGTTCGCCCGCGCGCGCGTGCTCGGTCATCCGCAGGCCCCGGGGGGTGAGCACGCGCTGAACGAGCGCCAGCACCCCTTCCACGGCCAACGCCAGGGCGGCGACGCAGATGGCAGCCCCGAGCACTCCGGAGAAGTGGTAGCTGGTCTCGTTGGCGATCACGTCGCCGAGGCTCCCGCTGAAGCCCGCGAGCGAGGCGATCGTCGTCGTGCTGACGACGAACACCGCGGCGGTGCGGATGCCGGCGAAGAGGGGCGCCACCGCCAGTGGCAGCTCCACGCTCCTGAGAATCTCAAAGCCGCTCATGCCCATCCCCCTGGCGGCGTCCACGAGGTCGCTGTCAACGCCATCGACGCCAAGATATGCGTTCGTCACGATCGGCGGCACGGCGAGGACCACGAGCGCGAGCTCTACGACGGTCAGCCCAAGCCCCAGGAAGGCGTCGCCGATGGCGAGCACGGCGAGGCTCGGAAGCGCGCGGCCGATGTTCCCGAGGTTGATCGCGGCGAAGGAGCCGCGATGGAGGTGCCCAAGCCAGACCCCCAGGGGAACCGCGATCGCGATGGAGATCGCGAGGCCGATCGCCGCCACCTTGAGGGTCTCGAGCGCCAGATGCGTCAGCGTGGGTAGCCCCGGCTCTCCGGCGATCGCGCCGTTGTGGGCGATGAAACGGAACGCTTCGACGAATTCGTGCACGTCGCCGTCCCTAGGTCGCCCGCGCCCGCGTCCAGGGTGTCAGCAATCGCTGAGCCAGCACCAGCAGCGCATCGGCCGTGAGCGCGAGCAGGATCGCCAGCCCCCCGGCGGCGATCAGCTCCGTCTTGAAAGGGCCCTCGCCGAGCGCCGTGTGGATCGGCACGCCGAGACCGGCGTTGTAGATGGTGTAGACGATCGTGGCCAGCGCGATGATCGTGACGACGGCGATGCGAAGCCCCGCCACGATCGCCGGCAACGCGAGCGGCAGCTCGACGCGCACGAGCGCCTGCCTGCGCGACATGCCCATGCCCTCGGCGGCCTCGAGCACCTCCGCCGGCACGCCCTGCAGACCGGTGAGGATGTTGCGAAAGAGGATCAGCAGGGTGTAGGAGACGAGGGCGATCTCCGCCGAGTACACATTGGGGCCGACCGGCGCCACGAGCAGCTCGAACAGCGCCAGCGAGGGAATCGTGTAGAGGATGGTCGTGATCACCATCGTCGGCCGCTCGAGCCACCCGTAGCGGTGCGCGGTGATGGCCAGCGCGAGCGAGATGAGGAAGCCGATGCCCACGGCGACGAGCGCCAGCAGGATGTGCCCGCGCAACGCCGGCCACAGCACCGGGCCCCAGTTCTGGCTCAGCCAGTCCGTGCAGAACAGGTGGTTGTGGACGACGCAGCTCGAGCTCTGAGCGCCGTAGTTGGGGATCACGGGTTCGCCAGCCGCGATCACGGACGCCGCGATCGACCCGGGTGCGAAGCCCATCAGGCGACGCTCCCGGAGCCGCGCTCGGTCGCGGGCGAGAATCCTGCCGAGGCCGGGGGCGGCGGCACGGCTGCCTCATCGGCCAGCAGCTGCTCGATCAGCGCGAGCGTCACCACTCCTTCCACGTGCCCGTCTCCGCCCACCACCGAGACCGGCTCGCCGTTCGCCGTCAGCATCAGCGAGAGCGCGTCTCTGACGGACGTCTCGCGCGGAAGGCGCAGAGCGCCGTTGCTCGACGGCCTCTCGCGCACGGAGCCCGGCTCGATCAGCTTCAGCTCTGACAGCGTCGTCAGGGCCAGGCGCTTGAGTCCCCTGTCCGCGCCGACGAACTCGGCGACGAACTCGTCGGCGGGATGCGTGAGGATCTCGCGGGGCGTGTCGTACTGCGCGAGGACGCCCCCCTCGCGCAGGATCGCGATCCGGTCGCCCATCTTGATCGCCTCGTCGATGTCGTGGGTGACGAACACGATCGTCTTCCTCACTTTCTCCTGAAGGCGGAGGAATTCGTCCTGCAGGCGTCCTCGGTTGATCGGATCGATCGCACCGAACGGCTCGTCCATGAGCATCAGGGGAGGATCGCCAGCGAGGGCACGGGCCACCCCCACACGCTGGCGCTGACCGCCCGAGAGCTGTGCGGGATAGCGGTCGCGCATCTCGGCGGGGTCGAGGTCGATCAGCTCCAGCAGCTCGCTCACCCGCGCGCTGGTGCGGTCCTTGGGCCAGCCGAGCAGGCGGGGGACCGTGGCGATGTTCTCGCCCACCGTCTGATGGGGGAAGAGGCCTATCTGCTGGATCACGTAGCCGATCTCCCGGCGCAGCTCCTTGGGCTCGCGCTCGAGCACGCTTCGCCCGCCGAGCAGGATGTCGCCCGCGGTGATCGGGATCATCCTGTTGATCAGGCGTAGGGCGGTCGTCTTCCCGGAGCCGGAGGGGCCCACGAGTACGCACACGTCTCCGGCGGGGACCGTGAAGGAGAGATCGTGGATCGCGGGCTCATGCTGGCCGGGGTAGCGCTTGCTCACCCCTCGCAACTCCAGCTCGGCGGCCTGCGCCAATGCCGACGACCCCTCGCTATGGGCAGTGTCTGCAGTGTTCAAAGGAGATCCCCGGCCGGGTCGGCAAAATCCTAGCCCACCGGCCTCCCTCGCTAGCCTTGAAGCTCCAAGAGGGCGCGTAGCTCAGCTGGCTAGAGCACCTCGCTTACACCGAGGGGGTCGCCCGTTCGAGTCGGGCCGCGCCCATCTTCACGCCTAATCTGACCTTCAGACGATGACCGACCATCCCATCCGCATAGCCGTGATCGGCTCGGGCCCCGCGGGCTTCTACGCCGCCGGCCACCTGCTCAAGGAGTCCCACGGGCGCTTTGAGGTCGACATGCTGGAGCGGCTGCCAACCCCCTGGGGCCTGGTCCGCTCGGGCGTGGCCCCCGACCACCCGAAGATCAAGTCCGTCACGCGTATCTACGAGAAGACGGCCGCGCATCCCCGCTTTCGCTATTTCGGCAACGTCACCTTCGGAGAGCACGTCGGCCGCGAGGATCTGCTCGCGCACTACCACGCGGTCGTGTATGCGACCGGCTCGCCGTCGGACCGTCCGCTCGGCATTCCCGGCGAAGAGCTGCCCGGCTCGCACGCGGCCACCGACTTCGTCGGCTGGTACAACGGCCATCCCGACCAGTGCGACCTCGAGATCGACCTCCTCTCGGCCGAGCGTGCGCTCGTCATCGGCAACGGAAACGTGGCCCTCGACGTCGCTCGCATGCTCGTGCTGGCACCGTCGGAGCTGGCGCCGACCGACACCGCCGATCACGCCCTGGAGGTCCTCGCCGACAGCCGCGTCCGCGAGGTCGTCGTCGTGGGCCGCCGCGGACCGGCCCAGGCCGCGTTCACCAACCCTGAGCTCCTGGAGCTCGGCGAGCTGTCGGAGGCCGACGTGATCGTCGAGCAGGCCGAGCTCGACCGCGCGCTCGCCGTTCCTGACCCGGACGCGGAGGCCAACGCCACGTCACGGCGGAACGTCGAGATCCTCCGGGACTACGCATCCCGGGCCCCCAAGGGCCACGCCAAGCGGATCGTCCTGCGCTTCCTGCTGTCACCGACAGCGCTGCTCGCGGATGAGCAGGGACGCCTCGGAGCGGTCGAGCTCGTCCGCAACGAGCTCGTCCCCGCCGCCGGTCGCTCCCTCCGCGCGCAGGCGACCGACGAGCACGAGACGATCCAGGCGGGTCTCGTCTTCCGCGCGATCGGCTACCGCGGAATCCCGCTTCCCGGCGTGCCCTTCGACGAGCGCAGCGGCGTCATCCCCAACGAGGGCGGGCGCATCCTCGATCCGGACACGGGTCAGCCTGTTCCGGGCGAGTACGTGGTGGGCTGGATCAAGCGCGGCCCATCGGGCGTGATCGGAACCAACAAGAAGGATGCTCAGGAGACCGTCGACGCGATGCTCGCCGATCTGCTCGCCGCCGGCGAGGGTCCTGCCACCAAGCACGCGCCCGAGGCGTCGGACCCGGCGGCCGTCGAGAGCATGCTTCGCGAGCGCCAGCCGGAGCTCGTCACCTACGCGGGCTGGGCGGAGATCGACAGGCACGAGCGCGCACTCGGCGAGCCGGCGGGCCGTCCGCGTGTGAAGCTGACACGCATAGAGGAGATGCTCCGCGTGGCGGCCTCGCAGAGCCCCTCGGAAGAGAGCCTTGAAGAGGTCGAGGCCGGCTGAAGCTCCCGACTCGATCGGCAAGGCCTTCTGCCAGACTGTCGGCCGCAGGCCCCGTTAGCTCATCTGGTAGAGCGCCGGACTTTTAATCCGGTGGGGCGGGTTCGAGTCCCGCACGGGGCATCTTCAGGTGCTCGGCGCCATCGATTGTGGCGAGGAAGTCGTGGAAGGCCCGGTCGGTGCGTGCGGTGTCGCCGGTGGCGTCGAGGTCCGTGAGCAGGCCGCGGATGACGGCGAGCACGACGGTCGCCAGCTCAGGTCGGCCGAGACTGCGCATGCCTTCCTCGAGTGGTGCGAGCCAGTCGGTCGTCGCGGTCCGCCGGAAGCCGGGCCAGAGTGGTTCTCCGTCCGCGTCGTGCAGACGGCCGAACATGCGGAGGTAGGGCTCGCCCTGCGGCCCGGAGATCGCGGACCAGGCGCGGGCCAGTGTGGTCGGGTAGGGCTCGTCGGGTCGCAGGCTTATGAGGTCGGTGAAGGCCTCGACCTGGCGCCGGCGGGCCTGTCCGAGGACCTCGCGGAGCAGTCCGTCACGGGTCCCGAAGTGGTAGATCAGCATCCGGTTCGACGTGCCTGCGGCGGCGGCCAGCGGCCCAAGCCGGTCCGGGAGCCCGTGCTCGAGCGCGTGGTCGGTGCACGCGTCGAGAAGGCGCTGCCTGATCTCTGGTTGGCGCTGTCTGCCCATCGCCCAATCTTTTCACGTAACGATCGCTACGTCTATCGTTGCTCGATGGTAGATCGACACGGCGAGGAGGTCATGATGAGGATCGTTTTCGTCCACGGGGCATGCGTGAAGGACGGACCGTGGTGGTGGCACCGAACCGCTGAGCTGCTGGCCGAGCAGGGCCTCGCCAGCGAGGCCCCGGCGCTGCCGAGTTGCGGCGAGACGGGTGAGCCGACGGATGCAAAAGGACCCGGGCTGGCGGAGGACGTCGCCGCGGTCCGGCAAGTCTTGACCGCGAGCGACGAGCCGACCGTGGTGGTTGCCCACAGCTACGGCGGGATCGTCACCGCGGAGGCAGCGGCGGGCGTCGAGGCCGTGCGCCATCTGCTGCTCGTGTCCAGCTACCTGCCCAACGTCGGGCAGAGCCTCTCCTCGTTCGGCGGGGAGGAGCCCGCCCCTTTCCTCGACATCGACCCCGAGGGCGGCACCTTCACGGTCCGACCGGACGCCTTGGCTGAAACGTTCCTGCAGGACTGCGACCCGGAGATCCAGCGAGAGGCCACGGACAAGACGGCCCGCCAGAGCCTGGCGGTTCTCGAGCAGCCGGTGCAGTCAGCGGCCTGGCAGCACGTGCCCTCGACGTACCTCGTCTGCGCAGAGGACAAGGGCACCCCCGCCGCGTTGCAGCGCAAGTTCGCCGGTCGCGCCGGGAGCGTCGTGGAACTCGACGCCGGCCACCACCCCTTCCTCTCACAGCCCGCCGCCGTCCGCGACCTGATCCTCGCGCTGTGACGGTACCCACGGCCGCCCCACCAACCGGAGGCCATCGGTATGACCCATGTCACACCCGTTGCTCTGGGGGGCGTGTAGAAGTGAGCCAAGCCTGCACCCACGACGTACCCGATGAGGATGCTCGCACCCGATTCCACCATCTCAGAGTTCACCCTTCCCGCCGTGGACCTTCGCGCGCTGCCTCGGCGGCTCGTGCTCCCAGCGCTGCTCGCGGGCGCCACGGTGGCTGTCGTGCTCCTGGCCGGAGGCCGTGTCAGTGCGCTTGCGGACGGGCTGAGGCGGGGACTGGGCGTCAGCCCCGGCTGGGCCGCGGCCGGCGGCGCCTTCGAGTTCATCTCGCTGGCCGGCTACATGGGACTGCTCTCGCTCGTGGCCGGGCGCGCCACGCCGCGCGTCGGCGCACGCGAGAGCGCCCAGATCACGCTCGCGGGGGCCGCCGCCACGCGGCTGCTCCCGACGGCGGGCGCCGGAGGGCTGGCGGTCACGCTGTGGGCACTGAGGCGGGCGGGTCTAGAGCCGAGAAAGGCAGCGCGGACGCTGCTCGTCTTCCTGGTCGCGCTCTACTCCGTCTTTCTCCTCTCGATCGTCCTCGCGGGGACGGTGCTGGCGCTCGGCATCGTGGGCAGCAGCGGCCCGGTCGCACTGAGCGCGTTCCCGGCTCTCGGCGCGACGCTCGGCGTTGCGCTCTGTCTCCTGCTCGCGTCTACTCGCGGCGGCGAGCCGGAGATCGACGATGGTCTCGATGGCAGTCCAGGCGACCGCCGCTCGCGGCTAGCAGCCGCAACGCGGTTGATAGGCGACGCGGTCCGCGACGCCTGCCGGCTTCTCCGCTGCGGCGACCCGCGGTTGGCGGGCGCGATCGCCTATTGGGTGTTCGACGCGGCGGTCGTGTGGGCGATGCTGCACGCGTTCGGCTCCGCGCCGGTGGTCCCCGTGGTGGCGCTCGCCTACTTCGTGGGTCAGGTCGCCAACACGCTCCCGATCCCCGGGTCGGTCAGCGCGGGAATGACCGGTGTGCTGATCGCGTTCGGCGTACCCGCGGAGCAGGCCATACCGTCCGTGCTCGCCTATCGCGCCGTCGCCGTGTGGCTCCCCTCGCCCGTCGCGATCGCAGCCGTCCCTGCGCTGCGGGCGACGGTCGCGCGCTGGGGTCGCGAGGACGAGACGCCTAGCGCCGTGACGCCTGTGGGCGATGGGCCGCCCGTCGAAGCACCTGCCCACAAGCCCCGCGACCTCGGCTGGGCCTTTGGCCTACTCGGAGTCCATGGCGTTTCACCCGACGAGCCGCTGCGCCGATACGGGGCGATATGGCCGTGCTTGCCGGAACCGGGAATGCTGGATCGGGCGGCGTCGGGGTCTCCTCGACGTGGAGGCGTGAGCACGCCGGCTCCGGCCTTACATCGCGCCTGATCCTCGCCTACGTCGAGCGCGAAGCCGGCGGGCAGGCGGTCAAACGGTTGCTCGCCACAGCCGGTCTCTCTGAGGTCGAGGAGCGTCTGCGCGACGAGAACTTCTGGTTCTCCTATGACACCAAGCTCGCGCTGTGGAGCGCGGCGGAGGAGGTGCTGGCGGACCCGCACGTCGCCGAGCACGTCGGCGGGGCGGCGCTCGACGTTTCGGTCGCCATGGGCCTGAAGCGCGCCCTGCGCGCTCTCGGCACCCCCGGCTTCGTCTACGGCAACGTCGTTCGGGCCAACTCCAAGTTCAACTGGGCCCACCAGCTCGTCGTGCTCGACAGCGGCGCCGAGTGGGTGCGTATGCGCTTTTCCGACCTGGCCGGCGTCGGCTATCACCGCTACGACTGCGACTACACGAAGGGACTGCTCGCCACGGTCCCCCAGCTGTTCGGGCTGCCGCCCGCACGCGTCGCGCACCCCGTGTGCGGTGCTCGCGGGGACCCGTGCTGCGAGTTCGAGATCCACTGGGCCGCAGGCACTCAGGGATTCAGGCGTGTCGCCGTGGCGTTCGCGGCCGGCGCCGGCGCCCTGGCAGCCGCCGGCGCCCTGACAGACCCCGCGCTCGTCCCCCTCGCGGCCGGCGTGCTGGTGGCCGGGGAGCTCGGCGTCGCCGGGCTGGCCGCGCGATTCATGACTCGACGAGTGCGCGTGCTCGAGCAGCGCGTGGGCGAGCAGGACGACGCCGCGAGGCGCGTGCTGTCCTCGCTCGACGATCTGTCCTCAGACCTGCGCCTCGACGAGGTTCTCGACCAGATCACCGCGAAGGCGCAGACCGCAGTGGGTGGCAAGGAGTTCGCGCTGCTGCTCGCCGACGCTGACAGGGTGCGTGCCGACCGGCACTCGGGGATCCCCAGGTCGTCGCTCACCGCTCTGGAGTCGTGGGCCGACGAGCATCGTGAGACGCTGCTCGAGCGCGGCACCGTCGTGGTCGATGACCTGACCACCGACCCATGCCTTGCTGCGCTGCCGCGCGACGAGCGAATGCCGTTGGGCTCGATGTGCGCGGCGCCGCTCGTCTTCCGCGACACGCTGCTCGGGGTGTTGGCCGCGATGGCGCACGGCTCCACCGTCTTCCTTCCGGGTGATGCGGCCGCGCTCTCCGCCTACGCCAAACACGCCGCGATCGCGCTGTCCAACGCCCGGCTCGTCACCCGCCTGGAACGTCAGGCCTCCGAGGATCCACTCACGGGACTGGCCAACCAGCGCGCCTTCTATCGCGCATGCGCGGCGGAGTTCGGACGCGCGGGGCGTGTGGAGAGCGAGGTGTCGATCGTGATGCTGGACCTCGACCACTTCAAGGTGATCAATGACGCTCACGGCCATCTCCAGGGCGATCAGGTCCTGCTGGCGGTGGCCGATGCCCTGCGCCGATCGGTCCGAGCGCACGATGCAGTGGCACGCATGGGCGGAGAGGAGTTCGCGATCCTCCTGCCCGACGCCGACGCCGACACCGCCTACGACACGGCTGAGCGCGCCCGCAGCGCGATCGCGAGGGTCCCCGTCGAGCACGCCACGCTGTCGTGCTCGGCCGGTGTGGCGACCGCCTCGCCCGCGGACGCGACTCCGGTGGATCTGCTCGCGCAAGCCGACCAGGCGCTGTACCAGGCCAAGCGTCTCGGCCGCGATCGCACGGTCAGCAGCCCTGGCACCATCCGTCGCCTGGGGCTGGTCTAACGGCCTGCGCCCACGCCGGCGCCGGGTGATGACCTCTGGGGTAATCGACAAGCCTCGCCGTGCAGGGCACCCTGGTGGAGCAAACGACACAGGAGGCCCAAGATGGCTGATATCCAGGAAATCGTCGACCGCTACCTCGCCACCTTCAACGAGGCTGACGCCGCTCGCCGGCGCGCCGAGATCTCGGCGCTCTACAGCGCGGATGGCACGTACACCGATCCGCACGTGGAGCTTCGGGGACCTGATCAGATCGACGCGTTCATCGCCTCGACGCAGGAGCGCTTCCCCGGCTTCGAGTTCAGGCTCGGCGGGCCGATCGACGCGCACCACAACCAGGCGCGCTTTCAATGGCACGCCGGTCCCGCCGGCGATCCCGATCCCAAGTACGTGGGCTTCGACGTGATCGTCACCGACGGCGGCAGGGTGCGGGACGTGTACGGCTTCCTCGACGCGACCTCCGCGGCCTGAGCACGCCGCTGGGTCGCATGGCCGGCGTGGCTGCGTCCGCTCAGGCGGTTGCAGCCGCGCCCACCGGCCCACCGTCGTCTGCCGGCAGCAGGCGCATGACGCTCTCGCGGCTGCCCTCGAGGCGCAGCCCACGCGCCTCGGCCTCGGCGAGGCCCAGTCCGCCGCTGATCACCGCGAGGATCAGATGCGGTGTGCCGGTCAGCATGGCGTCGGGCTGATCGATCGAGCCGGGGCGCGCGCGCACCTCCCCGTCGACCGTCTCGATCAGCATGGGCTCCTCGCCCGTGTGCAGCTCGATCGTGACGGGCGGGCCCTCGGGCGTGCGGTCGCGCAGGAAGAGCTCGGTCGGCATCGTCATCCAGACGTTGCGGAACGTGTCGCCCGCGGCGGGGCCGTCTGCCATCAGGGGAATGCCCCAGCGTCCGAGGGCGAAGAGCGGCTCCTTCAGCTCCTCGCCGCGCGGCGTGAGGCTGAACAGCGCGGTGGCGATCGGAGGAGCGGCCTCCTCGCGGGCGACCACGCCCGCGGCCTCGAGCTCGCGCAGCCGGTCGGCAAGCAGGTTCGTGGCGATTCCCGGCAGACCTCCCCGCAGGTCGGTGTACCGGCAGGGCCCCCGCAGGTAGAGCTCGCGGACGATCAGCAGCGTCCAGCGGTCCCCGAGCAGGTCGAGCGCCTTGGCGAGCGAGCAGTACTGGCTGTACGTGCGCACACTCTCAGTCTAACGTCGCTTGACTCATTTGTCTAGTCGCTTGACTTTCTTGTCTTGATGGTTTAGAACTGCGTACCGTGCGCAACAGGCCCCTGATCCTCGCCTCGCTGCTGCTCGCCGCGTTCGCGATCAACCTCGACACGACGATCGTCAACGTCGCGCTGCCGACGCTCGTGCGCGAGCTGCACGCGTCGAACGCGCAGCTGCAGTGGATCGTCGACGCCTACAACCTCGTGTTCGCAGCGCTCCTGCTGGGCTGCGGCAGCCTCTCCGACCGCTTCGGCCGCAAGGGGATGCTGCTGGCGGGCCTGACCGTCTTCGGCCTCGGCAGCGCGGCAGGGGCGCTGACGAGCACGCCGGGACAGCTGATCGCGGCCCGCTGCGTCATGGGACTCGGCGCCGCGATGGTGTTCCCGGCCACGCTCTCGATCATCTCCAACGTGTTCGTCGACCGCGCCGAGCGTGCCCGCGCGATCGGCCTGTGGGGCGCGACGGCCGGGATCGCGATCGCGACCGGACCGATCTTCGGCGGCTGGCTGCTCGAGCGCTTCTCGTGGTCGAGCATCTTCGTCGCGATGGTGCCGGTCGCGGCGCTCGGGGCAGGGCTGGTGGCCGTCAGCGTGCCGAGCTCCCGCGACCCGAGCGCCGGCAGGATCGACCGCGCGGGCCTGGCTCTGTCGGCGGCCGCCATGGCGCTTCTGATCTACACGATCATCGAGGCCCCCAACCACGGCTGGGGCAGTGCCCGCAGCCTCGCCGGCTTCGCGGTGGCGGCCCTGCTGTTCGCCCTCTTCGTGGCGTGGGAGCGCCGGGTGCCGGCGCCGATGCTCGACATCGGCCTGTTCAGGAACCCGCGGTTCACGGCGGCGAGCGGCTCGGTGACGATCGCGTTCTTCGCGCTCTTCGGGTTCATCTTCCTGATCACCCAGTACTTCCAGTTCTTCAAAGGCTACGGGCCGCTCTCGACGGGTGTGCACCTGCTCCCCGTGGCGAGCGCCGTGGGCGTCAGCTCGGTGCTGGGCACGAAGCTCGCGGTGCGCTTCAGCACGAAGCTCGTAGTCGCATCCGGCCTGCTGATGATGGCCGGCTTCTACGCATGGGTCTCGACCTCCGGCGCCGCCACCCCCTACGGCACGATCGCGCTGCAGATGGTGATCTTCGGCACCGGCATGGGGTTCACGAGCGCCCCGGCCACCGAGGCGATCATGGGTGTCGTGCCCATGGCAAAGGCCGGCGTGGGCTCGGCCGTGAACGACGCGACGCGCCTGCTCGGGGGAACCCTGGGCGTCGCCGTGATCGGAAGCGTGTACGCGTCGCTGTATACGAGCCGGCTGAACCACTCGCTGCCTGCGCTCCCGGGGTCGCTCGCCAACGCCGCGCACGAGTCGGTCGGCGCAGCGCTTGGCGTCGCCGACGGGCTCGCCCACGCCGGGCACCCGGCAGTCGGCAAGATCGTCCACGAAGCCGCGAAGTCCGCCTTCTTCCACGGTTTCAGCGCCGCCAACCTGCTCGCCGCCGGCGTGGCCGCCGCCGGTGCCGTGATGGCCCTGGCACTGCTCCCGGCACGGCCGGCGCTGGCCGAGGCCACCGAGCGCCAGGCACAGGCGCCAGCCGAGCCGCTCGCGGCGCTCGAGTAGCCTCGCTCAGGCGGCGAGCGGGCTGAACGGCCGCTGCTGGTGTCCACCTCCGGGCAACACGGTGAATGAGGTCGCCTCGGGTATCTCGTGCCATGCGCCCGGCAGGTCCGCGATCGGCTCGGAGACGATGAGACGGTCCTCGTCGCGCAGCAGCTGCAGGCGCGGATTCTCGGGGTGCAGCTGCTTGATGGCGTGCGCGTCGGCCGACGCATAGAGCGTTCGCGACTTGCCCTCCGTGGAGTAGCGCACGGCCCACAGGCGGTTCCCGTCGCTCACCCCGATGCTCGCCTGAACCGCACGCTCGACCCCGTGTCTGTCGGCCGCCGCCTCGACGATGCCTATGGTGCGCTCGAGCGCGGAGATCGGTTCATCTTCGAGGCCGTTGCTCAGCGCCAGGTGAAACATGAGCTCCGAGTCGGTCGATCCCTCGATGTCGGTGAACCGCTCCGGCGCCACCGCGAGCGCGAGCTCACGCCGCAGCGCGCGGAACTCGTTGATCAGGCCGTTGTGCACGAACAGCCAGCGGCCGTGAACGTAGGGGTGGCAGTTGGTCTCCTGCACAGCGGTGCCCGACGTCGCCCGCACGTGCGCGAGGAACAACGGCGACTCGATGTGACCGGCGAGATGTCGCAGGTTCACGTCTCCCCAGGCTGGCGAGACGCTGTGATACACGCCGGGACCCTCCCCGGTCCCGTACCAGCCCACCCCGAAGCCGTCTCCGTTCGTGGTCTCCGCGCCCATCCGGGAATGCAGGCTCTGGTCGATCAGCCCGTGCGTCGGCTTGAAGAGCAGCTCCTCGAGCAGCACCGACTGCCCGTGCCATGCCATCCATCGACACATCGCGTCTCCTTTCGACGGCAGCGAAGGGGCAGTCGCCCGCGGTCTGCAGGCAACGTACATCCGCCCGGAGAGCGAGGCGTCGCCTGAATCGGGTGATGTCCGGGCTGCTTTGCGCATTACTGTGGGCGAGCTCCACGATGCTCGGTTCCGCTGAGATCGACACGCCCGACCGCACCCGGACCAGATCGCCGTGAGCGTCTGGTGGCGTCCAAGGCGGCGTGGCTGGTGGATGAGCGTGCTGTTCGCGCTCGGGTCGCTGTGCTTCGCCGCTGCGGCCATCGCCGCGCAGTGGGCGTCGAGCCCGCGTCCGGGCATCGACGTGACGTTCTTCGCCGGCTCGATCCTGTTCACCGCAGCCGCCTGCCTGCAGTACCTGGAGGCGGTCAACGTCGTGCGTCTCGTCGGGCCGAAGGCACGACGGCCTCGCCTGCGACGGGCCTCGTGGGAGCCGGAGCGGATCGATTGGCTGGCCTCATCGACGCAGCTCGCGGGAACGATCTTCTTCAACATCAGCACCTTCGCCGCGATGAAACATGGCCTCAGCACGAGCCAGAGCAACAGGCGCGTCTGGGCTCCCGACGCCTTCGGCTCCGTCTGCTTTCTCGTGTCCAGCACACTTGCCTACGGCGAGGTCTGTCATCGCTGGTTCTGCCTGCACTGGCGTTCGCTGCCGTGGCGGATCGCCGTGCTCAACCTGCTCGGCTCGATCGCGTTCGGCGCCGCGGCCGTCGCGTCGCTGCTCGAGCCCTCCAGCGGCGAGCCGCTGAGCGCGCGGATCGCGAACGCCGGCACGGCTCTCGGCGGAGTGTGCTTTTTGATCGCGGCTGTTGCGCTGATGCCCGAGGCCGCGGCAGAGGAGCGCGCCTCCGTCGCCGGACAGCACGCGTCGAGAGCGGGCGCCTGAGCCGCCCGCGCCATGGACATCGCGGCCCAGGTGCGGGAGACTGGCCGCATGCTCGAGCCTGGAAGCTCACGTGAGCGGCCGGCGGGCACGCTGAAGGCGCCCCGGCGAGCGCAACTCGGAACTCTGTAGGGCGTTCCAACCCACCAGGCAGGTCCCGCGACAGCCGGAGCAACGTTTGCAGAGAGAGCCCGACCACAGCGATCGCCGCAGCGCCCGTCGCAGGCTGACGCGGGCTCTCCGACGGCACAGGGCCCTGGGGAGGGGCGCCTGCGCGCTCGCGCTCCTGTCGCTCGGCGCCGGCTGGCTGGCACCGGCGCCCGCCGCCGGCGCGCCCGCGCTCAGCTGGTCGGCGAGCACGATCGACGGCTCCGGGCAGCCGAGCGCCATCTCGTGTGCCTCGGAATCCCTGTGCGTCGCCGTCGATCGCTCGGGGAACGCGCTCACCTCCAGCGACCCGACCTCGTTGGAAGCGCACTGGGCGACGGTGAACGTCGACAAAGGCCAGTCGCTCTCCTCGATCTCCTGCGTCTCCCCCAGCATGTGCGTCGCGGCCGACGAACTCGGGCGGGTGCTGGCCTCGACCAACCCGGCTGCCGGTGGCTGGTCTCCCCCGCAGTCGATCGCCGGCGGCACGACGCTCACCGGGATCGCCTGCGCGAGCCCGTCGCTGTGCGTCGCCATCGATGCAGCCGGAGACGTGCTGGCGAGCTCCAATCCCGCCTCGCCCGCGGCGAGCTGGCCGGTGCAGTACAAAGACGCCTCCCCGCTGCGTGGCGTGTCCTGCGACGCGTCGGGGTGCATCGCCGTGGACGCGGCCGGCAACGCGTTGGCGGCCAGCAACCCGACCGGCGGCGCGGGAGCCTGGCGGCCGCGCGCGATCGACCCGGCGGGAGGGCTCAGCGGGGTCTCGTGCACGCCATCGCACGGCTGTGTGGCCGTGGACAGCGGCGGCAATGCTTTTGCAAGCGCTGACCCGACGGCCTCCGCGCCGACCTGGAGCTCGACGCCGGTCGACTCCGGGGGAGGCCTCACGGCCGTCTCATGCGCCGACACCAGCCTGTGCGTCGCGGTCGGCGCTCACGGTGAGGCCCAGGCAAGCGATGACCCCGGCGCTCCTCTGCCGACGTGGATGGAAACCCGCCCCGGCGGCGCGCTCGCCGGAGTCTCATGCCTGCCGGGCGGCTTCTGTCTGGCCGTCGACGCCTCCGGGCATGCGCTCACCGCCCGCGTGCGAGCGCCCGCTGTGGTGACGGCCACGCCCGCCGAAGTGACGGCCACGACGGCGACGCTGTCGGGCTCGGTCGAACCCAACGACGCGATCCTGCTGACGTGTACGTTCGAATATGGGACGAGCACCTCCTACGGACAGAGCGCGCCGTGCGAACCGACTCCATCTCCCGCCGGCGGCGCGCAGGCCGTGAACGGCCAGATCACTGGCCTCGCACCCAACCGCACGTATCACTACCGCCTCCTCGCATCGAGCGCCGTCGGTAGCGCCGTGAGCCCGGACGTGACCTTCACGACGGCCGTCTCGACGCAGGTTCCCCTCGTCTACCCGCACCCTTCCATCTCCGGCACTCCGGCGGTCGGCCAGCGGCTCACGTGCCACTCGGGCGTCACCTCGGGCGCCACGGCGCAGCTGAGCTATCAGTGGTTGCGAGACCTGCGGCCGATTCCCGGCGCGACGGGCACGAGCTACGTCGTCAGGTTCGCCGATACCGCTCATCACCTCCAGTGCCAGGTCACCGCCACGGACGCCGGCGGCAGCGCAACTGCCAGGAGCTCGTTCGTGACCGTCCCCGTCCAGGGGGTGCCGGCCTCGACCGGAGAGACACTCGTCGGCCGCGCGCACGCGAGGGGTCCGCGGGTGAGCGTCCCGGTCACCTGCTCGCCGCTCGCTCTCAGCGGCTGCCGGCTGACGTTGCGAGTGACGGCCGTGGAGACGATTCGCGCCGGGCGGATCGTTGCGATCACGGCGCGCTCGCCTCGGCGGCCTTCGGCGCATACCGGCGGAGTGCGGCGCGTCACGGTGACCTTCGGAATCGTGCATGCGCGCCTGGCCCCGCGTCAGCACGCGAGCGTCTCGCTGCTGCTGAACGCAGCCGCTCGCCGCCTGCTCGCAAGCCGTCACAGGATGGCCGTGCGGGTCATCGTCAGCGGCACGGTGATCGGCGTGATCGAATCCGCCCTCTCCGAACAGACCCTCGAACTCGGTGCGACCCGCCGCGCCGGCGCCCGGCATGCCACGGCTCCCCGCGGCTAGCTCGCGGCGGCGCCCCGCGGCTGGCCGGCAGCGGCGCGCCGTCGCGCTGGCAGCCGTGCTCGCACTGCTCGCCGCGCTCGCCGGGCCGGCCACTCTCACGCCTGGCCCGGCGGCCGCAGCAGACGCTGGTCACGCTCACGACCCGCGGGCGGGGATCGCGAGCGTGCTCGCTCCCACCCCCTACATGGGTTGGGACAGCTACTTCGCCTTCGGCGCGCGCTTCAGCGAGTCCACGGTGCTGAGGCAGGCGAGCGAGCTGATCTCGCTGGGACTCGCGCGTCAGGGGTACCGCTACGTGTGGCTCGACGTCGGCTGGTGGCACGGCGCGCGCGATCCCGGCGGTCAGATCCTCGTGAGCCGGGCGCAGTGGCCGCACGGCATGGCATGGCTCACGCGCACGCTGCACGCGGCGGGCCTGCAGGTGGGGCTCTACACGGACGCCGGCATGGACGGATGCGGAGGCGCGGGACAGGGCAGCTATCGCCACTACCAGCAGGACGTCGACACGTTCGCAGCATGGGGGTTCGACGCGGTCAAGGTCGACTTCTGTGGGGGGGCCGAAGATCACCTCAAGCCGGCCGCCGCCTACGCGGCCTTTCATGCCGCGATCGAAGCGAACTCGAGCCACCGCCGGATGCTGCTGTCGGTCTGCGACTTCCTGCAGCCCGGCCAGTACGCCGAAGGCCAGCCGGGCCTCGACGATTCGGCGTTCTCCTCCTACACGTTCGGTCCGAGCGTCGGAAACAGCTGGCGCACCGACACCGATGTCGGCGCGCCCGGGCACGTGTCGTTCGCCGACGTGCTCCGCAACATGGACGCGGACGCCGCCCAACCGCAGGCCGCCGGGCCGGGCCACTGGAATGACCCGGACTACCTGGCGCCCGACCAGGGCCTGTCGGGAGCCCAGTTCCGCACGCAGCTCAGCATGTGGGCGATTCTCGCGGCACCGCTGATGATCAGCGACGACCTCACGAGCATCAGGCCCGCCAGCCGCTCGGCGGTATCGAACGGGGAGGTGATCGCGATCGATCAGGATCCGGCGGGCGTGCAGGGGACGTTGGTCTCCTCCGGCGGCCAGGGCCAGGTCTGGGTCAGGCCGCTGGCAGACGGCTCGCGGGCTGTCGCGCTGCTGAATCGAGGCTCGAGCTCGCTGAGGATCGGCACGAGCGCCGTCGGCGTCGGCATGCCCGCCGCCGCCCGCTATCGGCTGCGAGACGTCTGGGGGCACGCGACGCGCACGACGCGTGGGCCGATCGCGGCCGGCGTCGCGCCGCAGTCCACGGTGCTGCTGCGCGTATCGCCGGCGGGCTAGCGAGCGCTATGCGGTTTCGGTTTCGACCGTGGTCCGCGGCACGCGGGCCGGGAGCGACCGCTCTATACGCTCTATACGGCCCCGGCGAGCGACGGCCGGCGCTCCGCCCACGGCATCGCCTGCTCGAGCTGCGCGGCGAGCGAGATCAGCGTTGCCTCCTGCCACGGCCCGGCCGTCAGCTGCACGCCGACGGGCAGGTCCGCGTCCGTCCAGTGCAGCGGGAGGCTCACGGCCGGCAGGCCGGTGATGTTGCCGTAGGCGGTGAAGGAGACGCTGGCGATGACCGCCGGCACCGGCTGGTCCGGGGCCGCGTGCTGCGCCTCCAGCACTGCGCCGGCCAGCGGCGGCAGGATCGCCGAGGTGGGCGTCAGCAGCAGGTCGAAGTCGCGCCCCCAGCGCGCGACCTCGCGGCGGCTGAGCAGCTCGAGCGCGCGGCTCGCGAGCGCATAGTCGTAGGCGCTGAGCTCGCCCGCGGCACGCCGCTGGTGGACGATGTGCGGCTCGACCGCCGACCAGTCGACGCCGTCGTAGTCGGCGAGGCTGCCCTGCGTGAGGGCGATGAAGGCAGGCACCATCTCTTCTGAGATCGTCGGCACCTCGACCTCCTCGATGATGTGGCCGAGATCTTCAAGCGTGGCGGCGGCGGAGCGCGCCGCGTCGCTGCATGCTTCGTCGGTCGGTATGCCGAGCGGCGCCTGCGCCATCAGTCCGATCCGTAGCGAGCCGGGCGGCGTGTCGGTCTCCTCGGCGAACGGGCGTGCGGGCGCCGGGGCGTTGTACCAGGCGGCCGGGTCCGGTCCGGCGATCGCGTCGAGCACGGTCGCCGAGTCGGCGACGCTGCGCGAGACGACTCCCTCGACGACGGCCCCCAGCCAGCTCTGCGCCAGGCGGGGCACCCTCCCGCGGCTGGGCTTCAGGCCGACCAGGCCGCAGTAGGACGCGGGGATGCGGATCGAGCCGCCGCCGTCGTTGGCGTGAGCGATCGGGAACATGCCGCCGGCTACCGCTGCTGCAGCGCCACCGCTCGAGCCGCCGGGCGAGCGCTCGCTGTCCCACGGGTTGCGGCTGATGCCGTAGCGGAGGTTCTCGGCGACGGTGATGGGTCCGAACTCAGGTGTGTTGGTACGGCCGCAGAGGACGAAGCCAGCCCGCGCGAGCGCGTCGGCGACGAGCTCGCTCTCCTCGCTGGGCTCATCGGATGCTCCCCACGACCCGAACGTGACCGGCCAGCCGGCTACCGGCGTGAGGTCCTTGATGGGCAGCGGCACGCCGAGGAACGGCGCCTCGTCAGAGTGCTCTGCCGCCGCCAGACGACGGTCGGCCGCGGCGGCAGCGGCCCGCGCTTCCTCGTCGTTGCGCCAGATCACCGCGTTCAGCAGCGGGTTGCGCTCGTCGACTGCGGCCAGGCACTGGTCGAGCAGCTCGACCGCCGAGAGCTCGCGGCGGCGGAGTGCTCCGGCGAGCTCCAGCGCCGTCGAGGTCGGGCCGAGAGAAGCCATGCGGCGACCCTACCAGGGTAGGCTTGTGTCGTGCCAGCGAGGGGCCGCTCCTCACAGCCGCGCTTCGACGTGAACGGCCGCACCGTCTTCATCACGGGCGCGGCGCGCGGAATCGGTGCTGCCAGCGCCGAGCGTCTGCACGCAAAAGGGGCGAACGTCGCGCTCGTCGGGCTCGAGCCGGAGCGCCTGCAGGAGAACGCCGCGCGGCTCGGGGATCGCGCGATCGCCATCGAGGCCGACGTCACCGACCTCGACTCCCTCCAGCGCGCGGTGGCCGCGACCGTCGAGCGCTTCGGCGGCATCGACGTGGCGATCGCGAACGCTGGGATCGCGTTCACCGGCACGCTCGCGACGGCGCCCGTCGAGCAGGTCGAGCGCACGCTCGCCGTGAACCTCCTCGGCGTGTGGCGCACCGACCGCGCCGTGATCGGGCAGATCTCGCAGCGGCGTGGCTACCTGCTGAACATCGCCTCGCTGGCGGCGGTCGCCCACGCGCCGCTGATGGGCCCCTACACGACGGCGAAGGCCGGTGTCGAGGCGCTCTCCGACGCGCTGCGCATGGAGACCGTCCCGAGCGGGGCGCGCGTCGGTTGCGCCTACTTCGGCTACCTCGACACGGATCTGGTGCGGGCCGGCTTCGCGCAGCCCTCGGCCCAGGCGTTGACCGAGCAGCTGCCCGCCTTCATGCGCAATCCCGCACCGCTGTCCAGGGCGATCGATGCGATCGAGCGCGGCGTCGAAAATCGCTCGGCGCGCGTCTGGTATCCGCGCTGGGTGGGACCGCTGCTGCTGCTGCGTGGCGCGCTGCAGCCGCTCACCGAACGACGAACGCTCAGGGACAGCGCGGCGCTGACGGAGGGCATCCGCATCGTCGAGAGCTCCGGTGAGTCCCGTGGCCAGGATCCGATCCTGGGTGTCTCCGCGCAGGCGATCGAGCGGGAGCACGCTCCCGCCCTCACGCCGCGCGACTGAACTCCACCACCGCCACAGCGAGCATCGCGTGGCCGAGATTCAGCTCTCGACCGTAGTGTCCCCGCCACCCTGCTCGCCGCCCTCGCCGTCGGCGAGAATCCGGTAGAGGTCGCGGCGGGCGTCGGCGAGCACGTCACGCGCCTTGGCGAACTGGTCCGGGCTCCCGGTGCGCATCACCTGCGCGAAGGCGAAGGCGACCTCTCGCATCAGCCGCCCGAGCTCGTGGGCCTCGCTGCTGAACTCGCCGCTCATCTGCTCCCACGGCGCCGGCTTGTCGGTCCCGCGCTCCTGCACGAACGCCCGTCCGGCGTCGGTGAGGGCGAACAGCTTGCGCCCCTCGATCTCCTCCGAGCGGATCAGGCCCTCGTCCTCGAGCTGCTGCAGCGCCGGGTATACGGAGCCCGGGCTGGGTCGCCAGACGCCGTCGCTGCGCTCCTCGACCTCCTGCATGATCTGGTAGCCGTTTCGCGGCTCCTCGGCGAGCAGCAGCAGGGCGGCGGTGCGGATGTCTCCGCGGCGCGCCTTGCGCCCGCGGCCGCGGGGACCCCTTCCGAAGCCGCCGAACGGTCCGCCGCCGAGGTCTCCGAACGGGCCGGGGCCGAAGCCGTGACGGCGATGGCGGTGCGGTCCCGGACCGCAGCGTCCCCGGCCGCCTGTCTCACTTTCATATGCAAACATTGCTAACTCCTATCGTGAAATATCAACGTACGCTCACGATATATCGTCTCGTCGGAAATGTCAAGCCCCCCGCGCCGGCGGGCGTCCGTCATGACCTCGCCCAACCTGCCTAGTGGCGGAAGTGGCGGCGATCGGTCGCGACCATCGCGACGCCCGCCGCGTTCACGGCCGCTACGACGTCGTCGTCGCGCACCGAGCCGCCCGGCTGGATGATCGCCGTGGCGCCGGCGTCGATCGCCAGCTGCGGGCCGTCGGCGAAGGGGAAGAAGGCGTCGGAGGCGAGCACCGATCCGTCGAGTCGCTCGGGCTGCGCGGCGCCGGCCTTCTCGATCGCGATGCGCACCGCGTCGACCCTGCTCATCTGGCCGGCGCCGACCCCGATCGTGGCGCTCGCCGGCGCGCCGTCGCCCGACGCGATGACGATCGCGTTGGAGCGCACGTGGCGGCAGACCTTCCAGGCGAAGAGCATGTTCGCCCACTCCTCCTCGGTCGGCTGCCTGGAGCTGATCACGCGCATCTGCTCGCGCGTCTCCGAGACGACGTCGTGCGTCTGTACGAGCTCACCGCCGATCACCGGCTTGCTTTCGAGCTCGCGCAGCGGGGCCGGCCAGTGGGGGAGCTCCAGCAGGCGCACGTTCTTCTTCACCTGCAGCAGCTCGAGCGCGTCGGCGTCGTAGCCGGGTGCGAGCAGCACCTCGATGAACTGCTCCGACAGCCGCTCGGCGCACGCGCGGTCGACGCGGCGGTTGAGCGCGATCACGCCGCCGTAGGCGCTCAGGGGATCGCAGGCGAAGGCCCGTTCGTAGGCGAGCTGGAGATCGCCGGCGACCGCGCATCCGCTGGGGTTGTTGTGCTTGACGATCGCGCATGCAGGGTCCTCGAACTCCTCGACGAGCTCGCGCGCCGAGCTCAGGTCGAGCAGGTTGTTGAAGGACAGCTCCTTGCCGTGCAGCTGCGCGACACCGTCGAGCAGGTGCGTCGCCGCGCCGACGCGTGCGTAGAAGGCCGCCTGCTGATGGGGGTTCTCCCCGTAGCGAAGGTCTGAGACCTTCTCGTACGCGTCGACCCTCCTCGGGGGAAAGCCGTCGTAGACGCGCGGCGCGAACCAGGCGGCGATCGCGGCGTCGTAGCGAGCGGTGCAGGAGAACGCCTTCGCCGCGAGCGTCCTGCGCGTCTGCAGGGAGAGCCTGCCCCGGGACTCGCGCAGCTCGGCCAGCACCTGCTCGTAGTCGGCCGGATCGACGAGGACGGCCGCGAACGCGTGGTTCTTGGCGGCCGCGCGGATCATCGTCGGCCCGCCGATGTCGATGTTCTCGATGACCTCCTCGTCGCTCGCGTCACCGCGCGCGACGGTCTGCTCGAACGGATAGAGGTTGACGCACACGAGGTCCACCGGCTCGATCTGGAGCTCGCCCGCGGCCTGCAGGTGCGCGTCGTCGTCGCGACGGGCGAGCAGGCCGGCGTAGAGGCGCGGGTGTAGCGTCTTCACGCGCCCGTCCATGACCTCGGGGAAGCCGGTGAAGTCCTCGATCGCACGCACCGCGATCCCGGCGGATGCGAGCTCCCGGGAGGTGCCGCCGGTTGAGACGATCTCCACGCCGAGCTCCTCCAGCCCGCGTGCGAAGTCGACGACACCGGCCTTGTCGGAGACCGATAGCAGCGCCCTGCGCACGCGCACCTCGCCCGGTGCGGCGCGCTCGATGCCGGCGCTGCTGGTGGTGGCTAGGTCGCCGTCGGAGGCCATCCTCAGAGCCTATCCCTCGGGTAGCTGCATCGCGGGGGGATCCACGATCGTCCGCCGCGGGTTCTGCGGATCCGCCCGTACGGCGCCGCGCGCGATCAGGCGGACGGCTTCCGGTAGCAGTTGGTGCTCGAGCGGGCGCAGCGCCGCCAGGACCTCGTCGGCGTCGCGAGCGAGCGGCAGCTCGACCGCCCGCTGGAGGATCACGGGACCGGAGTCGACGCCGGCGTCGACGAAGTGGACCGTCACGCCGAACACCGTCACGCCGTAGTCGAGAGCCTGCTGGATCGCCCCGATTCCCGGGAAGGCGGGCAGCAGCGAAGGGTGGACGTTGATTACCGCGCCGGGAAAGCGGGCGAGGAAATCCTCCCCCAGCAGCTCCATGTAGCCGGCGAGCACGACGAGACGAGCGCCACGCTGCGCCAGCCACTCGCCGAGCGCCTCGTCGCGCGCACCTCGATCGGCGTAGTCGCGGCGCGCGAACACCGCCGTGGGCACGCCCGCCGCGCCGGCGCGCTCCAGCGCCTGGACGCCCGCGACGCTCGAGGCGACCGCCACGATCTCAGCCTCGCGCGAGTGGACCTCCTCGAGCAGCGCCTGAAGGTTCGTGCCGGTCCCCGACACGAGCACGGCGATTGGAAGGCGGTCGGACACTCGCGCGGGACGATATCCGTGGGCCCGCCATGTGACCCATCTCACTGGCTGCGTGTGACCGAGGTCACAGAGGACACGCGCGCGGCCTTCTTCAATTGATGAAGCCGCAGGACGCATTCGGCGGCCCGATACCAGGAGGACCCACCACAAATGCTCACCGCCATAATCGTCACCCTGATCATCGCCGCGGCGCTGCTCTACGCGCTGCGTTCGGGGCAGGACGGCTCGCTGATCATCCGCAGGCCGTACAACAACCGCCACAACGACGCCTCAGGCGCCCGCGACGACCACCACCTCGGCTAGCGTGCCGGCCGCACGCCGGCGCCCGGCCGGGCCGGCGCGTGCACGAGCGGCGCTACGCGCGGACGAGCGGCAGCGGTGATTCGGAGGGCCGGCCCTCCTCGAGCGAGTACTTGCCGGCCGCATCTTCGCTTCCGGCCAGCGGGTACTCGCCGGTGAAGCAGGCGTCGCAGTGCGTCGCCCGGCTGGAGCCCACGGCCTCGTAGACGCCGTCGAGCGAGAGGTAGTGCAGGGAGTCGCAGCCGAGCTCGGCGGCGACCTCCTCGGTGGTGCGGCCGTGGGCGATCATCTCCTCGCGGGTGGACATGTCGATGCCGTAGTGGCAGGGATGCTTGATCGGCGGCGCGGAGATGCGCATGTGGACCTCCTTCGCGCCCGCGTCGCGGAGCATCTGCACGATCTGGCGGGTGGTGTTGCCACGCACGATCGAGTCGTCGACGACGACGAGGCGCTTGCCGGCGATCACATCGGGAAGCGGGTTGAACTTCAGGCGCAGGCCGTGCTTGCGCAGCTCCTGGCCGGGCGCGATGAAGGTGCGTGCGACATAGCGGTTCTTGACGAAGCCGTCGTCCTGGGGCAGACCGGCGGCGCGCGCCAGGCCGCGGGCGGCGGCGTTGCCCGAGTCGGGAACGGCGATCACGAGGTCGGCCTCGACGGGGGCCTCGCGCCAGAGGATCTCGCCCATGCGCCCGCGCGTGACCTGCAGCACCTGCTCGTTCATGCGCGAGTCCGGACGAGCGAAGTAGATGTACTCGAAAATGCAGAACGCGTGCCTGGCGTCGGGCGTGACCATCCGGCTCTCCAGGCCGTGCTCGCCGAGCGTCACGACCTCGCCGGGCG
>DATMQX010000146.1:0-32576 GCA_035567055.1 Solirubrobacteraceae bacterium
GCTTGCACCGCAGCAGCAGGTCTCGCCGCAGTGGATCTACAGCGGAGAGGACTACCGCTTCGTACCGACCGGCTGGCCTTGTCTGCTGGTCACCGCAAGCGCCGGGCAGAGCGGCTCGTTCGACCTGCAGCGACCGCTGCACTCAGACCACGAGCCGTACTTCCCTTCGTTTGCGGCCGCGCTGGCAGAGCTGGTGTTCGAGGTGTCGCCGACGGAGCTGCAGACGGGTCAGGCCGCGCAGGTGCTCGTGCTGATCCCCGACCGCCGGGCGCGCATCGCGGCCGTCGACGTTCACGAGGACTCCGTGCACGTCAGGGTGGACAGCGCTCAGGCCGGCGGGTTCGGTGGGTTCGCGTTGCGGGCGATGTGGCGACGAGAGCCGGAGACCGTCGAATGGGAGCGGCACGACCACGCCTTGTCAGAACCGGAAACCGTGATCCTGCAGACCGGTGGTGTCCCGGCTGAGATCGTCGTCGCACTCGTCGACGGCGCCGGCCGGGAAACCGATCGAAGGACGTGGAATGAGCAGTTCGGCAGGCCGGCCGAACCGCCCGGCTCGTTGGACGCGGTCGTCGCGCGCTGGCTGACGGAGGGCGAGCACGAACAACTCGAGTACAAACAAACGCTCAAGGAGGCCTCAACCCGTGTGTCGTTTGCCGAGACGGTCGCGGCGTTCGCGAACGGAAACGGGGGAGCGGTGCTGGTGGGGGTGGATGACGAGGGCCGGCCCGTCGGCTACACCGCGGCCAAGGCCGGAGACCAGGTGGCGAACGTCCTCGCAGACCTGGTCGACGAACCCCCGAACGTGGAGCTCCACGAGGTCGTGATCGACGAGCGTCCCCTGATCGTCGTGATGGTCGCCCCGAGCGCGGCGCACCGCAGGCCGCACCAGGTGAAAGGCCGGGTGATGCTGAGGGCGCTGGGCACGACACGACAGGCCACGCCCGCCGAGCTGCGCCAACTCCTCGCCGGCCCCTGATCGCGCGTTTGGTTTGAGCCCAGGCGACAACCTCACGTCTTCATGGACGACTCGGTGCTATTCCGCGGCGCGGGCGGGGCGCAGGACGGGCCTGCATCGTCCGGTCCCGTCGTGAGGATGTCGACGTGGCGGCGCTATTCCTAAACGCGTATCCAGTGACGTTTGACGGTGCGATTTCGCTATGGCGCGGCGCTCGTCACGAGGACGAGGATAAGCGGGAGCTCGAACGGGAGCTGGGAATGCCGGTGTGGGTCGAGCGCGAGGCCGTTTGGTCCGCTGGACGGCCTGACGGGCGCGACGCGAAGTTGGAGAGCCTTGACCCGAGCCGGTCTCGCGATCTCACCCTGTTTGCGGCGCGTGAGGCCCTGATCTCGCACGCGCAGGGTGCGGGGCGGGATGCGTGGGGTGGCCGGGCGGGGGAGATGGGCTTCGTCGGTCTGCTCGCGGCGCATGAGACCGACGAGTTTGTTCTCGAGCCGCAGCTTGTTGCGCGGTTCGCGCAGGAGGCTTACGTCGAGGCGGATGCCGTGATCGTCGTGCGAGCTAGGACGCGCTGGCGGTCGTCGCGGACGCTTGCCGAGCAGGACCTTCAGCGCTTTGCCCAGGGCGAGCGGGCTGTTCGCGTCGATGGTGATGGGCCTCGACGCGGGCTTGTGGAGTCCGTCAACCGTGATGAGCTGGTCCTGAGGGTCGGGGCCGCGACTGAGGTCGTTGCGCCTCAGGATTACGCGCTCGTGGCGGGCCCCCGGATGGTCGTGGCGTGGCGTGGAGCGAGTGTTCTGCGCGAGTTGCAGGTCGCCTCGGGGGTGCTCACGGTTTCAAACCGGCGAAACCAGTATGCGGTCAAGGACCGCTTTCAGACAGCGGGTCGGATGCTGCGCGCGCTCGGCTGGCCGGTGGCGCTAATGGGCGAAGGACAGATGCAGCTTGGCTCTCCTGTGGCTGTCCGTCTCGAGGGTGGGCGATGAGGGCCGTGCCCGCGTTGCGGCTTGCGCCGCCGCTACTGCGGTTTGACCCCGCGTTCCCCTCGCGGTCGGGACCGCAGGCCTACCAGGGGGTGCGTGCCCACGGGCCGTTCGACAGTTCGCGTGTGTCACTGGGTGATGGCTCGCTGGTGTTCGTGTTCCCTCAAGCGCTGAGCGAGCTGGCTCATCGTCTGGCTCAGGCGTGGTTGCATGGAGTTGGGAGCTTCAAGGGCTTTGAGAGCATGTTCCGCGTTCCCGTCGCCACGGGGCAGGCGCTGAAGGCGCTCCCGGTTCCGACCGATCTGCGCGATCTCAGCGCCGCGGCGCACGCGTACCGCAGCGCGATCGCCGACTGGGCCGGACAGCCGCGTGAGCGGGATCCCGATCTCGCGCTGGTGCTCGTGCCGCACTCCGAGCGCTGGCAGACCGATCGCCCCTACTACGAGGCGAAGGCCGCGTTCGCCAACCTCGGGATCCCTTCCCAGATGGTGACGACGGAGCTGATCGCCGACCCAGACAGGTTCCAGTGGGCGGTCGCGGATATCGCGCTCGCGTCGTTCGCGAAGCTCGGTGGCATACCGTGGACCGTCGAGGCACCCCCCGGCGATGATGACCTGATCATTGGCATCGGCCGCCGCGACGTCGGGCCGGAGGGTAAGCGGCGGCGTATATTTGGCTACGCGCTCACCTTCGTCTCCAATGGCGTCTACCGTCAGACGTGGTCGTTCACCCCTGCAGCCGACGATTCGACCTATCTCGCGCGGCTACAGGAGTCCGTCGAGGCCGCGTTGCGAGCTGACCTCGATCAGCAGCCGCGTCGGCTCGTCATCCACCTTCCGAAGCGGACGGGGGCAAGAGAGATTGCGGCCGTCCAACGCTCGATGGAGCGCGCCGGCGTCACGCTGCCGGTGGCGTTCCTGCGACTCGACGATTCGGCGTTGTGGGATAGCGCCGACACCTCCGAGGAGACCTGGGTTGTGCCGAAGGGGCTCGTTGTGCGGCTCAGCGAGCGCCGCGCGCTGTTGCACGCCGAGGAGCTCGGTAGCACGGGTCCACCCGAGGGGCCGTTGCTGGTGGAGCTCGACAGGCGCTCCTCCGTCCCAATAGAGCATTTCGATGGGCTGGTCGGCCAGGTGTTCCGGCTGGCTCACGCAAACTGGCGCGGCTTCAACGCTCGCTCCAAGCCGGCGACACTCGTGTACGGTGAGCAGCTCGCCGGGCTGGTCGGGCACCTCTCCGATGTGGAGAGCTGGAACCCCGACCTGCTGCGTAGCGATCTCCGCAACCGACCCTGGTTTCTGTGACTGCTTCGCCGGAAGCTCTACACGTGTTGGCACACCGAGCTGGCGCCCGCCAGCGAGACGGCGAGGACTGGTGGGGTTCGGCGATCGAGACCGCGCTCGCGGCGGTCAGCGCCACACGTCATCCGGCCGCGCACCGGGAGCAAGCAGAAGCGGCGCTCGATCGCCTCGAGCGCTGGCAGCGATCAGACGAAGCGCGCCCCGTCAGCGCCGACGCGGTCGCATTGGCGCTGGCGGCCCGCACCGCCGCGACGCTTGCCCAAAGCAACCCGGCACTGCTGTCTGCCGCGGTGGCCGCCGTGGAGCACATGGCCGGCCGCGGCGCCGATGTTGTGCCCGAGCTGCATATCGCGCTGGCAGTGTGGGCGCTCGACGATGTGGTGAGCGATCGCGCGGACGCGCCATGGCCCGCCATTCGCGACCGGTTGCGTCGCGGCAACGTCTATGGCATCGACGCGTCGCTACGTGCCTATGCGACCGGCGTCGCGGCGCGCCAGTTCGACGCCGGGACTTTGGTGCAGGCGCTGCTCGCGGACACGCCGCAGAGTCCGGCGCCAAGCGACGGGAGCGTCGTGCTGTGGCTGCTGGGAGTCGCGATCGACCGCTGCGGTCGCTCGCTCTCGGAGCACGAGCCCGGACTTCGGGCGTTGGTGGAGTGGCGCGCGAGGATCACTGAGCGCCTGGCGGTCGAGCTCGATGAGGACGCGTTCAGCGAGCCCGTGGTCGCTGACTTTGATCCCGAGGTTGACCAGGATCAACACCGCTCCGAGATCTACCTCTCGCCGATGGAGGCGCTCCTCCTCGATGTGGCCTTGGCGCCAGCAGATGACGAGGAGGTATGGCTCACATACCCTCAAGCCGAAGCGTTGCTTGGCCGGGAGACCCGGCTGGCGCGAGCGCTAGCCGGGCGCGAACGCCGTCGTCTCGCCGCGGTGTTGGCGCTCGCGACGCTCCTAGGGGGTGCCGTGCTCGGGTTCGCGCTCACCACGGCCGGCGTAAAGAGCGCAGTGGCCATAGCGTGGTCGTTAGCCGCCGCGTTTGTTGGCCTGATCGGCTCCGTGGCGCTGGCCCGGCGGGTCGTCGCTCGTCGCCGGCTGATCGACGCCCTCGGCGTCGCCGCCGCGACAGGCGCCGTATGCGCGGCTCTCAATGCCGTGAACCAGATGCTTGCGAAACCGCTGCTGCCCGATGCCGCTGGCGTCATCGCGGGGGCCGCGATCGTCGCCGTCGCCGGTGTGGTGTGGGCTTTCTTCGGGGATGCCGCCGGGGACTCGAGCGCGTAGCGTACTTCGAACGCGGACGAGCTTGGCATCATTGATCGATGGCCGGCTCGACTCCAGATGGAGCCGCGAAAGCGCGTGTTGCGCGCGTACCGCCTTCCGAGGACGCGCTGATTCGGGGCCATGGTTGAGAGTTCGGCGCGCTCGAGCTATCGCGCACGACGGCCGGAGAAGCCCCGCCGTATCGCACTAAACAGGCCACCTGACCGCCGTCTCCACGGCTAAAAGGCGGTCGCTATTGGGTCCATATCGGCCCCCCGCTATGGAGAAAACAAGCTCCCCCTTGAGGAAGGCCGGGCTGGGAGCCTTGGGGTACGCGCAGCATCAAACGACGGTCCTCTGCCGCGTGCTTGGCGGCAAGGTCGCAGATTCAAATCCTGTCTCCCCGCTAGATTGCCGGATCACGGCAGGGGGCTGCTCAGAGCGGTAGAACCGTCAGGATTCGGCTCAGGCGCATCTCGCTTCATACGCCGAGATCGACTCCGTACTCATTCTCGATGGTCTCATGGAGCGCTATCTGACGATCGTGAAGTTCAACGTGTGGGTGTTCGAGCGCTGCGCGGCGCTGTTCGTAGCGGTGATCAGAAGGGTGTACCGACCGGGCTGGAGCTTCCGCGCGCCCGAGATGCGCCCCTGGAAGGCGAGCTTGTCGAGGCCGGCGTGCCCGGTGAACGCGAGCGTACCCGGTGTCACGGTGCGCTTGCAGGCGGACTTGTTGCGGTTCTTCTTGGTCGGCGCCGCGCAGCGGCCGTTGACCATGCGTCCGCCGACTCGCTGGGTGAAGGCGAAGCTGACGTGTGCCCGCTCGTTGAGGACGAACGAGAACGTCGTGCCCAGCGGGGCCCTGCGCGTGTTCTTCGTGAACGTGGCGAGTCGGTTGCCCTCGCGCCAGCTCGAGTGCGACTGCACCACCTGCGTCAGGCTCGGCGCCACCGGAGTCGTTGGCCCTAGTGGAGTTGGACCTGGCGGGGCGAGGACGGTGAGCGGCGCGGTCCCGCCGCTTGCGGCATGCGCGAGATCGCCCGCGTAGGAGGCGGTGATCGTCGTGGCTCCAGCGGCGCTCGGCGTGTAGGTGAGCTGACACACCGACTGTCCGCCGCCGGTTCCAACTAGCGCGCAGCTCACCGTCGGGGTGAACAAGCCGGCGCCGCTGGAGCTGAAGGCGACCGTCCCGGACGGCGCGCTCGCCCCCGCTGCGGTGTCGCTGACCGTCGCCGTGCAGCTCGCCGACGCCGGGAGCGTCAGCGGCGACGGCGAGCAGGCCAGCGTCGTCGCGGTTGTGACCGTCGCAAGCGAGTCCAGTGCCAGCCCGTACGGCCCGTTGGCGCCCGTGATGAAGCTCGGGTCCGGCGCAGAGCCGTCGAGGTTGGCGCGGCCGATCGTGGTACCGGAGCCGACCGGGTTGCCGATGTTCGTCCAATAGACGTGCTGGCCGTCGACCGCCACCTCGGCCGGGACGCCGGCGCCCGTGATGAAGCTCTGGTCTGGCGAAGAGCCGTCGAGGTTGGCGCGACCGATCGTTTTGGTGCCGACGTTGGTCCAGTAAATGTGTTCGGCGTCGACCGCCACGCCGTTCGGTTCGCTGGTGCCGGGAATGAAGGTTTCGTTGATGCCGGTTCCGTTGAGGTTGGCGCGGCCGATCGCATTGGAGCCGGGATTGGTCCAGTAGACGTGCTGGCCGTCGACTGCCACGTCGGGCGGGCCGTTGATACCAGCAATGAAGCTCTGGTCCGGCGAGGTGCCATCGAGGTTGGCGCGCCCGATCCGGCCGAAGCCGGGGCTTGCCCAGTAGACGTGCTGGCCATCGACCGCCACCCCTTGCGGGGCGCTGGCGCTGGCGATAAAGCTCTGGTTCGGCGAGGTCCCGTCGAGGTTGGCACGGCCGATCGCATTGTTGAGGTTGTTGGTCCAGTAGAGGTGCTGGCCGTCGACCGCCACCCCCTCCGGGCTGGTGGCGCCCGCGATGAAACTCTGGTTCGGAAGGGATCCGTCGAGGTTGGCGCGGCCGATCGTAGTTCCTGAGCCCAGTCGTCCGAAGTTCGACCAGTAGACGTATGCGCCGGCGCTCGGCGGCAGCGCGAGGGCGGCGAGTACGGCGGCTAGGGTCGCGAGGCGAGCCACGCCCCGCTTCGGCCGCTTCGTCCAGAGATGGCTTATCGGGATCCCCTGGACGCGGCCATCGCCGCCGATCCGGAGCGGCGGGACACCCGGGCTGGATCTCCCGCGTCGCGGCGATCAAGTTCGGCGTCGGCTCGCCACACGTCGCGATCATACATCCGACCAACGGCCGAACGGGATACGGCTTGTGTGAGCCGCCCCGGCGGTCCGCAGCTGTTGCGGTCGCAGCCAAGGCGCGCTGCATAGCTCTGCTGCGCCCGCCCGCGCAGGTGTCGCGCCCTGAAGGGAGGGGGGTGGTGCTCGTCGCGATCCACCAAGCCCTCATCGTTTCCTCAGAGATCGCACCTACGGTTTGCTCATCGTCCCCGTCTGAAAGCAGGTCTCCCGTGTTCCTTTTCGTCCGCAACGCCCCGATCCGCAAGCTCGTGCTCACGGCGTTCGCGGTGCTGGGCATCCTCGCTGCGGTCACCGCGATCGCCGTCGCCACCACCAGCAACAGCCCCAAGCCGCCCGCCAAGCCGCTTTCTTCGGCGGTGCACGATGCGCTTTCGACCCCGCGGGTTCAGGGCGTGACGGCGCGGATCACCTTCACGAACCGGCTGATCGAATCTTCCAGCATCCAGGGGGGCAGCACGCCGCTGCTCTCAGGCGCATCGGGTCGCTTGTGGGCAAGCGACAACGGGCGGATCAGGCTTGAGTTGCAGTCCGAACACGGCGACGTCGAGGTCCTCTCAGATGGCAAGACCCTGACGGTCTACGACGCCACGAGCAAGACCCTCTACAAGCTCGCGCTCCCGCAAAGCGTTGCCGACCCCACGCCGAGCTCCGGCATCCCGACGATCGCCACGATCGAAAAGACGCTCAGCCAGCTCGGCGCAGACGCGAACATCTCGGGAGCGATCCCCTCGAACGTGGCTGGGCGCGAAGCCTACACCGTGCAGGTCTCACCCAAGCACGATGGCGGCCTGCTCGGCTCGGTGCAGCTCGCATGGGACGCCACCAACGGGACCCCACTTCGCGTCGCTGTCTATGCGGCGGGGAGCTCCTCGCCGGTCCTGGAACTGAACGCGACTGAAATCAACTTTGGCGCGGTCGATTCCAGCGTCTTCGCGATCTCGCCTCCTGCGAACACGCAAGTGATCAACCTGACTTCCCCGTCTGGCAAGAGCGCCGATGAACGCCACGGGTCCCAGCCGACGGTCAGCGGCGCGAGCGCGGTCCAGAAGGAACTCGCGTTCCCGCTCGCAGACCCAGCCACACTCGACGGGCTTCCTCAACAGGAAGTGCGTCTCGCGTCGGTCAACTCCAGCAAGGCCGCGCTGGTCACCTATGGCAAGGGCCTAGGAGGGATCGCCGTCCTGGAGCAGCCGGCCAAGAAATCAAGCGGTAACTCCTCTGGCAAGGACATCACCGGTTCTCTGCCATCGGTCTCGATCGACGGAACCACCGGTCACGAGCTCGCAACCGCGCTCGGGACGGTGTTGACCTTCGACCGTGCGGGCGTCTCCTACACGGTGATCGGATCAGTTCCCCCGGCGGCGGCCGAGGCCGCGGCGAGGGGACTGTGAGCGTCGACGACAGACAGCTTCGCGCCGTCCATGCCCCGATCGAGGTCCGCGATCTAGTCAAGCGCTATGGCGAGATCGTCGCCGTGGACGGGGTCAGCCTGACGGTCGAGCGCGGTGAAGTGTTTGGCTATCTCGGCCCTAACGGAGCGGGCAAGACCACATCGCTGCGGATGATGCTCGGGCTCATTCGTCCGAGCGCCGGGAGCGTGCGGCTGTTCGGTCGCGACCCGCTACTCGGCATCGGCGCGCTGAGGGGCGTCGCCGGATTCGTCGAGGCACCCCGGTTCTATCCCTACCTCCCAGGCCGTGCGAACCTCGAGCTGCTGGCCGGACTGGACCGGATGGGGATCGGCAAGACGCGAATCGATGAGGTGCTCGACGTCGTCGAGCTGCGCGATCGGGCGAAGGACAAGGTCGGCGGCTACTCCCACGGCATGCGCCAGCGACTCGGCATCGCGGCGGCTCTGCTGCGCGATCCTCAACTCCTGCTGCTCGACGAGCCGGCGACCGGCCTCGACCCGGCCGGCATGCGCGATATGCGCCGGCTCGTCCGGCGCCTCGCTGACGGGGGAATCACCGTGATGCTCTCCAGCCATCTGCTGAATGAGGTCGACGAACTGTGCAACCGGGTCGCGATCGTGCGCAACGGTCGAATCGTCTATGAGGGAACGCTCGCCAACCTCAAGCGCACCGCGTCGGGAACCTGGCGGCTGCACACATCCGATGACGAGCGCGCCGCCGCCGTGAGTGCCGCGCAACCAGGAGTGGTCCTCGGCGCCGACGATCACGACCTTGGTGTTTCGGTCACCGCCGAGAACGAGCAGGCGATCGCCGCACTCTCGGTCGCGCTGGTCGAGAGCGGGCTCGGAATCATCGAGTTGCACCAACACGTCGCGAGCCTTGAGGATCTGTTCTTCGCGCTCACCGAGCAGCCCGAAACCGACGTCCGCCAGCACGCGCGACTCATGGTCGCGAGCTGATGGGTGCCGCGCTCGTCAGCTACCGCTGGGAGCTACGCAAGCTGCGCTCGCTAAGGCGCACCTATCTCGGGCTTGGCGCCGCAGTCGCGGTGCCGGTGATCTTCGCGATCGCCGTCACGACACAAAGCAGCTCGCCCAACGACGTCGCTTTCGGGAGCTACATCCACCAGACTGGACTCGCGATCCCGCTTGTCCTGCTGCTGTTCGGCTCGGCATGGATGTACCCGCTGATCATCGCACTGGTGGCCGGCGACATCGTCGCCTCTGAGGATCACAACGGCACACTCAAGACGATCCTCACCCGCGGTGTGGACCGCGGGCCGCTACTGGCCGGCAAGGCAATGGCGACTGTCACCTACGCCGTCGGCGCGATCCTCGCAAGCGGCGTCGTCGCGGTCATCGCCGGGAGCGCCGTGTCCGGCTTGAACCCGATCACGACCCTCTCCGGTCAGCGCGTGTCGGCGATCACCGGTCTGGGACTCGTGTTCGCGAGCCTGGGCGTGTACCTCATCCCGATTCTGGCGATCGCCAGCATCGGGCTGCTGCTCTCGACGCTCACGCGCAACAGCACCGCCGCCGTCGTCGGAACGCTGATGGCCGCGCTGCTCTTCCAGTTGATCGGGATACTCCCCGGGCTCGGTGCGCTGAAGCCATATCTGCTCAGCACGCAGTTCAGCGCCTGGCAGGGGCTCTTGCGGACGCCGATCGACTGGGCGCCTATCTTGAGGGCACTATGGGTCTGCTCGCTCTATGCAGTGCCAGCACTGATCACAGCCGGGATCGTGTTCGTCCGCCGGGACGTCGACGGAGGCTGAGTTGAGCCCCGGCGAGCGGGTACTCGTGGTCGACGACGACGCACCCGTCCGGCGTATGCTCGAGCGCTCGCTGCTCGCAGAGGGGTTTGCTGTCGACAGCGCCGCGGACGGCGGGGCGGCGCTCGTTGCCTCGGAACGCACCGCACACGACGTCATCGTCCTCGATGTCGCGATGGCCGGACTCAGCGGGATCGAGGTCTGTCGGCGCCTGCGCGCGAAGGGCGCCAGCAGCGCGATCCTGATGCTCACCGCGCGCGACGCCGTGCCCGATCGCGTTGCCGGCCTGGAGGCAGGAGCCGACGACTACCTAGTGAAGCCGTTCGCCATGGAGGAGCTCGTCGCGCGAATCCACGCCTTGGCCAGGAGAGGACGACCGGCAGGCTCACTCTTGACGTTTGGCGACCTGACACTGGACCTCGAGACCCGATCGGCGACCCGCGGGGGAGCCCCGCTTGATCTGACGGCGCGTGAGGCAGACCTGCTCGAGCTTCTGCTGCGCTCACCGCGGCAGGTCATCTCGCGCGAGCGCGCGATCGGCGAGGTCTGGGACGGGTCGGCCGTCGCCAACGTCGTGGACCGCTACGTGGCGAATCTCCGCAGCAAGCTGGGCGATCCCCCCCTGATCGAGACGGTGCGCGGCGTGGGGTTCATCCTTCGGGGATGAGGACAGTTCGCTCCCTGCGAGGCCGGCTGGTGATCGCAGCGGCCGTCGCGGTTCTGCTCGCTGTCGCCGGGATCGGCGGCGCGGCTGCGCAGTTCGTCACTCATGAACTCAGGAGCACGCTCGATACGAGCCTTCGTGCACGCGCCGGGGATGTGGCACGACTGAGCGCTTCGGCACCGTCGCTGCTGACATCGCCCGGAATCCTCGACAGTGCCTCCGGAGGGCGGCAGCTCGACGTTGAGGTGCTCGACCGTCGAGGGCGGATCGTCAGCCGCTCGCTCTCGCTGGGTGCGAGAGTCTTGCCGGTCACGGGGGTGGTGCGACGAGCGCTGGACACCGGGCGCGCCGGTTACGCCGACGCAACGATCGCCGGTCACGAAGCACGGCTGTATGCCGCGCCGCTTGCCGATACGGGCGGTCGCGCCACCGGCGGAGCGGTGATCGTCGCCTCGCAGAGCAGCGACATCGACACGATCGGCAGGCATCTACGCGCGGGACTACTCGCCTTCGGCGCGATCGCGGCTCTGCTCGGCGCGCTGATCGCCGCGTTGCTGGTAACTCGCGCGCTCAGACCTCTGCGGCGCCTCTCGCGTGGGGCCAGCGCCATCGAGCGAAGCGGGACGCCCACGCAGCGGCTGGAGGAACCCGCGAGCGAAGACGAGGTACGCGACCTTGCAGCTGCGCTGAACCGGATGCTGTCGGCGCTCGAGTCCACACATGCGCGCGAGCGGCGTCTGCTCGCCGACGCCTCGCACGAGCTGCGAACGCCGCTCACCTCGCTGACCGGCAACATCGACTACCTCGCGGCCCACGGCGCGACCGTCGATCTGATCACAGATCTGCGACACGACGCGGCTCGCCTGAGACAGCTCGTGGACGATCTCCTCGCCCTGGAACGCGAGGGGGCGACCTCGCCGGCAAACGCCGCAGTGGACCTCGCGACGATCGTCAACGAGGCCGCAGCCGGGCGCGAGCGCGTAGAGGTGGTGGCGCCTCCGGGCGTGATCGTCCCAGGCGACGCCGAGACGCTACGGCGCGCCGTGACGAACCTGATCGAGAACGCGCTTATTCACGGTCCGGCGGACGGCCGCGTGGAGGTGACCGTACACGCCGGCTCGGATTTCGCGGAGATCTCGGTGAGCGATGAAGGAGCCGGGATTCCGGATGGCGCGCAGGAGGCCGCCTTCGAGCGCTTCTGGCGCGGGTCGGATGCCGGCAAGCGGCCTGGCTCCGGACTCGGCCTCGCGATCGTTCGCGCGACCGCCGAGAGGCACCGCGGAAGCGTGCGGGTAGCTGGCGCCACGGTGACGATCGTTCTGCCGAAATCGACCACGGCTGCCAAGTCCGGCAGTGTCAGGACGAACAGCTGAGCAGCTGGACCGCTGCATCGGTCTCAGCTGCGCTGGACCCAGGGTATGGCCGGCTTACGTTTCGGCGTCGAGGGACGCGGGGACGCTTGCTCCCAGTTGCTCGCGCCACCACTCGATTGGGACGATCCGCAGGGCGACCGCGAGCGTTCCGCGGTCGAGCTGCTCGGCGAGCTGCGTGATAGCCGCCAACCTCTGGACCAGGGGCTCGTCGTCGAGTGGGCCCTCGAGCAGGGCGGACGGGTGGCTACGTGCCGCACGGGCGCGTCCATCGCCTTCGGCGAGCTCGAACCCGAGCAGGCTGCTCACCCACGCCAGGTCGCCGGCCAGCTCCACGTGTCGGTCGATCACCTCGGCATACAGGTCGACGTTCAGCATCACTGCTGCCCATCGGCCTAGTACCGCGTCGTTGTGCTCGAGGAGCGTCGTGACCTTGTCGTGAAGCCGCTTGCGCTCGTCCGCGTGGGCGACGAGCTCGCGCAGGGCGGCGGTCAGGCGATCTGTGTCGCGGACCGCGCTCGAGCCCGCGTCGATCGACGTCGCTGCGGTGAGGACGTCGACTTCGGTCGCGTACGGGTCAGACGGCATGAGCCCGGCGAGCTCGGCGATTCCCGTCCACACGAGCCGCGCGTCGCGGACGAACTGCAGCATCACGTATTGAGCCAGCACGCTCCAGCGCCGTCGGCTGCGTCGCTCGAGTGCCTCGTTCACGAGCGCGACCGTGAGCATCACCACGATCACGCTCGCAACGAGCCCGGCGAGCAGGGCGTGCCCAGCCCAGAAGCTCCCATCCAAGGCGTCAGCACTCCACCAACGAGGGCGAGCACTGCAACCGCGGCGAGCGCGCGGGTACCGCGCAGGTATGCATCGACGGACTTCGAACGGCGCGGGCCTGAATCGCGGCGGAACATCATCGAGGCCGGAGCGCTACGGATGTGAAGACCGGGTCTCGGTCCAGTCGACGTACAGGTTGCGTTCGGCGAACAGCCATGCGCCGTCGATCTTCACGAATGTGTCGCCGTATCGAAGCCACGCGACCATCAGCTTGCGCTCGCCATTCTCGGTGAACAGGTGGTGAGCGATGCAGTAGCTCTCGCCTGTCGCACCGTCGCCGTCGAGCGCGATCGTGCTCTGGCCGTTGAAGTGCATGGTCGCCTGGTAGCGGTTGAGGTCATCGAACACGGGTGTCAGTGCCTCGCGGCCGTCGAGCACCTGCGTGGGCTCCGAGTCCTGCCCGTCCATGTATACGACGAAGTGGGTGTCCTCGGTGAAGAGCGACTTCTGGCCTTCCGCGTCGCGGCGATCGGCGCAATGCGCATAGGCGTCGACCAGCTTCCGGATGGCCAGGCGGTCGGCCTGTTCGGTCGGTGTGATCTCAGCGGTGGTCGTCATGGCTCTCCCCGTTCCTGTTCTCGGCACGTTAGCCTGGGTGTACCGGGGAACTCCCCGGATCATGAGGAGTATAAGCGGGGAGTTCCCCGCTTGTAAACACGGGGAAGCGAGCATGGTCGAACAAACGGAGCTCAAGCGAAGCGATGCCCGTCGCAACCGCGACGCGATCCTCGCGGCCGCGTTGGAGGCAATGACGGAGGCGCCCGACGCCTCCCTGAACGCGATCGCCAAGCGAGCGGGGGTGGCCAACGCGACCCTCTACCGGCACTTCCCCACCAGGGAAGAGCTCGTGCTCACCGTCTACGAGCACGAGGTCCAAAGGCTCATCGACGCGGCCGACTCTCTCCTGCGGGAGCAGCCGCCGATGGACGCGCTGCGGAGCTGGGTCGAGGGTCTGGCGCGCTACGCGGTGACCAAGCACGGACTCGCCGACGCTCTTCGCAAGGCCACCACCCCCGGAAGCGATCTCGCCTCCACCGGTACCTACGTTGCGATCGTCGCAGCCCTTGACCGCCTCCTTCAGGCGAACATCGCCGCCGGCACGCTGCGAGCCGGCCTCGACGCCGACGACGTGATCCTCGCGCTAGCCGGCCTCTGGCAGCTCGACCCGGCAAGCGACTGGAGAGCCCAAGCCCAGCGTATCTACGACATCGTCCTCAGCGGCCTGCAACGATCCACCTCTACGCGCTCCGGCGCCGTGACGAGCAACTCGGCGACACCCGTCCTGGCCCCCCTTCGCGCCGAAAGCAGGCGCCTCCCACGGAGCCGCCCCGGCTCCTGAGATGGACGAGACACGAGCGCATGCTCTGCCTCATGAGAAGGCCGCGCCACGCATCATCCGGCTTCGGGGACCGCGGTCCGCAGCGGGGTCGCCTCGATCGACTCCGCAAGCGGAATGCAGATCGCCGCCGGCCGCTCATCCCGCTGCAACGTCTTGCGGAGACGCACGAACGCAACGCTCCCCACCACGGCCGGAACCCACAACGCGATCGCGTGGTAGGTCAAGACCGCGACAGTCGTGGCAGCCAAAGGCTCGTGAAACAACGTCAACGTTACGATCAGCCCGCCGTCGACGCCGCCGATCCCCCCGGGGACCGGCACGTTCCCGCCCAGCATCCCGATCAGGTAGCCGAGCACCAACACACCGATCGGCGGCGACACACCGATCGCCTTAAACGCGGCGCCGAGCACAGCAAGGTCAAACGCCGTCGTGCCAAACGAGCCGATCAGGACCCCCGGCGAGCGGCGTCGCAGCAACAGCACCGCGTCGGGGACGCCATCCACGAGCGAGCGGCGCACGAGCCCCACGGCCCGAGCGATCCGCCCCCCGGCCGAGCCGCGCGCTGACGCCCGCTGCGGCAGTCCTCGCAAGACCACGGGTATCGCCAGGACAGCCAAAACCGACGCGGCCGCAAGCGCTCCGAACGCGTACGTCAACGGCGGGTTCGGGTTCTCGCCAAGCGCCCCGACGGCGTAGAGCGATGCAAAGACGATCAGCAGGCCCACGTTCGCGAGGCTTGTCAGGAAGTACAACGCGACCGTCTTGCGGCCGATCTGCTCGACATCCATCCCGCCACGTCGCAGCGCCCACGCGCCGAGCGCCAGCCCGCCGGCGCCGCTGGCTGGCAACAGCGAGTTCGCCGCCAGCTCCGACATCGCGATCTGAGAACTGAAGCGCCAACGCATTCTGGGGCAGAACACCGCCCGGAAGATCAACACATACGAAAGCACGGACATGAGCTCGAACCCCACCGCAAGGGCCAGCCAGCCAGGCGACGCGTGCGCGAGCCGTGCCCGCACCTCGCCAAGCCCCGGAGCCGCGAGCACGATGGTTGTGATGACGACCGCAACGCCAGCCAATTGCGACAAACGTCGACGGAGATGCCTCGGGTTCAGCTGATCGGGCATCACCAACGGCTCCTCACCGCTCTGCGCGCGACGGGCCCGCAAATTCAACGAGTCCTCTCGCAACCCGGGGCGTCCAGCCGGCATGCTCATTTGAACCGGACACCCGTCACGCGGCGGCGTCCGCGCTGACGTATCCCACCGAGAAGCTGCGTCCCCGCGTCGATCAGCGCCGCAGCGAGCACCGAGAGGGCGATGCGGTTCCCGAGGCGCTCCGCACGCGACATCAGCGGCTCCAGCTCGCTGGCCCTCAGATGCACGTCGAACCCGCCATCGTCGAGGATGTTCAGCGCGCGGCGTAGTTGGCTCGGCAGATCGCTGGCCAGCTCGGCGAGATCGACGCCTGCGTCCTGCAGGCGATGTAGCAGCGCGGACGCAGTCACACCTGTGAACAGCTGTCGGCGCACGTACGGCCCGAGCACCTCCACCAGGCGAATCTCGCGATCCAGTCCCGCCACGATCCCCTCCTCGAGCAGGACGGTCCTCAGCAGCAGAGACAAGTCCCGAGGGATGCGCAACCGGTGACGTCGGACGACGTCCAGCATCGAGCGGATCAGGCCACCGACGCCGAGCTCGCCCGCGCCACGGCCGACATACCGGTCGATCAGCGAAGCCAGATCGTCCCGCAGCGCGCTGCGGTCAACCCGCGCGCCCGGACCCTGGATGGCGATCAGCGCCGCGGCGAGCCGGTCCGGGTCACGACGATCCAAAGCGAGCAGGATCCGCCGAAGCGTCGCACGAAGGCCCTCGTCCAGACTGCCCATGATCCCGAAGTCGATGATCCCGAGCCGTCCGTCAGCCTCGACGAAGAAGTTCCCAGGGTGCGGGTCACCGTGGAAGAACCCGTCGACGAACACCATCTTGCCCACCGTCAGCGCCGCGTTTCGGGCGAGCTCTCGACGATCGGCACCGGCTGCCTGCAACGCCCCGAGGTCCGTGATCTTCATCCCCTCGAGCCGCTCCAGCGTGATCACTCGTGAGCTCGACAGCTCCCAGAAGATACGCGGTATGTGCACACCGGTCTCACCGGCAAAGTTCGCGGCGAACCGCTCCGCGTTACACGCCTCGCGAACGTAGTCCAGTTGGCCGCGCAGCTCGCCCGCGAACTCCTGCGACAGCCCGATCACATCGAACGCTGCGGCGACCGCCGACCGCCTGCTCGCGCGCGCCGCGAGGTTGCCGATGATCTCGAGATCCCGCTCGATGAGCTCCACGACACCCGGCCTGCGCACCTTCACGACGACCCTCGTACCGTCGTGAAGGACTGCCGCGTGTGCCTCTCCCACCGAGCCCGCCGCCAGCGGCTTCGGGTCGAACTCGGCGAACGCCGAGGCGACGCCGCCCGGGAGCTCACTCTCGACGGTCTCCCGGATCGCGTCAGCGGAAGCGGGCGGTGCCGCGTCCTGCAGCTTTGCAAGCTCACGCGTGTAGGCGGGCGGCAGCAGGTCTTCGCGCGTCGAGAGCAACTGGCCGAGCTTCATGAACGTCGGGCCGAGCTCCTCCAGCGCGAGCCGCAGCTCCCGCGCCGGAACGGCCGCAGCACCGGAATGCTGCAGCTTGGGATCGCCGTGCCCGCCGTGCGGCTCGAGGCTCAGGACTTCGGCGAGGAAATGCAGCCCGTGGCGAGTGAGGACATGGACGATTTCGCGCTCGCGCTGACGCCTCGCGGCGCCGGTCCCGCCGGCGGGCTGCTCCGGGGGCCGTGGCGAAGCCCCTGCTGGATCCTGGGGAGGCTCCGCCACCGTAGGGGCCTCACCCTTTGCGCGGCGCGCCGTAGCCCGCCGCTCTTTCGAAGGAGGCACGAAAGTCGTGTTCCACGTACGCCATCAGCGAGCCGAGGAGGCTGATCGTCCGGCATCGAAGCGGGGCAGCGGCTCGAGCACGGCGCCCAAATTCGACAGAACGCCCAGCTGACTCAAGATGACGCTGCCCTCCGGGTAGCAGTCGAACCGCTGGATCTTGCCGCCGGCGAGCTTGAAGACGTCACAACAGGGAGCGTCCATGCGCTCGCCGGTCGCAGGCAGCATGCCGAAAGGGAGATGGAGCGCCCCATCGTGTATACCCTGCAGCGCGAGTTGGACCACAACGACATCACCTGTGACGTAAACGTCGTAAAGCTCACGGTGCATGTCTGAGAAGGCCGCACCGTAGTATTCGACCGGCTTGGCCACTTCCGCTGGACCCACGTAGGTCACTTCGACGGAGTTGTCGACGAAGACGCCGTCCGCAGTGAAGCAGTCAATCCACCCCTGGATGTCTTTGACCTCTGCGATCTCATAAGCGTGGCGAACAAATTCCTCGTTGCTGTTCATGTCATGCGTCTCCTTGAATCGATGAGGTTCACCTAGCCGCAGGTGTCAGTCCGCGTCCGTCCCGGCGAACCCGGTCGACGACACGCCCCGCTCATTCCGCCGAGATCATCCTGACGCTCGAACGCGGGACTCGAATCCAGGAAACCCTTAGTCGGCACCCGAGCGTTTCGCTGGGGCCTCAGCTCGATACGCGGCCCAAGGAGCAGGCCAGCCGGTTATGGTCAACCTCATGGTCGCCGCGAAGCACAGCAGGCCGATCGGCCGGCCGTCGTGCTGAGAACATGAGCTCGGATCCGGCGTCGGCGAAAACCACGACGGCGTCGCCTACGAAGCGACTGGTGGGCCGCCGGCGAGAGCGCGACGCTCTCAGCCAGCTCCTGCAATCCGCACTGGGGGGTACCGGCGGCGTGCTCGTCGTCCACGGAGAGGCTGGGGTCGGCAAGACGGCGCTGCTCGATGACACGGCCGAAACCGCGAGCGGATTCCGGATCGTCTCGGCCGTCGGCGTTGAAGGGGAGATGGAGTTCCCCTTCGCTGCGCTACACCAGCTCTGCTCGCCGATCCTGTCGTTCGCCGAGCGTCTGCCCGATATTCAGCGAGAAGCGCTCGCCGTCGCATTCGGTCTGAGCGCCGGACCGGCACCCGACGCGTACTTGATCGGGCTCGCTGTCCTCGGCCTGCTCTCAGAGGCCGCGGAGGAGCGGCCGCTGCTGTGCATCGTCGACGACGCCCAGTGGCTCGACCCCGCATCTTCACGGTCGCTGACCTTTGCTGCGCGTCGCCTGCTCGCCGAGAAGATCGCGTTCGTATTCGGCGCACGCGAGCTCGACGCCGCGCTGACAGCGCTGAACTCGCTTCACCTCCAGCCGCTGGGGCAACGAGATGCCCGCGATCTCCTGCGATCGGCGCTCCCCGGCCGTCTCGATGACCGCGTGCTCGAACGGATCGTCGTCGAGACTCGCGGAAACCCGCTCGCGCTGCTCGAGTTGCCACGCGGGCTCACGCCCGCGCAGCTTGCGGGCGGGTTCGCGCTGCCCGCGGCGCTCCCCTTCAGCGCCCAGATCGAGGAGAGCTTCACGCGCCGGCTCGCCGGCCTCCCGGTGCAAGCACGCCGGCTGCTGCTGCTGGCCTCCGCCGAGCCGACCGGTGACCTGGCGCTGCTGTGGCGCGCGGCGCAACTACAGGGAATCCCCGAATCGGCCGGCCCGCTACTCGAATCGCAGAGCCTGCTCACGCTGACCAGCGGGGTGGCGTTCCGCCACCCGCTCCTTCGCTCTGCTGTCTACGGAGCGGCCCAGCCCGATGAGCGCCGGGAGGCGCATCGCGTCCTCGCCGAAGCGATCGACCCGGAGCTCGACCCGGACCGCCGCGCCTGGCACAGGGCACAAGCAACGGTGACGCCCGACGAGGACATCGCCGCCGAGCTCGAGCGGGCCGCCGCCCGTGCGCAGGCACGCGGAGGGCCCGCCGCGGCCGCCGCATTCCTCGAGCGAGCCGCCGCGTTGACCCTCGATCCTGTCCTCCGAGCGCAGCGCGGGCTGGCCGCGGCAAGAGCCAAGTACGAAGCCGGATCGCTACAGGACGCGCTCGCCCTCCTTGCAGCCGCCGAGGATCACTGCGGTGACGAGCGCCAGCGCGCTCTCGTCGAGCTGCTGAAGGCGCAGGTCGCTCTCGCGGCGCGGCGCGGCAGCGACGCACCGCCGATGCTCCTGAAAGCTGCCCGGGCACTGGAGCCGATCGACCCACAGCTGGCCCGGGAGACCTACCTGGAAGCTCTCGACGGAGGGCTCTTCGCGGGCCGCCTCGCAAGCGACGGGGGTCTCGTCGAGATCAGCGAAGCTGCGCTCGGCTCGCCGGCGCCCGACACCGCCGGGCCGAAGGATCTCCTCCTCGAAGGGATGGCGCTGTGGTTCACCGACTCCTACGCCGCGGGCGCACCCATCCTGAAGGAAGCGCTCCGGGCTTTCCGCGACGACTCGTCCCCTCACGTCGAGGCCCGCTGGCTGTTCCTGGCAAGCTGGGTCGCCGCCGAACTCTGGGATGAGGAGACATGGATGCTGCTCACCGAGAATCAGCTCAGGCGTGCCCGCGCAGCGGGAGAGCTCACCGCCGTCCCTCCGGCGCTCGGGAGTCGCAGCATCATCCTCGCGATGTCCGGCGAGCTCGCGGCGGCCGCGTCGCTCGCCGACGAACAGGAAGCCGTCACTGACGCAGCCGCGATGGCGCCCACCGCAAACGGGGGTCTATGGCTACCGGCGTGGGCCGGGCGCGAGACCGAGCTCAACGAGCTGGGCCGCCTCGTCTCAAGCGACGCCGTGGCGCGCGGCGAAGGCTACGCGCTCGCCGTGATCGAGCTCGCGTCGGCTGTGCTCTACAACGGGCTCGGCCGCTACGGGGAGGCCATGGCCGCCGTCCGCTGCGCCGCCGAGGACGCACAGGACTTCACCTCGCCGATCGCGGCGGTCGTCGAGTTGATCGAAGCGGCGGCGCGCTGCGGCGAGCGCCCCTTGGCCGAGCGTGCACTGGAACGGCTGCTGGAAAGAACCGACGTGAGCCAGACCGCTTGGGCGCGGGGCGCGGCAGCACGCTCCCGCGCGCTGCTCGCCGACAGCACCGACGCGGACGGCCTCTACCGCGAAGCGATCGGTCGGCTAGGAGAAACGCGCCTGCGCGTCGATCTCGCCCGCGCGCAGCTGCTCTACGGAGAATGGCTGAGCGGGCACGGACATCGGCCGGACGCGCGCGACCAGCTCCGAAAAGCCCATGCGCTGTTCACCGAACTCGGCACCGTTGCGTTCGCCGAGCGTGCCCGCGGCGAGCTGCAGGCCGCGGGAGAGCGCGCGCCGCACAGAGCCGTCCAGGACGGCGACGGGCGAGACGAGCTGACCCCGCAAGAGGCGCACATTGCGCGGCTCGCAGCCGACGGAAACTCCAACCGGGAGATCGCAGCTCAGCTGTTCATCAGCCCGAGCACCGTCGAATATCACCTTCGCAAGGTGTTCCGGAAGCTGGAGGTCAAATCGCGCACGCAGCTCGCGCACCAGCTGAACCGGCAACAACCAACGCGCCAGCCGCTCTGACGGCGAGACAGAGCTCCGATGAGTCCAGCATTCGCTCGTCGTCAGGGCCGCCGCGCCCATCGCCGCCCCGGTCAGCGGCGGCTTTACGGGTCCCTACGGCACCCATGTCTCTGCCAGTGGCGTGAGCTGGAGCTCGTGGGTCGCGGCCCGTGTTCCCTGGCTGGCGAGAAAGCGAACGGCATCCGCGATCTCGCCGGGGTCTGCGAGGGTCTCCGGTGCGACGCCCTGGCGGGGTTCGCCGCTCACGGGTTGGATGCCGGCGTCGACGATCAGCAGGGCGACCTGTATGCCGCGCGGGCGCAACTCGAGCGCCGCGGCTTGGGTGATCGCGCGGACCCCGAATGCGCCCGCCGCCCAGAGTCCTCGGCCGGGCATCGCGCGCCGCGCTGAGCCTCCCGTCACCTGGATCATCGTTGCGAGGCCGCCCTGCGCGGTGAGGAAGCTCCCTGCGCCGGAGAGGAATGCGAACGCGGAGCGGGCCGGAGCGATCGCCCACGAGTCGAACGCGTCTGCGCTCGCCTCTGCGATCGGGCCACCGCCAAACGGACCGGTGCGGGTCCCACCGTATGCGGACGCGGCATTGACCACCAGGTCGATCCGGCCGTTAGCCTCCGTCGCCCGGCCCAACGCTCGGGTAACGCTCGCCTGATCGGTCACGTCGGCCTCCAACGCGAGGGCTCCCGCGTGGGTGATCTTCTCGAGGGTGGCTGTGGAGCGAGCGACGCCCGCCATCGCCCAGCCGTCGGCGATCAGCGTGTCGATGATCGCGCCGCCGAGGTTGCGCGCTCCGAACACGAGCCCGCTCCTGCGGCTCTGTTCCTGATTGGACATTCCATCCTCCTCTGTTGATGAGACGGGCGTGAATGATCGCGGGGTTCGAGTCCGATCGGCTCGAGGGACCTCTGGCTTATGAGGACAGAGTGCGTTCTGCCGCTCGCTCGCCGTTGACGCGTCCTGCACCGGCGAGATGCGCTGACAGCAGCTGTCCGGCTCTGTCCAGCGCGGCGGCCCCTTCGTCGAGGATCGCGTGATAGGCCTGGAAGACGTGCGGCACCCGAGGGGTGATTTCGAGCGTGACCTCGACGTCGGCGGCGGCGGCTTCTCGCGCGAGGCGGACGGCGTCGTCGAGGAGAACCTCGTGACTTCCGGCCTGGATGATCAGGGGCGGCAGGCCGAACAGGTCGGCGAATATCGGGCTGATGAGTCCGAGAGCGGCGTCTTGTCCCGACGTGTAGTCGGGGATTCGGGCTTGGAGGGCTTCCCGGCTGAGCAGCGGGTCGACCTCGCGCCTGGTGTCGATGGTCGTCCCGGCCAGGGTGAGATCGACATACGGTGACATCACGAAGGCCGCGGCTGGAAGGGGTAGCCCGTGATCGCGGGCGTTGACGAGGGTGGCGATGGCGAGGCCGCCGCCGGCGGACTCTCCCGCGAAGGCGATGTCCGAAGGGGCGATGCCGTGCTGCAGGAGGGCTTCATAGGCCGCAAGTGCGTCGTCAACCGCTGCCGGATACGGGTGCTCGGGAGCGAGGCGGTAGTCGACGGAGATGACCTTGGCTCGTGTGCGCCGGCCGACCTGCGAGGCCAGGTCGGCGGCGGTGGCGGCGTCCCCCATCACGTACACGCCGCCGTGGAAGTACAGAACAACGTGGCGAGGTTCGATTCCGTCAACGGTGACTTCTGCGGTTGGGACGTCGCCCACTGTGGCTGCGGTCACGGTCACGTCGGCCGGCAGCGGCTGCGCCGATAGCAACTCTCGGAGCAGTCGCCGTTGCTCGTTCACATTGGCGTCGGCGGGGAAGGCTGACTGTCGCAGGATCGCGTCGAGGTTCTCTTGCTGCTCGGTACTCACGGAGGCTCTCCTTTGGTTTGGTTTGGCAGCGCTCAGACTCGCTCGCCGAAGCCGGCGAGCCGTTTCTACATCGACTGGTAGGGCGTGAACAGACGGACCTCGCTGTCGGCCATCTGCACTCGGAGCTCTGCGCTGGGCCTACCGAGGAGCGCGGCGGAGACTGAGCCCGTCGCAACGATGGCCTCACTTAAGTCGCCAAGGTGCGCAGCGTGCTCGATAAGCGCCTCGGAGTCCCGGTACCGCTCGTGGACGATGCACTCGGACTGATCGTCGTTGAAGTAAATGTCGTACTGCAACGTGCCCGTGTCCCTGGTCCGCACGAGCTCCATGCACTGAGCGGCCAAGCGCTTGAACTCCTCGAGCTTGTCCTCGTAAAACTTGAATCGAGCGATTCCCTGAAGCTCACTCACGACTCGGGCCTCCAGACTTGTGCGTTGGCGGTTGGGTGCGATTTCTCTGAGGTGAAGGCGGTTCACGAAAGGTGCTCAGCCGTTCAGGGCGCCGCCGCGTTGGCGGCGGGCGGGCTGGTCTTTGCGGGCTGTGTGTCGCCGAGCAGTGTGGCTACCACCTCGTGTACCTCCTGCTCGAGGTTGGGCTCGTTCAGACGGTCGTTCTCGTCGAAGCGCTCGCCTGCGTGACCGACTGCGACCTCGCCCTCGGTTACCCGAGCGCCGATCGCGCCGAGGACCTTGCGCAGCTCGGCTTGCGCCCAGATGGCACCGAACATGCCGGAACTCGCGCCGATCACGGCGACCGGCTTGTAGCGCAGGGGGTTGGTGGCCACTGGGCGCGAAAGCCAGTCGAGCGCGTTCTTCAGCGCCCCCGGGATCGAGGTGTTGTACTCGGGGGTGACGAAGAACACCGCGTCGGCGTTCCGGACCGCCTCACGGATTCGCGAGACGGCCTCGGGAGCTTCCTCGGTGTCGCAGTCCTCGTCGTAGGGCGGGACATCGCGCAATCCTTGGTAGATCTCGAATTCGGCGCCCTCGGCCTCGAACAGATCGCCAGCGTGGCGCAGAAGCGCCGTGTTGTAGGAGTTGCGGCGCAGACTGCCGCTGATACCAAGGACCCGCATCGCGCTACGCCTGCTTTGACAGCTGCAGCTCAGCGGTGATCTTCACCTCGTTGGAGAGGGCCGGCTCGCCGCTCGGCAGCGGGTTGTTCCAGCTGATGCCGAACGCGTCGCGGTCGACCAGCGTCTCGAGCGTCAGTCCGAAGCGCTCGCCGCCGTAGGGATCGGCGATCGGATCTGAGATCTCGCCGGTGATCTCGGTCGTCTCGGTGTGGCCCTTGATCGTGATCTCGCCGTCGATCGTGACGCGATCGCCGTCGCGGTTGATCGTCCTGGATGTGAAGGTCAGTTCGGGGTGCGCCTCGCCGTCGAAGAAGTCCGGGCTTTGCAGGTGCGCCGCGAGGTTCTCGTCCTTGACCTGGACGGAGGCGACCTTCGCGGAGCCGCTCAGCACGCCGTCCGTGACCGCGGCGTCGAAGTCGCTGAACGTTCCGTGGAAGCTGCCCGCCATGTAGTCGACGGCGAACCCGATGCTCGAATGGACCTTGTCGACCTGCCACGTGCCGCTGGGTAGTACCTGAGTGTCAACGCTGCTCATTGCTTGCTGCCTCCTTTGGATGGTGGATTGGCTGCTGGTGGGAAATCGTTGGCGGGACGACTGGGGCCTGGCTCAAGGGAGATGGATCAGGTTGTGGCCAGCCAGCGGAGCGCCGACCTGTTGCATCTGGTCGCTTGGCGGCCTTCACCACACGCCCGGGGGCGACGAGGTCGGCGACCGCGGAGAGCCCCTTGCGCACTCGTTCAGCCGGCCCGCGCTGCGCGCGTCTGGCGCGAACAAGGCCCGCCACGGCATCTGTCTCCGACTCCAGGGTCATTCCTTCAGCAGCCTCTCGGTGAGCACGATCCTCTTCAGATCGATGCGTGTGGCGTTTTGATGGATGAGGCGCCCGCAGGTCGCTGCGCGCCTCTGAGCCCGTGTCCGAGCAACGCCCCCGCACCGGCGACGCCGAGGCCGACGAGGATGGCGAAGCCGAGCACGGTGTCCGGTGGGGTTGAGCCTCGGTCGAGTGCGACTCCCGCACCGATCACGGGAATCGAAAGCCCTACGAAGAGGGCGATCAGCAAATCCGAGGTCATCGCCAGGCGGTTCTCCGGCGCCGTTGCTTCGAGCACGAGACCGGTCGTCCCCTTGAAGAGGGCACCCGCGCCCGCGCCGATCAGCGCGCCACTCAGCAGAAACAGAACAAGGCTCGGTGTCGAGAGACGCACGGCGGTCACGAGCAGCGCGAGACCGATGAGCATGGAAATCGTGCCGAGCACGAATACGCGCGACGCAGGCAGGCCGTTTGTTGCCAGCTGCGACGCCACGCCCGCGGAAAACACCAGGAAGAGCGTCGCGCCGGCGAGCGCATGTGAAGGGTGGTGAAAGGTGGTGGCCAGGAAGAGCCCGGACAGCCCGCCGAACAGCCCGTTTGCCGAGAAGGCCGCGAGAGTCGCTGCAGCCGCTGGAACGAGAACCCTCACCGAGCGTGACGAACTGCTCGCCTGACGCTCGGCCGAAGACGAAGGAGCCGGGGTGCCGGTCTCGGGCGCCTTGGCCAGGCCGATCAGAGCGATGGCTCCAAGCGCGATCCAGAGAAGGTAGGGCAAGGTCAAGGGCAGCCTCACCCACTCAGCCAGGCAGCCGGCGATCAGTGGGCCGATTCCGAGCGCGCCGACGTTCACCGCCGTGCCGATGTTCCGGGCGGGGATCACGGAGGCGTTCGGATCCTCGCGAACGCGCAGCTCGATCAGGTAGGTAATGGCGAGCCCGGCGACGAGCCCGACCGCCACTCCGGTAACCAGCCGCCCGATAAGCAAGCCCGGCAGAGCCTTCCACGCGGCGAGCAAACCGGCCGCTGCCATCATCGTCGCCACCGCGCCGAGCATCACGCCTCGGCGTCCGGCGCGCGCGGCGACGAAGCGCACCGACAACAGGGTGGCGATCGTCCCGCCCGCGAAGATCGCGTAGACCACGGTCACCGTTAGGGCCGACAGGTGATCTCGCGTCCGATAGAGGCCGTAGAGCGGACTCGGCAGCGTGGCGAATGCCATGACGATCAAAAAGGCGAACGCCACGTACCAGAAGCCAGACCGGAGCCGCTCCGATGGCTGCGGGCTCATTCCAGCTCACCACACCTTCATCCCGCCATCGACAACGAGGTCGATGCCGGTCACGTATGAGCTCTCCTCAGACGCGAGGAACAGCGCTACGCTCGCCGCCTCCTCAGGCTGGCCGAAGCGTCCCAGGAGCGTCCTCGAGAGCATCGCGCGAGCCCACTCCTCGTCCTCCAACTCCCCTCGCGTCGCGTTGCTTTCGATGAAGCCCGGCGAGATCGAATTGACGCGAATCCCGTGCTCGCTTCCTTCCAATGCGAGCTGGCGCGTCATCCCGATGATCGCCGCCTTGTTCGTCGTGTGGGCCAGCGACGCGAGCAGCTTGAAGCTCAGGGACCCGTTCAGGGACGCCATGTTCACAACGACACCGTGGCTGGCCTTCAGGTGGGGCCAGGCGGCCCGGGTGAGGTAGAACACAAGATCGACCTCGTCCCGCTGCGCCGCAGCCCACTCCTCGTCGGTGAAGTCCTCGAGCCGGTGGAAGTGAGACCTGGCGGCGAGGTTGAACAGCACGTCGATCCTGCCGAACTCGCTCACCGCCAGCTCGACGAGCTTCGCGCATTCTGCGGGATCGCTGAGGCGACATGGCTGCAGCGACACCATCTCGCCACCCGCGGCCCGAACGATCTCAACGGTCTCTTCCGCGGGCTCGATCGCCACGTCGCATCCGACGAGCAGCGCACCCTCCCGGGCGAACGTCACGGCAGTAGCGCGCCCCATGCTTCCGCCCGTGCCCGTGACGACGCAGACCTTTCCGGACAGCCTCCCTGGCATCACGTCGTTCCCAGTACGGCAGCTGCCGCGGCCTGCTGCTCGGCGTCTGCGACACCGACGGCGGCGGTGAGCTTTGGGACCTCAGTGAAATACCAGTAGATGACCTCGCCGGCGGGGCCGGCGGCCGGTGACGCCCAGTCACGGAACAGCTCGGTATTGACCGAGAGTGCCGTCGTCGGCACGGCGCCGGCGTGCGACAGCCTCTCGATCCCGGTGCGGTGCGCGACCTGGGATCGACCACCGACGGCGTCGGTGACGAACATCGCGTCGTAGCCGTCCTTCAGAGCCTGGACGGTCGCGAACGTGAGACATATCTCGGTGTGGAGCGCGCCGATGATCAGGCGCCTACGCCCGGTCGCCTCCACCGCCTCACGGAAGGCGTCGTCCTCGAAAGCGTTCATCGACGAGCGGTCGATCGGCTCGACGCCCTCCAGCTCGGCCAGGATCGAGGGAAGCGTCGGACCGTTGAACCCGAGCCCGACGCCCACGGTCGACAGCACGATCGGCATGTCGAGCGCCTTGGCGATCTTGGCCAGAAGCCTGACGTGCAGCTCGACCAGGGCCGCGTCGGTCTCCGAGCGAATGACCTCGAACATCTCCTTCTGGTAGTCGATCAGCACGAGCGCGCAGTCTTCGTGCGTCCAGACCCCTAGGTCCTTGTTCATCGTCTGTCTCCTTCTCGTGGCGTGTTTTCCGGGTATGCGGGTAGCCGTCTGCGGCGCCGATCAATTCGGCTCTCGACCCTCTCGTCCGGACTCAGGGGTGAACCTGTGAGTCGTAGCCCAGGTCGAGACGCAGCGACTGCATGACGTGGAACGTCGTGCTCGCGGTGAACACGTCGGCCGACGCCAGCACGCCGGTGTACTTCTCGATCACGGGCGTCGCCGCGGCGGCGGCGACCGCGTCGAGGTAGCCTCTGACCCCGGCCCAGGTGTTCTCGCCGTACTTGACGAAGTAGGGCGTCGGGTCGACGGTATCCAGCGCGGTGCGGGAGCTGGCGGCGATGTCGGCCATGTACTGCTGGTGCAGGGCGATGTCCTCGCGGGTGCCGAGCCTGCCCATGTGGCCGCCGATGAAGTGCTTCCACGAGTAGCCGAGGGCAGTGTCCGGCGCTGCGATGTAGCCCTGCACGTCCTCGGTGAGGTTGCTCTGGTACACCGGCGCCCAGCCCGGGTTGACGATGTCGACGAGCATCAGCGTGTCGTGGTCGGGCAGGTGGATGAAGATGTTGTCCGGCGAATGGTTGGTGCCGTGCCAAGCCAACTCGATGCGCTCGCCACCTATCTCCAGCGAGAGCCGGTCGCCGAAGGTCTCCTCTGGTGCGGGCCTCGCGGGGTCGTCGTCGCGCAACAGGAGATTGCGGGTCTCCTCGTGCCCGATGCGCGCAACGTTCCCGTTGAACAGCGAGGAGGCGCCGGCGTGGTCGGCGTGATGGTGGGAGTAGATGAGATGCGTGACCTCGTTGCTCACGCCGTTGGCGGAAGCGATCTCATCGACGGCGCGCTGGATGTTGTGGCCGATGGTCGGCGGCGCGTCGAGCAGGACCACGCCGTCCTTCGTGGTCAGGAACGCTGATTGATAGGTGCCGTCGGTGACCCAGTAGAGGTTGCGCTCTACCCGGCCGACGTAGTACCCCTGCTCGTTCAGGGCGGGACCCAACGCAGCACGAGGAATCGGCGCGTAGTCGGGGAGATCCTCAGCGCTGGCTGGGCGCGTGTTGGCGTGCGCCTCGGTTGTCGTGTCCGGCGTGCTCATCTGTTCCTCCTTGGATCGATGGGTGGAAACGCACGCCCGGTGCGTTCATGGAACGATCGTGAAGCGACCAGCCGGTGATCGAATCCATGAATTCCTTAGTCCGCGACCTGAGTGTCGTCGCGAGTCATCGGCCAGCACGACGAGACGCGCCCCTCGGCGATGGCGGCGAATGAACCGCGGGTGCCGCCCGACCGTGCCGCGGACGTGGTGGCCGAGCAGCAGGACCCCGGCCACGACCAGCGCCTCGCGCTCAGCCCCCGATTCGTGCCCCGAGCACCGTCCTGAGTCATGCATTCGCCGTAGATGGGTTCGCCGTAACATGTTCGGATGCTCACGGCGCCGGGAGGCCAATTGGTCGGCCGGCAGCCCGAGCGCGAGGTGCTCGGCCGCCTGCTCAACGCTGCGCTCGACGGCGACGGCGGCGTTTTGGTGGTGCATGGAGAGCCGGGCGTCGGGAAGACTGCGCTGCTCCAGTGGACGGTCGAGCAGGGGCGGCAGTTGCGGGTCCTGCCGACCGTCGGGGTCGAGGGGGAGATGGAACTCCCGTTCGCGGCGCTTCAACAGCTGTGCTCGCCGATCCTCGACCGAGCGGAGCGTCTGCCCGACGCCCAGCGCGATGCGCTCAGCGTCGCCTTCGGGCTGAGTGCCGGACAGGCTCCGAATGCGTTCCTTGTCGGACTAGCGGCCCTCGGCTTGCTGTCTGAGGCTTCCAAAGAGCAGCCGCTGCTGTGCGTGGTGGATGACGCGCAGTGGCTCGATCGTGCGTCAGCGCGCGTGCTCGCGTTCGTCGCTCGCCGCCTATTGGCGGAGAAGATCGCGCTCGTGTTCGCGGCTCGTGAGCTGGGCGACGCGCTTGCCGGGTTGCCGGAGCTTCGCGTCGAGCCATTAGGGCACCGTGATGCGCGGACGCTGTTGGAGTCCGTCCTGCCCGGCCCGCTGGATGAGCGCGTCCTGGATCGGATCGTTATCGAGACGCGCGGAAATCCGCTTGCCTTGCTGGAGTTGCCGCGCGGGCTGACGGCGACACAGCTCGCGGGCGGCTTCGGGCTGCCCGCGGCGGTGCCCTTGTCCGCGAGCATCGAAGAGAGCTTTACGCGGCGACTGGCCAAGCTCCCGGGTGATGCGCGTCGCCTGTTGCTGATTGCGGCGGCCGATCCAATGGGCGACCCGGCGCTCGTCTGGCGGGCGGCCCGCCAGCTCGGGATCCCCGAGTCAGTTGTGGAAGCGGTCGAAGGGGAAGACCTGTTGGAGCTTGGTGGGAGAGTGGTTTTCCGCCATCCGCTGGTTCGCTCGGCGGTATATCGGGCAGCCGGGCTGAACGAGCGACGCGGGGTCCACCGAGCCCTCGCGGAAGTGACCGATCCGCGGGTCGATCCGGATCACCGCGCTTGGCACCGGGCGCAGGCGGCATTAATGCCCGACGAGGACGTCGCCGCAGAGCTCGAGCGTTCCGCTGGACGGGCGCAGGCGCGCGGCGGATTGGCGGCTGTCGCTGCGTTCCTCGAGCGCGCCGCCGCGCTCACACCCGAGCCCGCGCGCCGTGCGCAGCGCCTGCTCGCGGCCGCTGGCGCGAAGCACGATGCCGGCGATTTGGAGGCTGCGCTCGGGCTGTTGGAGGGCGTCGAAGCCGGAGCGCTCGACGAGCTCGGGCGCGCGCGCGTCGACCTCTTGCGCGGCCGGATCGCGTTGGAGCAGCGGCGCAATGGCGAAGCCGGCAGCCTGTTTCTAAGCGCTGCGAGCCGCCTCGAGCCGCTCGACCCCGAGCTAGCGCGCGAGACATACCTCGAGGCGCTCGCGGGTGCCATGTCAAGCGACGTTGAAGTCGTCGGCGGCGCGACGGCGGTCGCGCAGGCCGCGCGGGCGGCACCATCCGGCACGGCCCCGCCTCGGACGGTCGACGTGCTGCTCGACGCGTTCGCGATCCGCTTGACCGAGGGATACGCGGCCGCGGCGCCGACACTCGCTCGGGCTCTCGAGCTCCTGCTCGCGATGTCGCTCTCCGACGAAGATGTCGGTCGGCGGCTGTCGGTCTCGAGCACCAGAAACAGCAACATCGTCGCCCTCGAGATGTGGGACGACCAGGCCTTGCATCTCCTTGCCGTTCGCCAAGTGGAGGGCGCTCGCGAGACGGGCGCACTCGTGCACCTGCAGTTCGCACTCAGCTTCCTGGCCAGAAGCCACATGCTCGCCGGCGACTTGACTGCCGCCAGCTTGATGATCGACGAAGCGCGCCTGATCGCTGGGGCGGCCGGAAATCCACCGCTCGTGAACGCCCCGATGATTCTCGCCGCTTGGAGCGGCGACGAGGCGCGAGCGTCTGAGCTGATCGAAGCCACCTCGGAGGAGGCGGCCGCGCGGCGATGGACATCCAACAACTATGCGAGATCCGTGCTCTACAACGGCGTCGGCCGTCACGAGGCCGCGCGCGATGCGGCCTGGGAAGCGATGCAGCCCGATCCGATCGGATACGGAGCGTATTTGCTGCCGGAGCTGGCCGAAGCGGCATCTAGGACCGCCGACCGAGCGCTGCTCGACTTCGCGCTGGAGTGGCTCTCCGAGCGCACCGGCGTGATCAGCTCCGAGTGGGCGATCGGAATCGAAGCGCGCGTGCGCGCGCTGCTGAGCGAGGGTGAGGTGGCCGAGAGCCTGTACCGCGAGTCGATCGCGCACCTCGCCGCTACCCGTGTGCGGGTCGAGCTCGCCCGGAGCCACCTTCTCTACGGGGAGTGGCTGCGACGCGAACGGCGCCGCCTCGACGCCCGAAAGCATTTGCGCACCGCGCTTGAAGCGTTCACAGACATGGGCATCGAGGCGTTTGCGCGCCGCGCCGAACGCGAGCTGCGGGCGACCGGCGAGCGTGCCCGCAAACGGACCGTGGACACGCGCGACCAACTCACTCCGCAGGAGACCCAGATTGCACACCTCGCAGCGAAGGGAAACACAAACCGGGAGATAGCCGCTCAGCTATTCATCAGCCCGAGCACCGTCGAGTACCACCTGCGCAAGGTATTCCGGAAGCTCGACGTGAAGTCACGCACGCAGCTGGCACACCGTATCTCGTAATTGTGGGCCGGTGACGGCGCCCCGCTCATCTCGGTCCCAATCATTGCTGAGGACGACACTGGGGTCGCGGACTAAGGAATTCCCGGATTCGATCACTCCGCGCCGGCGCAACGATGCGTGCCCATCGAGAGCACAGCCGAAAGGAGCGCTTGATGAGCTCGACCGACACGACAGCTGAGGCACTCGCCGACCCGCGTGAACCGAATCGATGGGCGGTTCTGGCCCTGCTCGGCGTCGCGCAGCTCATGGTGGTGCTGGACGCGACGATCGTCACCATCGCGATCCCCTCCGCCCAGAAGGCGCTGCATTTCTCCACCCAGAGCCGGCAGTGGATCGTCACCGCCTACGCGCTGGCGTTCGGCAGCCTGTTGCTGCTGGGTGGCAAGCTCGGTGATCTGTTCGGGCGCAAGTGGACCCTGATCGCCGGCCTGGTCGGGTTCTCGGTCGCCTCGGCGATCGGCGGGCTGGCCCAGTCCTTCGGAGTGCTCGTGGCCGCTCGCGCGCTGCAGGGGGCATTCGGCGCGCTGCTCGCGCCGTCGGCGCTGTCGTTGCTGACGGTGACGTTCGAGGGATCTCATGACCGGCCCACGGCGTTCGGGATCTTCGGTGCGATAGCCGGCGGTGGCGCCTCGCTCGGGCTGATACTCGGCGGCGCGCTCACCCAGGTCCTGTCCTGGCGCTGGTGCCTGTATGTCAACCTCGTGATCGCCGTGCCAACGACGATCGTGGCGTTGCGCCTGCTCGTCAACCACACTGCTCCGGAGCGAGAGCCAATCGACCTGCCCGGGGTCCTCACGTCAGCGCTCGGCCTGTTCGCGCTGGTCTACGGGTTCTCGAACGCCGAGACGCACTCGTGGACTGCCACGGCCACCATTGTGGCGCTCGTCGCCAGCCCCGTGCTGCTGACGGCTTTCGTGCTGATCGAGCGCCGAGCCAAGCATCCGTTGCTGCCCCTGCACATCATCTGGGACCGGGCGCGCGGCGGCGCGTACACCACGATCGCGCTGGCCGGCGCGGGGATCTTTGCCGTGTTCCTGTTTCTCACTTACTTCCTGCAGCAGCAGCTCGGCCTTTCGCCGCTCACCACCGGACTCGCGTTCCTGCCCCTGACCGGCGTTCTCGTGGTCACCTCGACCACCGTGCAGACTCGGGTGATCCAACACCCCGGGGTAAAGCCGCTCGTACTCGCTGGCACGACGCTCGGGGCGATCGCGATGTTCCTGTTCACGCGCCTGACGCC
>DATMQX010000147.1:0-7913 GCA_035567055.1 Solirubrobacteraceae bacterium
TCGGCAAGACCGCGCTGCTCGAGTACATGATCGGGAACGCATCCGACCTCCGCGTGGTCCGGGCCGACGGCGTGGAGTCTGAGATGGAGCTGGCGTTCGCCAGCCTGCACCAGCTATGCGCGCCGCTGCTCGATCGCACGGCGGGACTTCCGGCTCCGCAGCGGGTGGCGCTCGAGACCGTGTTCGGCTTCAGCGCCGGCGCGCCGCCGGATCTCTTGCTGGTCGGGCTGGCGGTGCTGGGCCTGGTGTCGGAGATAGCCGAGGATCGTCCACTGCTGTGCATCGTCGATGACGCACAGTGGCTGGATCGGGCGTCGGCCCAGACACTGGCGTTCGTGGCGCGACGGCTGTTCGCCGAGCCGGTGGCGTTCGTGTTCGCCGCACGTGAGCCGAGCGAGGAGCTGCGCGACCTGCCGGAGCACGAGGTTCAGGGCTTGCGCAACGGCGATGCGCGAGCGCTGGTGGGCTCGGCGCTTCGCTTCCTGCTCGACGAGCAGGTTCGCGATCAGATCGTGGCCGAGACTCGCGGGAATCCGCTGGCGCTGTTGGAGCTGCCGCGGGGGTTGACGGCGACTCAACTCGCGGGGGGGTTCGGGCTGCTCAACACACGGGCGCTGTCGGGGCACATCGAGGAGAGTTTCAGGCGTCGGCTCCAGGCGCTCTCCGAGCCCACCAGGGCGCTGCTGCTGATCGCGGCCGCCGAGTCCGCTGGCGACCCGGTGCTCCTGTGGCGTGCCGCCGCTCGACTCGGGGTCGGCACGGCGGCGTCGGCCGCCGCGGAGGCCGACGGGCTGCTCTCGATCGGCGGGCGCGTGACGTTTCGTCATCCGCTGGTGCGCTCCGCGGTCTATCGGTTTGCATCGGCGGAGCAGCGCCGGGCCGCCCACCTCGCGCTCGCGGAGGCGACCGACATCGTGGTTGATCCGGATCGGCGTGCCTGGCATCTCGCCGCCGCGGCGGAGGGGCCGGATGAGGCCGTCGCGTTGGAGCTCGAGCGCTCGGCCGACCGAGCGCAATCGCGAGGCGGGCTCGCGGCCGCCGCCGCGTTTCTCGAGCGTGCGGTCGTCCTTTCGGATGACGCGGCGCGGCGCGGCGACCGCGCCATCGCCGCCGCCCACGCCAGCTTGAGCGCCGGCGCCTTCGACACCGCGCTCGGCTTGCTTGCCGCCGCGGAGGCCGGGTCGCTCGACGAGCTGCAGCGCGCCCGGGTCGACATGCTGCGGGCGGAGGCGGCCTACGCGCAGAGTCGGGGCAGCGACGCTCCGCCGCTGCTGCTCCGGGCCGCAAAGGCCCTCGAGCCGCTCGATCCGAGGCTTGCGCGCGAAACGTATCTCGACGCCTGGAGCGCAGCGATGTTCGCGGGAGGACTCGCGGGCGCCGGCGATCTGCACGACGTCTCCCGTGCAGCCCGAGCAGCCCCACGACCAGCGGACGCTCCACGTCCATCGGATCTGCTGCTGGACGGCTTCACGCTGCTGTTCACCGACGGCCGCCGCGCAGCGACGCCGGTCCTGCAGGAGGCAGCCGCTGCGTTTGCTGTCAACGACGGCGCGGCCGACGAGGTGCTCAGCTGGGGATGGCTAGCCACCGCAGCCGCGGTCACGGTGTGGGATTACGACACGTGTCTCGCCGTCGCCAGCCGCGGGGTGCAGCTCGCCCGCGAGAAAGGCGCGCTCACCGTCCTGGCCGTCGGCGTCAACGTGCTGGCGCAGGCCGTCACCCTCGGCGGTGACTTCGGGGCAGCGGCTCTGCTGATCGCCGAGGCGGACGCGGCGAGGGAGGCGACGGGCACCCAGGTCGCGCCGTACGGCGCCCTCGTGCTTGCCGCCTTCCAGGGCCGCGAAGCGCAATCGGCGCCGCTGATCGACAGGACGATTACAGAAGCCACCGCCGGCGGCCAGGGAACCGCGGTGCAGTACGCCCGCTGGGCCCGCTCGGTTGTGCTCAACGCACTCGGTCGCTATGGCGAGGCGCTGGCCCCGGCCCGCGCAGCGAGCGAGGACACACCGGAGCTGTTCGTTTCGGCGTGGGCCCTCGTTGAGCTGATCGAAGCCGCCTCGAGGAGCGGAGAGATCGGAGCCGCAGAGGCTGCGCTCGAGCAGCTCACCGAGCACGTCGACGCCGCCGCCACCGACTGGGGTTGCGGAGTGCAGGCGCGCTCGCGGGCGCTGCTGAGCGACGGCGAGGAGGCAGATGCCCTCTACACCCGCGCGATCGAGCACCTCGCCCGCACACGGCTGCGCCCAGAGCTCGCCCGTGCGCTTCTGCTCCACGGCGAGTGGCTGCGACGCGAGAGCCGCCGCGTGGACGCACGCGCGCAACTGCGCGCCGCCCACGAGCTGCTCAGTGGGATGGGTATGCATGCGTTCGCCGAGCGCGCGCGGATCGAGCTGTTGGCCACGGGCGAGAAGGTGCGCAAGCGGGCCGTCGAGACGCGCGACGAGCTGACCGCTCAGGAGCGCCAGATCGCCCAGCTCGCACGGGATGGGCTCTCAAACCCGGAGATCGGTGCCCGGCTCTTCCTCAGCCCACGCACAGTCGAGTGGCACCTGCGCAAGGTCTTCACCAAGCTTGGGATCCACTCGCGCCGGGAGCTCACGAAGGTGCTCCCCAGCGCCGGCTCCCAGCTGGTCCCGGCGTAGGCCGCGTCACCTGGTCGACATAGGACTTCGTGCGCGCGATCGCGTCGTGGTGCAAGCGCGCGAGTCGTGATGCGATCCCCTCGACCTCGTCGTCGAGCCGGGCGTCGGCGATCACTCGGTTGACGTACCCGTACTGCTCCGCGCGCGGGCCGTCGAGATCTTCGGCGACGAGCAGGATCTCGAGCGCGCGGCCGCGACCGACCAAGCGGGAGAGCCGGGCCACCGGACCACCTCCGGGGACCGCGCCCGTTCCGACCTCGAACTGGCCGAGCAACGCGTTCTCGCGCGAGGCGAACCGTAGGTCACAGGCCAGCACGAACTCGCTTCCGGCACCGCGGACGCGTCCGCGAATCGAGGCGATGCTGACGACCGGCGTGCGCGATAGACGCACGAGGAGATCGAGCCACGCGTGCCTGCCCGTCGGACCTGCCGGCGGTGCCGAAGTCCTGCCCGGGTCGTGCTCGGTGTCGTAGTGGGCCAGGTAGAAATAGGGGTTGGCGCTGTCGAAGACGACGACGTTGAGGTCGTGGTCCTGCTCGATCAGGCCGACGAGCTCAACGAGCTCCGCGACGGTCATCGCGGTGATCGTGTTGATGGGAGGGTGGTCGAAGGTCACACGGCAATGGCTGGGGGTACGGCGGTCTATGTTCAGGTGCGTCCAGGACCGGGACCACGCTTCGGAACCCCGGCCGTTGTTGCGGGGGCTGGCGTCGACGGTGCTCACGGGAACTCCTCGCTGTGGGTCGGGTTCAAGGCCCCGCCGAGGCGGGACAGCGTTTCGAGGGCAACGGCGAGTACGGGCTCACGCGGAGGGCACGACGATGTGCTTGACCTCCGCCATGTAGCGCCCGGCAGACGCCGAGGCCTCCTCGGGGGTGGCTCCGCGCTCCCGGTCGTCCATGTACGCCGCGTACCAGTCCCACCAGTCGTGCGGAGGGGCGACTGCCTCGAACGAGCCATGGTGCTCGGACGTCTCGCGCAGCAGATCGGCCAGGGAGCCAACGTCCATGTCAGTCCTCCCACTGCCGGCCGGGGAGTCTCGTCGTGATCTCCTGGAGGAGCCAGCCGTTGCCGTCGGGGTCGCTGAACGAGGCATACGTTCGGTAGGAGCGACGCTGCGGGTCCGGGCCCGGAACACGCCCCCGGTCGAGGTGGAACGGCTCGCTGACCTCGACGCCGCGGCCGATCAGGTCCTCACGCGCCGCGTCGATGTCGTGGACGACCAGCTCCAAGCGCTGAGCCGAACCGGGCTCGGCCGTGGTGAGCCCCTGACCGAAGGCGATCGAGCATGACGAGTGCGGGGGCGTCAGCTGGACGACACGAAAGCCGTCGCCTACGACGATGTCGGCGTCCAGCCGCCATCCCAGGCTGTGGTAGAAGCGCTTTGCCCCATCGACATCCGAGACGGGCAACGTCACGACCTCGAGCTTCATGTCGATGGCGCCCATCTCGGGAATGTCCGTCGTGATGTTGGCGCCTACGTCGGTGCTGGCCATGTTCGACCTCCATTGATTGCTCTGGCATCACGTTCACGCGTCTTCTCGCCGGTCGCGCCCGTGGGGTCACTGGTCCTGATCACGGGCCCAAGCGGGATCGCGCCGTTCTTCGCTCACCACGATCCGACTACGACCGCCGACCAGGGCGTTGACCAGGGAGTTCACGGGCGCGACGGACCGCGGGAGCGAGGACGGTTCGCAGATACGACACGACGAGTCGACCGTGGCTCCGGTGTAACCACGACCCGAGGAGGAGCGGATGTCCGCTACCGAAGTTGCGAAACAGACGGGCAGCGACCAGACCGCGGTTCGTCCGTTGGAGGTGGGCTTTCCGGAGGCGGAGCTGACCGAGCTGCGCCGGCGTGTGAGCGCGACGCGATGGCCTGAGCGGGAGACGGTCACCGACGACTCGCAAGGTGTGCCGCTCGCGACGATTCAGGCGCTCGCACGCTACTGGGCGACGGATTACGACTGGGCCGCATGCGAGGCGAGATTGAGCGCCAAGCCGCACTTCATCACCGAGATCGACGGGCTGGATATTCATTTCATCCATGTTCGCTCGCGGCACGAGGACGCGTTGCCGCTGATCGTCACGCACGGCTGGCCAGGCTCCGTCATCGAGCAGCTGAAGATCATCGAGCCGCTCACCAATCCCACGGCGCATGGCGCGAGCGCAGCGGACGCTTTCCATGTGGTGATTCCGTCACTGCCTGGCTACGGGTTCTCGGGCAAGCCGACCACGACCGGTTGGGATCCCGCTCGCACCGCACGCGCCTGGGTAGAGCTGATGAAGCGCCTCGGATACACGCGGTTCGTGGCGCAGGGTGGCGATTGGGGCGCGGCTGTCACACAGGCGATGGGTGAACAGGCGGCTCCGGAGCTGCTCGGCATCCACTCCAACATGGCTGGTACCGCTCCATCCGATCTTGCGAACGGATTTCTGCACGACGAGCCGCCGCCAGCCGATCTCTCAGACGAGGAGAGACGCGCGTACGAACAGCTGAGGAGCTTCTACGCGAAGCACGTCGCCTACGCGCTCATCATGGCGACACGCCCGCAGACCATGTACGGGCTGGCGGACTCGCCCATCGACCTGGCGTCGTTCATTCTCGACCATGGTGACGGTACCGGGCAGCCCGGGCTCGTAGAAAGGGTCGTTCAGGGCGACCCCCCGGGCGAGGTGACGCGAGACGACCTCCTCGACAACATAACGCTCTACTGGTTGACCAACACGGGGGTTTCTTCGGCTCGCCTGTATTGGGAGAACAAGGCAGGCTTCTTCGAGGCGAAGAACATCTCCATCCCGTTCGCCATAAGCGTCTTTCCCGACGAGCTGTATCAAGCACCTCGGAGTTGGGCGGAGCGGGCGTATCCCGACAACCTCATCCATTACAACAAGCTCGACAGAGGCGGCCACTTCGCCGCCTGGGAACAGCCGCAACTCTTCTGCGAGGAGATGCGCGCGGGCTTCAGAGCATTGCGTCAGTGATCGGGGGACGGAGCCCCGCGAGGTCGCCGTCCCCCCAAACCCGAGCCACAGCTATGCGATTGGAGAGATGAATGTCCGCGATGCCTGACATGTCGCTGCATGGCGGGTTCCCGTCACTCGCCGGTGCAACCACGTGGCTGAACTCACAGCCGCTCACGCCGACGGCGCTGCGGGGAAATGCGGTCCTTGTCCAGTTCTGGACGTTCACCTGCATCAACTGGCTGCGCACGGAGCCTTACGTGCGTGCCTGGTCGCAGGCCTACCGGGACGACGGGCTCGTCGTCATCGGCGCCCACACGCCCGAGTTCTCCTTCGAGCACGAGATCGATCGCGTGCGGCAGGCGACGAACGAGCGGGGGATCGACTACCCGGTTGCGCTCGACAACGACTACGCGATCTGGAGCGCCTTCGACAACCACTACTGGCCCGCGCTGTATTTCGTCGACAAGGAGGGGATCATCCGCGACCGGCACTTCGGCGAGGGGCGCTACGAGCAGTCGGAGCGAGTCATCCAGCGGCTGCTCGGCGTCGAGCGCGAGCTCGTCCCCGTCGAAGGGGTCGGCGTGGAGGCGGAGGCCGACTGGCGCCACCTGCGTACGCCCGAGACGTATCTCGGCTACGACCGTACCGAGCACTTCGCGTCACCGGGCGGCGGCGCGTTCGACGAACCTCGCGCCTATGAGCTCCCGAAGCGCCTGCGCTTGAACCATTGGGCTCTCGCGGGCGAGTGGACGATCGGGCGTGAGAGCGTCGTGCTCGCGCAGGCCGGCGGGAGCATCGCCTACCGGTTCCGCGCTCGCGACGCGCATCTCGTGCTGTCTTCCGGAGCGCTAGAGCCCATTCCCTTCCGTGTGCTGCTCGACGGCGAGGCTCCGGGACCGTCGCACGGAGTGGACGTCGACGAGGCGGGGAACGGGGAGCTCAAGGACGGCCGCCTGTACCAGCTCGTGCGTGCGCACGAAGGTGTCCGCGAGCGGACCGTTGAGATCACGTTCCTCGAGCGCGCCGCCGAGGCCTACGTGTTCACGTTCGGCTAGGGGCGAATCGGGGGACTGGCGGAGGAGACACGGGCGGCGGCGCACTCCGATTCAGAGTGATGTGGCCCGTGCGCCGGCTCCGGCCGTGACTTGATCTTGCAGGGGCAGCAGTTAGGGGATGGGAATGTCGGCCGCGATCAGCGTGCCATCGTCGCATGGGCTGTCCACCCGGAGATTTCCGCGCTTAGCTCTAAAGGCAGCGGTCCGGGATACTCACCTGCGTAATGTCCGAGGAGTCCACGACCCCCGACCTCGTGGAGCGGCAGAAACGACTGACCGACGCCGCCAATCGCCGCGATCTGGATGCGATGATGGCCTTCTACGCCCCGGATGGCGTGTATGACATGTCGCCGGTCGGTATGGGCGTCTTTGAAGGGCAGGCGGCAGCTCGTGGCTTCATCGAGGACTGGTGGGGCTCCTACGAGGAGCGCGAGTTCGAGGCGGAGGAGACTCTCGACCTCGGCAATGGAGTCGGCTTTCGAGTGCTCATTCAGAAGGGCCGTCCAGTCGGCAGCAGCGGCGAGGTTCAGCTGCGCTATGCAGCCGTCGGCGTGTGGGAGGACGGCAAGATCGTGCGTATGACGAACTACAACGACATCGACGAGGCCCGTGCTGCCGCCGAACGCCTCGCCCAGGAACGGGGGTAGACGATCTCGCGCGAGGACGTGCGGAATTGCGCGACTCGCGGTGTACTGGCGCGCGGACCTGCTTTCAGCTGCCCGGCGGTGTCCACGGGCTGGTCCGAGGCGGCGACGGTTGGCTACGGTTCCGCGCATGGAGCTGCACCAGCGCATCGCCGATCGGAGGGGTGAGTTCTTGATCTTCGCGGTGACGCCACCGAGGCTGACTACCGAACCGGAGCAGACCAGGCAGATCGCTGAGGTCACACTCGCGCGACTCCGGTCGGTGGGGATAGACGGCCTCGTTCTTTACGACATCGATGACGAGAGCGACCGTAATCCCAGCGAACGCCCGTTCCCGTTCCTGCCCACGATGGACCCGGCCGAGTACCTCGCTCGTGATCTCGTGGGCTTGGACGTGCCTGCCATCGTTTACCGCGCGGTCAGCAAGCACGCCGAGGACAGCCTCCGTCTATGGCTGCGCGACCAGGATCCGGCCCGAACGCTGTCAGTCTTCGTCGGGGCCTCATCCGGCGAGAAGGCGGTTGCAACCTCGCTCTCGCGGGCATACGAGCTCCGAACCGAAGTCCGGCCGGACCTGCCGCTAGGCGGAGTCGCGATCCCCGAGC
>DATMQX010000148.1:0-14148 GCA_035567055.1 Solirubrobacteraceae bacterium
GCTCGGGGACTCGGTGTCGGCATCGGGGCCACCGAGCGGGCCGAGCCGGCGAGCGGCCAGGTTGAGCAGCGAGACGACCGTCTGGGCGATCAGGTCCGCGCTCGTCAGACGGCTCAGTTCGGCCTCGTATGCGGCCCTGAGCTCCTCTTCGCTCGGTTCGCCTGACGTGCTACCGGGCGTCTGCGACTCGCCCGTCAACCGCGGGTCCTCGGTGCTCATACGGTCACCTCCTGCGCATAGCTCTGCATGGTCTCCCTCACCGAGGCGGCGAAGACCTCCTCGCGGGTCGCGCCCGCGTCGATCAGCGTCCGCTGCCGCTGGGCCCCGTTGCGCTCGGGGAACGTGGGCTCGATGCCCAGCTCCGCTCGCACCGGCGAGGTCCACCCCATCAGGCGCTCGATCGCCTCGCGCGCCGGATACTCCTCCCCGCGGTCGAGGTCGATCAGCTTGCCCTCCAGGCCGAAGCGGGTCGCGCGCCACATGTTCTCCTCGATCAGGCGCGCTGTTAAATCGGTGAAGGGAACGTCCTCGTCGACGTCCCGCGCCGCCTGGGCGATGCACGCGACGGCCAGGCCCGCGAGCGCGTCCGACTCCTGAGCGGTTGCCTGCGCGTCGCAGATCCGCATCTCGACGGTGCCGAAGCTGAAGTGCGGCCTGACCGACCACCAGACCTGCGTGAACTCCACGATCGAGCGAGTGCGCAGCAGGAATTCGATGTACTCGCGGTACGCCGCCCAGCTGCCGAAGGCGTCGGGCACACCACAGCGCGGGAAGCTCTTGGTGAAGCTCTGCGTGCGCGCCGAATGCAGGCCGCTGTCGCACCCGTCGAGGAACGGTGAGTTCGCGGATATCGCCAGGAGCAGCGGCAGCACGGGCCTGAGCCGGTCGCAGACCCGAACGGCGCGGTCGATATCGCGGATGCCGAGATGCACGTGCATGCTGAACGTGTTGTTGCGCCAGGCGACGTACTTGAGGCCCTCCTCGACCCGGCGGTAGTGCTCGGTGTCGATGATCGTTTGCTCGCGATAGTCGGCCCACGGGTGCGTGCCCGTCGCGCCAAGGGCCGCGCCATGTGCCGCCGCGAGCCCGAACAGGCGCCGGCGACGCTCGCGCTGGCGGGCCAGCGCGTCGTGCAGGTCGGCGCCCACGCCCGAGATGATCTCGATCTCCGAGCGGATCAGCTCGCCGGTGATGTGCTCGTACAGCAGACGGTCGCTCTCCGCCGCGGCCCGCAGCTCCTCGAAGCGCGGCGCGAGGTCGAGCGTGTCGGGATTCAGGATCGAGAACTCCTCCTCCACGCCTACGGTGAAGTCGGTCGCCTGGGCGAACTTCTCGGCCGCTCGATCAAGGTCCAGGCTGTTCATGGTGCGGGTTCTGCGGTCCTGCGGTCGGGCGCGCGCGATTGGCACGCCCCCGCGGTTCAGGGCATCAGGTCAGGTAGAAGTACAGCGCGTAAAGCAGATCGACGGCCGGACTCGAGGTGTGAACGGTCACCTCCGGTGGTACGTCCAGCAGCGACTCCGAGTAGTTGAAGATGATCTTCACGCCCGCCTCGACGAGCTCGTTCGCGAGCCCCTGCGCGGCGTGCGTGGGCACCGCGAGGACCCCCACGACGATGTCCTCGTCCTCGACCACCTGGCGCAGCTCGTCGATGTGCCGCACCGCCTGGTTGCCGACGTCCGTGCCGACCTTCGAGGCATCCACGTCGAAGATCGCGACCACGCGAAACCCGTGGTCGGCGAAGATTTCCGAGGAGGCGATCGCCTTGCCCAGGTGTCCTGCGCCGATCAGCGCGATGTTGTGCTGGCCCGCCGTCCGCAGGATCTTGCGGATCTGCGTGACCAGCGCCTCGACGTTGTAGCCCACGCCGCGCTTGCCGAACTTGCCGAAGCCGGAGAGGTCGCGGCGGATCTGCGTGGAGTTGACGTGCGTGTAGTCGGAGAGCTCCTGCGAGGAGATCGTCTCCTTGCCCATCTTCTTCGCCTGCGTCAGCACCTGCAGATAGCGCGACAGCCGCGCGGCCACGCCGAGCGAGAGGCGCTCGTGGCCCGCGCCCCCGCCGTCGCGCTGTGCCTCGGCCATGCCGGCCGTGGGTTCTCCGTAGGTCATTGCCGTGACTCTAAACGCTCGCGCAGGATCGCCTCGTCGACGAAGAAGTCGAACAGCTCCTCGCCGTCGAGCGCGACGACCGGAATCCGCTCGAAGTACGCTCGCAGCAGGGCCTCGTCGGAGGTGATGTCTTGCTCCTCCAACGCAAATCCGAGCTCGCCCTGCAACTCCTGGAGCGCCGCGATCGCATCGGCGCAGAGATGACAGTCGGGCTTCGAGTAGACGGTGACGAGCGTCAAGGCGACCCTTCCCCGGTGGCGTACGCATCGAGGCCGAGATACGCCGGATAGGCCAGCTGCCTGCCCTGGAGCGCCGCGCTCGCAATCATCGCGGCGTTGTCGGTGCACAGCTCGCGCGGCGGCACGTGCACGCTGGCTTTGAGCGCGCGAAGCCTGCGGCGCAGCTCGCCGTTGGCAGCCACGCCGCCCCCGACCGCGAGGCGCGTCTGCCCCGTTCGCTCGAGCGCCTGTTCGGCCCGCAGCATCAGGCTGTCGACGATCGCGGCCTGATAGGAGGCGGCGAAATCGGCGGCCTGTTCGCGAACCTGCGCCTCCGGGAGCTCACGAAGCCGGTACAGCAGCGCCGTCTTCAGGCCGGCGAACGAGAAGTCGAGGCTGTTGGCGAACGCCTGACGGCCCGTGCCGCCTCCGCCCTGCGAGCGCTCCGCCCGCGAGCCGGGAAACGAGAACGCCTCGGGATCACCACCGGCCGCCAGCCGCTCGAGCGCGGCCCCGCCGGGGTATCCGAGCCCGAGCATACGAGCCCCCTTGTCGAACGCCTCGCCGGCGGCGTCGTCGAGCGTACGCCCGAGCACCGCGAAGCGACCGTGCTCGGCGACCTGTGCCAGCAGCGTGTGACCGCCGCTCGCGATCAGGCAGAGGAACGGCGGCTCGAACGCGGGCTCGCCGTTCGGGCCCACAAGGAAGTTGGCCGCCACGTGCCCCTGAATGTGGTCGACGGCTGCGAACGGCAGCTCCCGCGCGGCCGCAAGCGCCTTGGCCGTGGAGAGGCCGACGAGCAGCGCGCCCACGAGCCCCGGGCCCTGCGTCGCCGCCACGAGCTCGATCTCCTCGAGCGTGACGTCCGCGTCGGCGAGCGCCTGCTGCACGACGAGGTTCACGAGCTCCAGGTGGTGGCGGGATGCGATCTCGGGCACAACCCCTCCGAACCTGTCGTGGACCCCCTGCGATGAGATCACGTTGGACCGGATCCGCCCGTCGCCCGTCACGACCGCTGCGCAGGTGTCGTCACAGCTCGTCTCCAGTGCGAGGATCCTCACATCGGCCCCGGGTTCGGCACATCCATGAGCGACCCGGCTAGCGTGGCGGGCGTGCGCCACATCACGAGCGCATCCTCCCCGTTGTCCTGGTAGTAGCGGCGACGCATTCCGGCGGCCCGGAAGCCCTCCCGCTCGTAAAGGTGAATCGCCACCGTGTTCGACCGGCGTACCTCCAGCGTGAACCTCGCCTCATCGTCATTCACGCGGTCATACAGCTCCGCAAGCATCGCCGATGCCAGACCCCGCCGCTGATGCGCGCTGTCGACGGCCACGTTCATCACATGCCAGACCGTGTCGTAGCGGGAGCAGATCAGATAACCGACGAGCTTGGCCTCACATACGGCCGCCAGGCAGATGCCCGACTGCTTGGAGAGCTCCAGCACGAACATCGCAAGCGACCACGGCGTCGGAAAGACCCGTCGCTCGATCGCGATGACGTCCGGCAGATCGGTGTAGACGAGCCGGCGCACCTCCACGAGTGGCGAGCTGTCCGCTCGCGCCTGGTCGGCCGGCCGGCTCACCGCGCTACAGCTCCCCGGCCAGCGACGCTCTCAAGCGCCAGCTCTGCATCGGGACGGCGGCGATAGTCGGGGAGGATCTGCTCGTAGGCCGTCACGGGGCGCTCGCGCATGCCGAGCTCGCAGACGGTGCCGGCGTCCACCAGGTGCAGGCGCGAGAAATCGTCCGGGATCGTGACGCCGAAGGCCTCGAGCTGGGGGCGGTAGCGGACCGCGCCGTCACCCACAGCCAGCCACGCTCCGGTCCCGGCGCCTTGCTCCTGCGCCAGCGCGATCACGCTCCCGAGCTGATCGGGCGCGATCGCCCGCGGCGTCGCGAGCTCGCTTACCGATCGCCTGCCGCTCGCCCGGTAGGCGGCCGCGAAGACCTCTCCCCGGCGGGCATCGATCACGGCAAGCACGCGACCCTCGTCCGGGGCGTCGCGCTCGCCGGGGGCCCTCGCCGCGGCCGTGGCGAGCGCCAGCGAGCTCGAGACACCCACGAGCTCGATCGCGAGCGACTGCGCGATCCCGCGGGCCGTCGCGACGCCGACGCGCAGGCCCGTGAACGTGCCGGGGCCGAGCCCCACGGCTACACGCTCGACGCCACGCCAGCCGATGCCTGCCGTGGCGAGTAGCTCATCGGCCATCGCCAGCAGACGTGTCGCGTGGCCGGGGTGCTCGGCCGGCCCGGGATCGTCTCGCGCTCGCAGCACCTCGCGATCGTCCAGCATCAGCGCCACGGCCGTCGCACGCGTCGCCGTGTCGAAGCCGAGCACGATCATCCCGCGGCCTCACCGTCGCCGTCGCCTACCTCCACGCGCCGCCTGTCGCCGCCTCGGTGGGTGAGAGTCACCCGCAGGCGCGCCTGCGGGAGCGCATCGGGGTCCTCCAGTGGCCACTCGACGAAGGCGATCCGCCCCGGGCCCAGATAGTCATCCAACAACGCCGGATCCTCGTGCTCGAGCCCGCCCAGCCGGTACAGATCGAGATGAGAGACGGTCACGTTCGCCGCGCGGTAGCGATGGCCGATGCTGAATGTTGGGCTTGTCACGGCGTCGGCGACCCCCAACGCGCGAGCGGCGCCGCGAACGAGGGTCGTCTTGCCCGAACCGAGCTCGCCCGCAACCAGCACGACATCCCCCTCCCGGAGCCCGGCCGCAAGCTCCGCCCCAAGAGCTTCCGTCTCGGTCGGATCACAGGTTTCGATGCTGCGCGCGATCACCGGAAGACTGTAGAGCCAACCGCTCCGATCCTGCCGTTTAAAAGGACCGACCCGCGGGGGATGGGTCGCGGGCCGGTCGTTACTCCTGGAGGGATGGAGACAAGGCCTTCATCGGCAGCCGTCCGGGCTTGCTTTAGGACCTGTGGACACGATTTCGACGCTCTCCGAAGAATCCCTTCATTTGCAGGGAAAATGTTCCTCGAAAGGTGTCTAGAACAGTCCAAGCTGGTCCACTCCGGCGTCCTCCTGGCGCTCGGCGGGCGTCGCCGGGGGCTCCGTGGGCGCATCCGCCGTGAAGCTCTCGTCGAGTTCCGGCTGCTCGGGCGGCCCCAGGGCGAGCAGCTCGGGCAGCCTCGTGAAGTCCTCGCGCAGCGTGTCGAGCATGCGCGGCGTGTAGAGGGCTGCGGCCGGATGGTAGATCGGATAAAGCCGCACGTTGCGCGCGCCCAGCATGATGAGCTCGGGCTGCCCGTGCAGGCGCGTGATTCCGGTCGGGTCGCCGCGCAGGAGCTTCGTCGAGAAGTTCCCCAGCGTGCAGATCACGCTCGGTTGGATCAGCTCGACCTTGCGCATCAGGTACTGCTGGCAGTTCTCGATCTCGAGCGGTAGTGGATCGCGGTTGCCGGGAGGCCTGCACATGAGCACGTTCGTGATGAACACCTCCGAGCGCTGCAACCCGATCTCTCCGAGCAGCGTCTCCAGCAGCTTCCCCGCCCGCCCGACGAACGGCAGGCCCTGCTCGTCCTCGCTCGCGCCGGGGGCCTCCCCGACGAACATCAGCTCCGCGTCGGCGTTGCCCGCCCCGAAGACGACGGTTTTGCGGGTCGCCGCCAGCTCGCTGCAGCGTGTGCATCCGCGAGCCTCCACCAGCAGCTCCTTGAGAGCCTCCCGCCGCCTTGGGGCCGACAGCTCGTTCGCCGGTTCTGACACGCGGCCATCGTAGTTCCTTGCCGCGAGACGATCGCGCGCGGCGGTGCGGGATGATCTCGCCATGGCATCAACCTCGGAGCTCGCCGTGAGGGCCCAGTTCGCCGGCGTCGTCGTCTCGATCGCGTACGGAGCCGACGAGCGAGTTGGCGCGGGAACGCCGCTCGTCGTCCTGGAGGCGATGAAGATGGAGCACGAGGTCCTCGCCGAGACCGACGGCGTCGTGACGAGCGTCGCGGTGGCCGTCGGAGATGCGGTCGAGGAGGGACAGCTGCTGCTGATGCTGGAGCCGGGCTCCGCCGAAGGTCAGCGAGCACACCAGCCGCCCGACCCACAGGCGGGCGGCGAGCGGGCAGACCTGCGAGCGGTGCGCGAGCGCCACGCGGTGGGTCTCGACGCAGGGCGTCCCGAGGCGGTGGCGCGGCGTCACGAGCTCGACCGGCGCACGGCGCGTGAGAACCTTGCCGATCTGCTCGACGAGGGCACGTTCGTCGAGTATGGCCCGCTGCTGTTCGCCGCCCAGGAGCGCCGGCGCTCCCGCGAGGAGCTGATCGCACGTACCCCCGCGGACGGCCTCGTGGGCGGCGTCGGCGACGTAGACGGCCAGCCGTGCGTGGCGATGTCCTACGACTACACGGTTCTGGCCGGCACGCAGGGCATGCGCAACCACCTCAAGAAGGACCGCCTGTTCGATGTGGCCGAGCGGCGGCGGCTGCCGGTTGTGCTGTTCGCCGAGGGCGGCGGCGGCCGCCCGGGCGACGTCGACATGCCGATCGTCGCCGGCCTCGACTGCAGGGCATTCGCGTTGTTCGCAGGCCTCAGCGGCCTCGTGCCGCTCGTAGGGATCGCCTCGGGCTACTGCTTCGCCGGGAACGCGGCGCTGCTCGGCTGCTGCGACGTCGTGATCGCCACCGAGGACTCCAGCATCGGCATGGGCGGACCGGCGATGATCGAGGGAGGCGGCCTGGGGGTCCACGACCCGGCGGACGTCGGCCCGATCGATGTGCAGTACGGAAACGGCGTGGTCGATCTGCGGGTCGCCGACGACCGCGCCGCGGTGGAGGCCGCCAGGCGCTACCTCTCCTACTTCCGCGGCGCCGTCGAGCCGGGAGCGGCAGGAGACCAGGGTCTTCTGCGCGAGCTCATTCCCGAGCAGCGCAAGCGCATCTACGAGGTGCGCAGGGTCGTGCAAACGCTGTTCGACGAGGGCTCGGTGCTCGAGCTGCGGGGAGGCTTCGGCCCCGGGATGCTGACGGCGCTCGCGCGGGTCGGCGGACGCCCGCTGGGCGTGGTCGCGAACGACCCCACCCACCTCGGCGGCGCGATCGATGCCGACGGCGCAGACAAGGCGTCGCGCTTCATGCAGCTGTGCGACGCGTTCGAGCTGCCGGTGCTGTTCCTGTGCGACACGCCCGGCTTCATGGTGGGCCCGGCGGCGGAGCGCACCGCCACCGTGCGCCATTTCTCGCGCATGTTCCTCACCGGCGCGAACCTGAGCGTGCCCAGCGGGACGATCGTGCTTCGCAAGGGCTACGGACTCGGGGCTCAGGCGATGGCCGGCGGTGGCTTCAAGGCGCCGCTGTTCACCGTCGCCTGGCCCACGTCGGAGTTCGGCGCCATGGGTCTCGAGGGAGCCGTACGGCTGGGTATGCGTCGCGAGCTCGAGGCGATCGACGACCCGGTCGAGCGCGAACGCGTGTACGAGGCGAGCGTCGCCGCCGCATACGAGCGCGGCGAGGGGCTGAACATGGCGGCGTATGGCGAGATCGACGACGTGATCGATCCGGCCGACTCCCGCCGCTGGATCGAGCTGCTGTTCGACGAGACCACGGGCGAGTGGTGGCGGCGGCCGGGCAAGAAGCGCCCGAACGTCGACGCGTGGTGACGGGCGAGGTCGCCGTGTGCGACGTTGGAAAGGCCCGCAGACCAACGAATAGCTGGACCGTCTACCGGTCGGCGTCTGTTTGCTGCCGTCCCTGTTCTCGCTCGATTTCGAGATCTCGCTCCGCGCGGGCGGCCCGCTCATGCGCGTCAACAAGGTCAAGACGTGCTCTCGCGTTACGCCTCTGACGGAGCGACAGGGCCACGATAAGGACCAGGAGCACAACCGCTATCGCGATCACGATCACGACTACGCCTGTCCCTACGGCCAGAGGCACGGTCACGGCTCCAAAGGATACGCCCCCTTGCGCTTCCGGGAAAGCGCAGCACTGTGACCAGGCTCACACATCGCGAGCACTTCCACCGCTGCGAGAACCGCTGTATCATCCCCTTCGGGCCGTCACCGAGCTTTAGCCCGGGATGGACCGCAGGACCCGTACCGCACATCTTTAGTCGCGCCGGTATCCGCAGGGAACTGGACCGAAACCGATGAGCCCCCCAATCCGATCCACGCTGAGCGCATGAGGACCGTGCGCACCGTGACGGAGCTTCGCTCCGCGCTCGCACCGGCGCGTCGTGACGGGCTCACGATCGGCCTGGCGCCAACGATGGGCGCCCTCCACGATGGACATCTGGCGCTGATCCGGCGTGCGCGCGAGCAATGCGACGTCGTCGTCGTGTCGGTCTTCGTCAACCCGGCCCAGTTTAACGAGCGCAGCGACCTGGAGCGCTATCCCCGGCAGCAGAGCGACGATGAGGCACTCGCCGCAGCGGCCGGTGCCGACCTGCTGTTCGCTCCCTCCGTGGACGAGGTCTATCCGCCCGGGTTCGCGACGACCGTCGAGGTGATCGGCATCACCGACAGGCTGGAGGGCGCCGCGCGCGGCAGCGGGCACTTCCGTGGCGTGACCACGGTGGTGACCAAGCTGCTCTGCATGGCCATGCCCGATATCGCCTACTTCGGCCAGAAGGACGCTCAGCAGACAATCGTCGTGCGACGCCTCGTCGACGATCTGAACCTGCCGGTGAGGATCGAGGTCTGCCCGACGGTGCGCGAGGCGGACGGCCTTGCGATGTCCAGCCGCAACTCGCTGCTCGATCCTCCGCAGCGCAGCCGCGCGCACGGACTGTTCGACGCGCTCGAGACCGCTCGCGGCCTGGCGGCGTGCGGCGAGCGATCCTCGGAGGTCCTGATCGATGCCGCGCTACGGGCCATGCGCTCGTCCGGCGTCGATCCCGAATATGTCGCGCTCGTCGATCCCGAGACGCTCGAGCCCGTGGCCGAGCTTGCCGGCGAGGCGCTGCTCGCTCTCGCGGCGAGAGTCGGCGACGTTCGTCTGATCGACAACACGATCCTCGAGCCGGCTCGCGCTTCGAAGTCCAGTCAACAACCGCTCCAGGGAGAGGCGATCGCCACATGCAACGCGTGATGCTCAAGTCAAAGATTCACAGGGCGACGGTCAGCGACTGCGACCTGCACTACGTCGGCTCGATCACGATCGACCCCGATCTGCTCGAGGCGGCGGACATCCTCGAGCATGAGCAGGTGCACGTCGTCGACGTGGACAACGGCGCGCGTTTCGAGACGTACACGATCGCCGGTGAGAGGGGTTCCGGCGACATGCGGGTCAACGGCGCGGCGGCCCGGCTCGTGCACCGGGGGGACACGATCATCGTCATCTCCTACGGCCAATACGACGAGGCCGAGATGGAGCGCTACGAGCCTCGTGTGGTCCATGTCGAGGCGCAGACCAACCGCATCATCACGATCGACGACGAGGTGGCGACCCTGCTCTCCCGATGAGCGGGCGTCAACCGAGCGTCAGAGAGGAAGCACCAATGTCCAGCCAGCCGACGGTTCAAGCCCCATTTGACGGGATCCCGCCCGCCCATCGCCTGCCGATGACCCTGCCGCTGTTGATCGAAAAGAAGCGGCTCGGCGAACCGATCGTGATGGTCACGGCGTACGACTACCCGAGCGCTCGCGCGGCCGAGGCCGCGGGCGTGGATCTCGTGCTGGTCGGCGACTCCGCCGCCACGACGGTGCTCGGCTACGACGCCACCACCCCGGTGGAGCTCGCGGACATGCTGATGCTCACACGCGCCGTGCGCCGTGGCCTGCACACACCGCTGCTGATCGGCGACCTCCCGTTCGGCTCATACGAGATCTCCGACGAACAGGCGATAGCGACGGCGCTGCGAATGGTCAAGGAGGCCGGCTGCGAGGCGGTCAAGCTCGAGGGCGGCGGTCCGGCCTCGGTCAGCAGGGCGCGCGCGATCATCGGCGCCGGGATCCCGGTCATGGGTCACGTCGGGCTGACACCCCAGACCTCAACGGCGCTCGGCGGCTGGAAGGCGCAGGGCCGTACCGCGGCGGCGGCCGCACGCATCGCCTCGGAGGCACTGGCCCTGCAGGATGCCGGCTGCTTCGCGATCGTCTTCGAGGCGATCCCGAGCGCCGTGGCCGAGGAGCTGATGGCGCATATGGAGATTCCCGTGATCGGCATCGGCGCCGGGCCGGCGACGGACGGGCAGGTGCTCGTGTTCCACGACCTGCTCGGCATCCGCGACGGGCTCGGCGCGCGCTTCGTCAAGCGCTACGCCAACCTCCAGCACGAGATGAACGCGGGCGTCACCGCCTACGCGCAGGATGTGCGCGCGCGCCGCTACCCGGGTCCCGAGCACAGCTACTCGATCGACCCGGCCGAGCTGGCCGAGCTGCAGGCGCTGCTCGGCTGACAGCGCCTCCCTCTGGCGTCGCCGAGGCGGGCGATGAGCGGCCCTCGGACATCCGTCGAGGGCGGCGTTGACCGGGTGTGATGGCGCGTTTGGCGCCGATGCGGCGCGGGTAAGGCGGCGTCGCGGACATGCCAGCCGCAACACCGTCAGCCGCGACACCGCCAGCCGCGGTCCTGTCAAACAGCCAGGGAGGAACCAGATGCGCCAGTGCTCGAAATGGACCTTGCTGCTTGGCGTGGTTGCGATCGCGCTCGTGTCCTGCGCCGGGAGCGCATCGGCATGGGCGCCCGCGGAAACCGCCACGATCCACCCCGGCGTGATGACGTTCACCGGCGGCTCCTCCTTCCTGAACGGCGCCGGACAGTGCACGGCCAACTTCGTCTACACCGACGCGTCGGGCAACGTGTACCTGGGCCAGGCCGCGCACTGCTCGTCGACCGGCAGCAACACCGAAACGAACGGCTGCTCCACGAAATCGCTGCCGCTGGGCTCGCCGATCTACGCCGGAGGCCTCGTCAACGGCGGCATCCAGAAGGGCACGCTGATAGGCACCCTCGCCTACAACTCATGGATCGCGATGCAACAGGCGCATGAGAGCAACGCGGCGACCTGCGCCTACAACGACCTGGCGCTGATCAAGATCGCGGCCGCGCAGGTCGCCAACGTGAATCCAACCATCCCGTTCTGGGGTGGACCGAAAGGCATCTCTGCGAGCGCGGCAGCGCTGGGCGAACGCGTCTTCACCTACGGCAACTCGATCCTGCGCGGCGGCGTCAGCGTGCTCAGCCCCAAGACCGGGCTGAGCCTCGGCGAAGCCGAAGGATCGGCCGGCTGGAGCTCACAGCTCTACACCGTGAGCCCGGGCATCCCGGGCGACTCCGGCAGCGCCTACCTGGACGGGAGCGGCAACGCGCTGGGCATCCTCTCGACCGTCGAGCTCGCCCCCGTGCCCGCCAGCAACGGCGTTGGCACGCTCGCGAAGGAGCTCGCCTACGCCAACAGCGCCACGGGCCTCGGCATCAACGTGGCCCCGGGAACGACCGCATTCAGCTCGATCCCGGTCCCTCCGGCGCCGTGAGCGGCTCGCCGTAGCGCTCCGCGAAGGCGAACTCCTCCACGGGCCGGCGCGACAGTAGCGCCGGCCAGGGGTCCGCGCGATAGCCGACGCCGACGTGCGCCGCGAGCGCGATCTCCTCGGGGATCTCCAGCAGGCGCTTGACCTCGGCCTCGGCGGGCACCAGCAGCGTGGTCATGGCGGCGCCGAGACCCTCGGCCCGCAGGGCGAGCAGCAGGTTCTGCACGAACGGATACACCGAGGCGCCGCCGACGATGCTCTGGCGCGGCAGCTGCGCGTCGGTCACGGCGAGGTCCCCCAGGCGCACCCCCACCACGAGGTGCACGGGCACCTCGGCGAGGCCGTTCGCGTATTCGTCGGCGCGGCGGACGTTCCGCACCAGGGCCGGGTCGTAGCTCTCAGCGTCGGCCAAGATGCGGGCGCCGCCCGTCTGCTCCAGGTAGGCGCGCCAGGGCGGGAGGTAGAGGTCGCGCAGCGCCGCACGCCGCTCGGGAGCTTCGACCACCACCACACGCCAGCCCTGGCGATTGCCGCCGCTCGGCGCGTAGCGGGCCGCGTCGAGCGCGCCTACGAGCGCCTCTCGCGGAACGGGATCGGACCGGAAGCGCCGGCTCGTCGGCGCGCCGCGCATCGCCTCTGAGAGGTCCATCGAGGAGACGCTATCCGTTATCCGCGGCCGGCATTGCCGGAGAGCTCGAAGGCTCGGTCGAGTCTGCATACGCGACCCGGCGCAGAACCCGCGCCGGCGCCCCTGCGGCCAGCGAGAACGGCTCGACGTCGCGCGTAACGACGCTGTTCGCCCCGATCACGCAGCGCTCGCCGATCGTGACGCCGCCCGTGACCACGACGTTCGCACCGAGCCAGCAGTTGTCGCCGATGCGCGTCGGGCCCTTGCTCTCGAAGCCCTGCCAGGTGACGGGCAGCTCGGGGTCGTCGTGGCGGTGCGAGGCGTCGGAGACGAAGCACCCGTTGGCGAGCATGCAGTGGTCGCCGATCTCCACGAGCTCATGGGCGGCGACCATCACACCCATGTTCAGGAAGGTCCCGGCGCCGATCCGCACGCGTGCGCTCCCGGGGGCGGTGATCCACACGCCCGGCTCGAGCAGCGTTCCCGGCCCGATCTCGAGGCGCCCCTCGCGCAGCGACTCGAGCACGTTGCCCTGCACAGGCCAGCGAACGAACGCCTCCCGGCGCAGGAACTCCCAGTGGATGGCGGCCCGGCGCCAGGGCAGCGAGTTGCGCTCATACCACCGCCACTTCTGCGCCCACAGGCGAGCCTGGCGCGCCGTGCCGGCCATTCGGCTAGGCGGCGACCTTCGTGCGCGGCTCGCGCGGAGTGCTCCTGCCGGAGCCGCGCCCGCGCTTCGCGGCGGGCGTGAGGATGCCTGCGAGGAAGCGCCCGGTGTGAGAGGCGGGCTCGGCCGCCACCTCCTCGGGGGTGCCCACGGCGATCGCCATCCCCCCCTCCTCGCCCCCCTCGGGTCCCATGTCGATCAGGCGGTCGGCGCTCTTGATCACGTCGAGGTTGTGCTCGATCACGACTACGCTGTTGCCGGCGTCGACGAGTCGCTGCAGCACGTCGAGCAGCCGCTGCACGTCGGCGAAATGCAGGCCGGTCGTGGGCTCGTCGAGGATGTACAGCGTCCTTCCGGTCGCGACCTTCGACAGCTCGGTGGCGAGCTTTACCCGCTGGGCCTCCCCGCCGGACAGCGTCGTCGCCGGCTGGCCCAGCCTGACATACCCGAGCCCGACGGCGTTCAGCGTCTCCAGGCGGCGACGGATCTTCGGTATGTGCTCGAAGAAAGTGAGCGCCTCCTCGACCGACATGTCGAGCACGTCCGCGATGCTCTTGCCCTTGAAGCGCACCTCGAGGGTCTCGCGGTTGTAGCGCTTGCCGTGACACTGCTCGCACGGGACGTACACGTCGGGCAGGAAGTGCATCTCGATCTTGATCTGCCCGTCGCCGCGGCACACCTCACAGCGGCCGCCCTTGACGTTGAAGCTGAAGCGCCCCGGCTTGTAGCCGCGTGCCCGCGCCTCCTGCGTCTTGGAGAACATGTCGCGGATCACGTCGAACAGCCCCGTGTAGGTCGCCGGGTTGGACCTGGGCGTGCGGCCGATCGGCGACTGGTCGACGGTGATGATCTTGTCCAGCTGCTCGACGCCGTGGATCGCCCGGTGCGTGCCTGGGCGCTTGCGCGCACGGTGCAGCCGGTTGGCGACGGCCTTGAAGAGCACGTCGTTGACGAGCGTGGACTTGCCTGAGCCCGAGACCCCCGTCACGCATGTGAGCACGCCGAGCGGGACATGAACGTCGATGTCGCGCAGGTTGTGCTGGCTTGCGCCGAGAATCTCGATGTAGCCGCTGGGCGTCCGACGCCGCGTCGGCGTCGCGATGCTGCGAGCACCCGACAGG
>DATMQX010000149.1:0-5517 GCA_035567055.1 Solirubrobacteraceae bacterium
GAGTTTGTAGAAGCCTTCCGCCACGGTGGTCGTGGTCGCGACTGCTTTGAAGGTTGGCGAGCCCGCCGTGCGCTCGAAGACGGTGACAGTCTGGCCCACCGTGGTGCCGCTCGTGCAGAGCAGCTGACCGAAGAGTTCGACCGGATCGCCTGCCCTGATCGTGCGGGGTTCCGCGATCAGGCTCACGTGGCAGCGAGCGTTGGGGTTGGCGTTCGCATGTTTCTGGCCCGCCGGACGAGCCGCAGCGCCGGCCGGAGCCAGCACGAGCAGCGCTGAGGCGGCGGCGAGCGCCGAGATCAGTTTGGATGAGGGCATCCGTGTGCGCCTCCCTTTCGTGTGTGTGTTGGCTGTTCTGACTTGACGCATGGCCACCCGGTCTCCTTTGGGCTCAGACCGGTTGCCTGCCCCCCCAACCCGCCCGCCCGGGTTTCGATGCGGTGCTGGACGATCGATTGCAAGGAGCCTTGCGCGGATCGCCACATGTCGCGAACGGGGCGCCCGCGGATGCGGCGTCGGGCGGCCCGCAAGGGCGCTCTCGCTAGCGTCGCTCGCTGCCGAGCGAGAGCGCGTTCAGCGACGCACCGCCGTCGACGGCGATCGCCTGACCGCTGATCTGCGAGGCGTCCGGGCTCGCCAGGAAGGCCACCGCGGCGGCGATCTCCGCGGGCTCGACCATCCTGCCGGTCGGCGTCGCCCGCAACGCGCGCTCGCGCACCTCCGCGGGCATCGCCAGCACCTGCTCAGTCGAGACCAGGCCCGGGAGGATCGCGTTCGCCGTTATCCCGCGGTCGGCGTTCTCGCTCGCGAGCGTTCGCACCATGCCCAGCTGACCGGCCTTCGACGCGGCATATGCGACCTGACCGGGGAGGCCGCCGAGCGCAGCGACGCTCGAGATCACGACGATCCGACCGCTGCGGCGCTCGCGCATGCCGCCGAGGCACGCCTGGATCGTGCGGAACGCGCCGGTCAGGTTGACGTCCACGTCACGCTGCCACTGCTCGGCGGTCATCCGGTGGGCCGGAGCGATCGTGGTCGTGATGCCGGCGTTCGCCACGCACACCTCGACGTCGTCCAGTGGCGGGAAGGGGTCGCGTGCCACGTCGAGCGTGATGTCACATCCCTCCAAATCGAGTGTGACGACGTCCCAGCCGTCCGCCGCCAGCCGCTTAGCGATCGCCGCGCCGATCCCACGGGCGCCACCCGTGACGAGTGCCCTGCCCCGCTCGGTCACAATGCAGGCCCGATCATCATCGAAGGAGGGAACGATGACAGACCGCTGGTTTTCCGAGGAGGAGCTCGAGCGGCTCTCCCGGCCGACGATGGACCGCGCGATCGAGGCGATCGACGCCGGCGATCCGGAGCAGGCCAGGCGCCTGTGCGGCGAGATGAAGCACGAGTGGCAGATGCTCCACGACCTGATGGCCGCCGGCGTGCTCGACCTCGTCTCCTTCATTCAGCAGCGCCTTGGCGACGAGGGCGTCGCCGAAGCGTGGGAACAGAGCATGAACCGCGGCTGGCGCCGCCATCACGACGCGATCGTCGCGCTCGACCGCCGTGAGCTCGTGCGCCTGCTCGCGGCCACGTGGCGTGCGCACTCCTGCTCGGGCGTGGGGCCGAACCCGGGCAGCTTCACGATCACCGAGGACGAGGAGAAGGTGACCTTCACGATGAACCCGTGTGGCTCGGGTCAGCGGCTCGTGCGAAACGGCGCCTACGACGGACTCCCCGACGGCGGCGGCACGCGCGAGGCGCACGACTGGTCATTCGGCCGCAAGGGCTTCCCGCTCTACTGCACCCACTGCAGCTTCATGAACGAGTCGATGCCGATCCAGTGGTCGGGCTATCCGCTCTACCCGTCCGATCCGCCGGAGGACTACTCGAAGGACCCCTGCACCTGGTACTGGTACAAGGACCCCGACGCGATCCCCGAGCGCCACTGGAGCCGATACGGGGCGGTCAAGCCGGGGGCGGCTCCGCCGCGATGACGTTCTCCGGGTTCGGCCGCTCCTGCGCAGGCGCCTGGCTGTAGTCGCCGAAGGGCGCGTCGCGGAGGGCGACGGCTGCGCCGACCCCCTCGCTCGAGGCGAGGTCGATGAAGCTCTTCGCCTCCGGCGTGTTGCGCATGAGCCCGTCGAGGATCGGGCCGAGCAGCTGCGTGGATGCGAGACCCATGTTCTCGTAGGCCTGGTTGACGATCAGCTTCATCGCCGTGAGCTGCGAGATGGGGATCGCCGCCAGCTGCAGCGCCCGCTCGCGGACCTCCGCCTCCAGGCGCTCGAAGGGGACGGCGGCGTTGATCAGCCCCGCCTCGACCGCCTCCACGCCCGAGAGCGGCTTGCCCGTCAGCGCATATTCCTTGGCCCTGGTCAGGCCGAGTCGGTACAGCCACATGCCGGTCAGGTAGCACCCCCACATGCGTGAATAGGAGGTGCCGATGCGGGCGTCCTCGCTGGCGATCACGAGGTCGGCGCACAGCGCCATGTCACTGCCTCCGCCCACGCACCAGCCGTGAACCTGCGCGATCACGGGCTTGGGGGAGCGCCACAGGCTCATGAACCTCGGCACGGCTCCCTGGCTCTCGGACGTCGCAACCGAGAAGTCCTTGCCCGCGTCCCATACGCCGTTCGTGGTCAGGGCCTCATCCCAGTGGTGAAAGCCGCCGCCGAAGTCGAATCCCGCGCAGAAGGCCCTCCCGGCGCCGCGCAGCACGATCACCTTGACGGCTGGATCGCGGATCGCCGTGTGCACCGCGGCCTCGAGCTCCTCCGGCATCGGGGGAACGATCGTGTTCAGCCGCTCGGGCCGGTTCAGCGTGATCGTGGCCACCGCCTCCGCGGTGTCGTACAGCAGCGTCTCGTAGGGCATCAGGGCCTCCTCGGATCGACGGTGCCCGGAAGTATCGGCGAGCCCGGCCTCGGCCCGCGAGACGGCCGCAGGCTACTCGCGTCCTGAGACCGCATCGACCAGCCGGCCGAGCCGCGACGGGCGCCCGCTGCGTAGCTCATCTCGATCGGCACGTCGGTAGAGCGAGTAGACCGCGTGGATCCCGGCCCAGCGCAGCGGCTCGGGCTCCCATCGTCGTGGCGTGCGCCCGACCCACGGCAGCGCCGTCAGCTCGCTGCGCTCGCCGAGCAGCAGGTCGCGCAGAGTGCGGCCGGCGAGATTCGCGGTCGCAACCCCCTCGCCGACGTAGCCACCCGCCCACGCGACGCCCGTGCGACGGTCGGCGTCGACCGAGATGCACCAGTCGCGCGGCACGCCGAGCACTCCCGACCAGGCATGGTCCAGCTCCACGGACGCCGCCTGCGGAAACATCTCGCCCAGCTTCGAGCGCAGGCTCGCGACCGTCGCATCAGGCGTCTCGCCGGACGCGTCGGTCCGCGAGGCGAAGCGGTAGGGGACGCCGCGACCGCCGATCGCGATCCGACCATCCTCGGTGCGCTGCATGTACACGTACGCGTGCGCCGCGTCGCTCATGGCCTCACGGCCGCTCCAGCCGATCTCCTCCCAAGCGCCGGCAGGAAGCGGCTCGGTGATGATCATCGAGCTGTTCATCGGCACGAGCGCGCGCCGCAGGCCGCGCAGACCGGCTGTATAGCCCTCGGTCGCCCGGACGATCCAGCGGGCGCTCACACGGCCCGCGGGCGTGAGCGCCGCCCGCGGGCGGATCTCGCTGACCGGAGTGCGCTCGTAGATCGTCACGCCCATCCGCTCGACCGTCGCGGCCAGGCCGCGCAGCAGCTTGGCGGGGTGCACAGTGGCGACATGCGGCGTGAACGTCGCCCCGTGGGCGCCCGCCACGCGCACCCGCCGGCGTAGCTCTGCGTCGCTCAGCTCGCGCAGGTCGCTCTCGCCGAGACCGTCCCGGCGGCTGTTCGCGAGCTGATCGGCGAGGCGCCGAGCCTGGGCCTCGTTCAGCGCGACGCTCAGCTGCCCTCCCTTGACGTAGTCGGCGTCGATGCCATGCTCGACGAGGACGCACCCGATCTCGTCGACCGTGTCGAACATCGCCCGCTGGAGGGCGATGAAGCCGTTGCGGCCGGCGCGGCGCTCATACACGCGCGGCGGGCCCGAGAAGAAGCCCGAGACCCAGCCGCCGTTGCGCCCGGATGCGCCGTAGCCGGCCAGCTCGCGCTCGAGCACGACAACCTCGAGCGCCGGCTGCGCCCGCTTGAGGTAGTAGGCGGTCCACAGCCCCGTGAAGCCCGCTCCGACGATCGCCACGTCCACGTCCGCGGGCCCGTCCAGCGGCGGGCGCGTCTGGGTGGCCCCGCCCAGCGATCGCCACCAGAAGCCGAGCTCGCCCGTTCGCATACCCGCGAGACTAGTCATCGCGTGACAGCCGCCGGCCGGGTCGGCTGCGGGCGCCCCCGCACGCCTGGCCCGCGCGACGCACGCCACGCCTGCTGCTCGCGTGGCGCGGCGTGCTGTTGAGGGCTATCATCGCGCCACGGTCGCTGGCGGGCGGTCTTTGAGGGAAGGCCGTTTGACCAGGGGAGCAAGCGAGAGGGAGGAAGGGCAATGGAGGCCGCAGTCACGCAATCCACCAGTCGCCAAGGCTCCGCGGTCAACGCTGCGACGCTCGCCGAGGCCTTCCGCATCACGGCCGCCGAGCGTGCCGACGAGGTCGCGATCCGAACGAAGGGGGACGCCTTCACGATCACCTGGGGAGAGCTGCGCGAGCGGGTTGACGCTCTCGCCGGCGGCCTCGCGAAGCTCGGTCTGGGACGCGGCGAGACGATCGCCCTGTTGATTGGCAACCGCCCCGAGTTCCACCTGTGCGACCTCGGGGCCATGATGCTGGGCGCGACGCCGTTCTCGATCTACAGCACCTACACGGCTGAGCAGATCGAGTATCTCGTGTCCGACGCCGACGCACACATTCTGATCTGCGAGCAGAAGTTCCTGCCGCAGGTGCTCGAGGCGCGCGAGCAGCTGCCCGGGCTGGAACACGTGATCGTCGTGGACGGAGATCTTCCGGAGGGCACGATCGCGCTGGCCGACGTCGAGGGCTCCAACCCAGGCTTCGACGTCGACGCGTCTGTCGCGCAGATCAAGCCGATGGACGTTCTCACGTTGATCTACACGTCGGGCACGACCGGGCCGCCGAAGGGTGTGCAGCTAGTGCACCGCAATCTACTCGCCGCCGTGGAGGGCCTTGACGAGCTGATCGAGTTCCCCGAGAACGGACGGGTGATCTCCTGGCTGCCCAGCGCGCACGTCGCGGAGCGCAACGCGCACCACTACCTGCCGATCGTCTTCGGACTGCAGATCACCTGCTGCGAGGACCCGCGCGAAGTGCTCTCCTACCTGCCGGAAGTGCGACCCAGCTGGTTCTTCGCCGTACCCCGGATCTGGGAGAAGCTGAAGGCCGGCCTGGAGACGATGATGGCCTCACAGCCCGATGAGCAGCGCGAGAACCTCCAGCGGGCGCTGGACGCGTCGTTGCAGAAGGTGCGCCTCGAGCAGCGCGGCGAGCCCGTTCCGGTGGAGCTCTCCGAGCAGGTCGCCGCCGCG
>DATMQX010000150.1:0-28040 GCA_035567055.1 Solirubrobacteraceae bacterium
GAGCGTCTACCTGACGGGACCATACAACGGCGCGCCGTTCGGCCTGTCGGTCGCAACGCCCGCGGTGGCCGGGCCATTCAACCTCGGCACCGTCATCGCCAACTCGATGATCCAGATCGATCCGAACACCGCCGCGGTCACGGTTACAACGACCGAAACCCGCATCCTCGACGCGCGCGGAGGCACCACGATCGCGAGCTCAGCCCTGCCGACCATGATCAAAGGCGTTCCGGTCCAGCTGAAAGCGATCCACGTGCAGATCGATCGCGAACACTTCCAATTCAACCCGACCAACTGCAACCCGATGGCGATCACGGGGACGCTTGTAGGCTCGCAGGGCGGCAGCCAGGGCTTCTCAACACCATTCCAGGTGGCCAACTGCGGCAGCCTCCCGTTCGCTCCAAAGCTGACCGCACACGTGGACGGCACGGGCAGCAAAGCCAACGGCGTGGGGTTCTACGTAAAGCTCGAATCGCCGGGCCTCGGACAGGCAAACATCCACCAGGTCGAACTGCAGCTCCCGATAGCGCTGCCCTCGCGGCTCTCGACGATCCAGCAGGCGTGCCCGGACAACGTGTTCGAAGCGAACCCCGCTGCCTGCGGTGAAGGGTCGGTGATCGGCAAAGCGGTCATTCACACCCCCGTGCTCAAGAGCCCCCTCGAAGGACCGGCCTATCTGGTCTCCCACGCGAACCTGGCCTTCCCCGACGTTGTCTTCGTGCTGCAGGGAGAAAACATCAAGCTCGTCCTCGATGGCCACACGGACATCAAAAAAGGCATCACCTACTCGAGATTCGAAACCGCGCCCGACGCGCCCTTCTCGACGTTCGAAACGAGCCTGCCGGCCGGGCCTCATTCAGCCCTCGGCGTCAACGTCGAACCGCAGAAGAACTACAGCCTGTGCGGCGCGAACCTTGCGATGCCGACGAAAATCGTCTCGCAGGGCGAAGGCGTGATCGAACAGACTACGCAGATCACACCGTCAGGTTGTGGAGAAGTCAAGAACTTCAAAGAATCGAATGCGCAGAAGCTTAAGAAGGCGCTCAAGGCTTGCAAGAAGAAAAAGAACAAGAAGAAGCGCATCGCATGCGAACGGGCGGCCCGCAAGAAGTACGGGCCTCACCCAAAGCACAAATCGCACAAGAAGAAATAGCCTGGGCTGGCATTTCCCGGGCTTGGCGCAGCCCGGTCGCACGACCAAGCTCGAGCAGTCCGTTCGGGCACCTTGGCTGCCGTGCGGTCATGTCGGCGGCTCGTCGCGGCTCCATGTAAGAAGCGATTTGCGACGTAACGTTTGTTTTACGACTGGAAACGGACGTGTTCGCGGAGGAACGCGAGAATTTACGTTTGGCAAGCCGCGGACATGGGTACACACCACCGGTGTGCGTTGCGCCCTCGTTCGGGCCGACGCGCCGAAGGACGGAGATACCATCGCGCTGCGATGCCAATCAAATCTGAAGGAAGAGGGAGCAGATGAGACTGATGCGAGGATGGACGCTCGAGCGTGCGTTCGGCACGCGCAGGAGGACGCTTGGGATCGCGGTGGCAGCAGCCGCGTCGACGATCGCACTGACGGCCGCTGCGCCGGCTGGAGCGTCGCTGAAGCAGGACCTGCAGCGCTTCAGTGACTGCCCGTACACCAACCCGGTGGTGATCACATGCGTCGACTCGACGACTACGAGTGGCGAATTCGTGATCGGCAAAAGCACGGTGCCGATCAACCAGACCGTCGTCATCCAGGGCGGCCTCAGGGCCTTTGGCTTCCTGGTGCCCGCGAGCGACGGGAACACGCTGTCGAAAACGGCGCTGCAGGTCCCGGGCGGACTCGTCGGGATCGAATTGCCTGGCAACTTCACCGAAGTCACCGCGACAGCGGAACTCGCGGGGCAAGCGCAGATCAGCACCGGTGCCGGTGGCATTGCGCTTCCGCTCAAGGTCAAACTGGACAACCTGTTGCTTGGAGGCGGCTGCTACGTCGGCTCAGAAGGAGAACCGGTCAGCCTCCACCTGATCTACAGCACGACGAATCCGCCGCCGCCCAACAAACCGATCAAAGGGAGCATCGTCGTCTCCACCAAAGACGGCGGCAATATCCTCGTGCTCACGGGCACGCTGGTGGACAACGCGTTCGCAGCGCCCGGTGCCAACGGCTGCACCCTGTTGCCGCCCGTCGGCGATCTGGCCGTGAACATCAAAGTCGGATTGCCCGCTGCGGCTGGGACGAACACGGCGATCATGAGCGGCGCGACCGAAGAGGCGAATGCCAGGGTCGTCAAAGCCATCCTGCCGCTGCCCGATCTCGGACGATGCCTGAAAGTCGAACCCAACGCCGAAGGCAAAAAACTCGTCTATCACGGCGGGTACACGAATTCGAGCTGCACGCTTGAAAGCGAATCAAAAGAAGGTAAGTACGAATGGTCGCCCGGCCCCGGGCCAAGCGCCAAGTTCAAAGGCGCAAGCGCTGGAGTGAAACTCGAAACGGTGGGGAAAAAGGCCGTGACGTGCACGGCAAGCACGAGTGAAGGCGAATACACCGGGCCTAAGACACAGAAGGTGTCGATGGTGCTCACGGGATGCTTCCAGGGGCCGAAAACCCAGAACGTCGCATGCCAGAGCAGCGCGGCAGCAGCCGGTGAAATCCGCACCGCGTCGCTTGTGGGCGGCATGGAATTCATCAAGGAGGGCGAAGGCACGGAAACCCCGTCGGTCGGCGTGGATCTCAAGCCGGCATCGGGTAGCACCGTGGCGACGTTCGAATGTGGAGGGAAAGCGGTATCGGTTGGCGGCTCGGTGATCGTGCCCGTCACCGCCCTCGACCACATGGTGACATCGTTCAAACTCAAAGCCCTGCAGGCGGGCGGCAAACAGTCACCCGAAGAATTCGAAGTAGGCCCGAAGGACACGCTCACGTTCAACGAGGGCGGCGAAGAACAGGCCGGTCTCGCGGGCACGCTGACGAACACCAACGAAGAACTGCTGGAGATCAAAGCGATCCAATAGCAGCCGCGGCTCAGAGCGCCGCTTGAGGAGATCAGGAGAGACGCACTGTGGGGGCCGGGGAGTCGGCCCCCACAGTCGTCGTTTCTCGTAAGCGCGCTACCCCGGCTCGTTCTGCAGCGAACGCCACAGGTACCTGCAGGCCAGCGTGCGGTACGGCCGCCAGGGCTCGGCGATCGCCTCCATCTGCGCCGGCGACGGGAGCTCCGAAAGCCCGTACGCGCGTTCGATCGCCCTTCGGATCCCCAGGTCGCCGACCGGCAGCACGTCCGGGCGTTCGAGCTGGAACATCAGAAACATCTGCGTCGACCACAGCCCGATCCCCTTGACCGCGACGAGCTCGGAGATCACCTCCTCGTCCGGGAGCGCATCCAAGCGGTCCAGCTCTAGCTCGCCAGAGACCACATTCTCCGCGAGCGAGCGCAGATACCCCACCTTCGCGTGCGAGAGCCCCGCCGCGGCTCGCAACTCTTCAGGATCGTCCTCGAGGATCTCCTGAGGCGTCGGTGGGCGGTCGTCGAAGCGCGCTATCAGCCGCCCGTAGATCGCGCGGGCGGCGAGGACCGACAGCTGCTGACCGACGATCGAGCGCAGCAGCGCGCCGTAGTGATCGCTCGGGTGCGGCCGCCCCTCTCGCGAGTCGGGGAGCGGGCTGACCGCGTCGATCAGCTGAGCAAGCACCGGATCGGAAGCTTTGAGGTGAGCTACCGCCTTGCGCTCGGAGCTCGGCGAGCGTCGTGCACGAGATGCGGTCGCGGCCTTCGCCGTCGAGGTGCCGCCTGCCGCGCGCTTGGCCACCGACGTGCCTCAGCCTGCCGGTAGCGCCGTCTCGAGATGCACTGTCTCGCCGTCGAGCGCGTTCAGCGCCCGCTCGAGCGACATCGCGATGCATGTGAAGCTTGGGGTGTCGCGGACGGTGTAGCGCGAGGCCTCCGTCGTACGCAGGCGCTGCACGAGATCGAGGAACGTCCCCACGTCGTCGGTGTCGAACGCCACCACGAACTCCTGGTCGTCCAACCCGAAGGAGTAGGTCGTGTGGTTGTCCACGCCCGGGTATTCGCGTCCAACGGCGATGTGGCCCTGCATGATCCGCCAGCGCTCCTCGGCGGGGAGTGCGTACCACTCGCGCGACTTGACGAACGGGTAGACGAACACGTACCTGCCCCTGAACGCCCGCGGTATGAGGCGCTCGTCTTCGGAGTATTCCGAGCTCTTGCGCATCCCCAGGAACGAGTAGGGGATCTGCGCCCACTTCATCAATCCGCTCTGCGCGAGCACCACGTGGAACTCATGGATCCGGTCGAGGTTCTCGGCCTCTGCGATCAGCAGCAGCTCGGCGTCGCCGCGCGTGCCGACCAGCGAGAACGCCTGCAACAGGTGGCCGTCGGCGAAGTCCTCGCAGGCGGCCATCAACTCGCGCTTGTCCTGCGCTCGCCGCTCGTCGTTGAGACGCCGCCACGCCGGGTCCACCTTCAGGAACGTGTACTTGACGAAGTGGCGAGCGCTCACGTCGCGATTATCGCAGCAGCAGGCAGTTTCACGGGGCGACTGCCTGCTCAGCGGATAGAGTGTCGGCTGTGCGGATCGCGCTCGTGTCGCCGTACTCCTGGACATACCCGGGTGGCGTGACCCGGCACATCGAGGCGCTCGCCTCAGAGCTCCACGCAAGCGGCCACGAACCCTGGATCCTGGCCCCGTTCGACCCCGACGACGCTCTCTCGCGCCGCCTGCACCGCGGCGCCAGCCCTCAGAAGCGCTCCGAGCCCGAGCGATTCGTCTCGCTGGGGCGCACCGTGGGCATCGCCGCCAACGGCGCCGTCTCCAACGTATCGCTCTCCCCCTACGCCGTCCAGACACTGCGTCGCGAGCTCCGCCACGGCGGCTATGACGTTGCCCACCTCCACGAGCCGGTCGTGCCGGTCGTCGGCTGGGACGCGCTGCTCTCCGCGCGCGAGCTGCCGCTCGTGGGCACCTTTCACACGTACTCCGAGAACCTCATCACCAACGGGACGGCCGCCGTCCTGCTCGGAGGGCGCCGGCGAATGAACCGTCTGCACGTGCGCATCGCCGTCTCTGAGGCGGCTGCCTGGACGGCCCGGCGCTTCTACGGTGGTCGCTACCGGATCGTGCCCAACGGCGTGCATGTGCCCGAATCCGACGCTCCGGGTGAGCAGGACGCCGGCAGGCGCTCTCCGGCTGCTCCACCAGCGGACGCCCCCGCGCCGCTGCGGCTCCTGTTCATCGGTCAGGCGGTTGAACGCAAGGGCCTGCCGGTCCTGCTTCGCGCGTTCGAGGCGCTGCGCGAGTTCATCCCCGCCACTCTCACGCTGGTCGGCGCGGGCAGCGAGGAGGTGGCGCACATGATGCTCGACGATCGCGGCGTCCACGCGCTGGGAAAGGTCTCAGAGCAGCGCAAGCGCGACGAGCTCGCTCGGGCCGACCTCCTGTGCGCGCCGTCGCTGCACGGCGAGAGCTTCGGCATGGTCCTCACCGAGGCGTTCGCCGCCGCCACGCCCGTGGTCGCCTCGGACATACCCGGCTACCGCGACGTCGTGCGCGACGGCGTCGATGGGCTGCTCGTCGCACCCGGCGACGCGATCGCGCTCGCCGAGTCGCTACGACTGTTGGCGCTCGACGAGCCCATGCGCGAGCGCATGGCGAGCGCCGCGCGGGAGCGGGCCGAGCGCTTCGCGTGGCCGCGCATCGCCTCCGAGGTGCTGGATTCCTATGACGCGGCCCGCGCCATCGGCTCTCCGGCAACGCGCATCGGCCGCGCCGCGGTGCGTCATGGCTTCGCGCCGAGGGACCTGCTGCCGCGGATGCCCGCCGAGCGGCTTGCGAGCCTCGAGGCGCAGAGCGGCTCCGAGGCGCTCGCGCAGGGCGGTCGCCGCCGGCGCACGCTTCGCCGGCTCGGGCTCGCCGCGAGCACGCTCGCCGCCGGCGTGCTTGCGGGGCTCGCGCTGCAGCGGGTGGGCATCGCCAACGTTGCGGCCTCGCTCGTCGCGTCAAAGCCGGGACTTCTTGCCGCCGGGCTCGGCCTCATGTGCGCCGCGGTCTTCGCACGCGCGATCGCCTGGCACGCCATCCTCTCGTCGGCGTCCACCTGGCGACGCGCCAGACGCCGTGATGCGATGCAGGGGACGTTCATTGGCGTGCTGATGTCGGCGACGCTGCCGGCGCGCATGGGGGAGCCCGCACGTGCCCTCGTGCTCGCGCGACGCCTTGGACGACCACGCGACACGCTCCCGCTGGTATGGGGGACGATCGCGTCGCAGACGCTGTTGAACCTGCTCGCGCTCTGCGTTCTCGGCGGGGTGACGATCTCGACGGTGCACTTCGTGGGACATACTGCGAGAACGCTTCTACTCGTCGGGCTGATACCGGTCGCCGCGCTGCTGCTCACGCTCCTCGGGCCGGTCCTGTTGGGCCCTACCGCAGCATCGCGTGCGGAGCGCATGCGAGGCGCGCTGGCCGCGATCAGGCCCTCGCTCGCGCGTCTACGTGACGGCCTGCACGCATTCCGCAGCGTCCGCTCGGCGTCCGCCGCGACGCTGCTGCAGCTAGCGGCTTGGGCGCTCCAGTGGGTCTCCTGTTGGCTGCTTCTCGTCGCACTCGGACTCGATGCCCAGGCTGGCGCGGGTGCCGCTGCGGCCGTCCTGTTCGCCGTCAACGTGACAGGGGCGGTACCCGTCACGCCGGCAAACGTCGGCGTCTTCCAGGCAGCCTGTGCCGTGGTCCTGATCGGCGCCTACCACGTCTCGGCGCCGGAAGCGATCGCCTATGGCATCGTCCTTCAGGCGGTCGAGCTGGCGAGCGCGCTGATCATGGGCCTGCCCGCGCTTGTCACCGAGGGCCTCTCCTGGCGGGAAGTCCGCCTGCGAACGGCGCACGCGGCGCCGTCCCCCGTGAAGCTTGCGCCCCTTCCGGATGGTGGGCTGCCGCGGGCGGCGGACCGTCTGGCGCGGGTCCAGGGGTAGGGCTCGCACGAAGCCGGCTGCGGCCGAGGGGCGGGGCGCTTCTAGGCCGCAATCGTGCCGGCGCGATGATGCGGCTCGGGCACCGGCTCTCCCGCCTCGCGCATGAGGGCGAGGTGCGCGGGAATCGCCTCGCGGATCAGTCGTTCGACTTCAGCCTGCGTCTCGCCGACGGCTACGCAGCCGGGCAGATCCGGAGAGGATGCGCCCCATTCTCCGTTCTCGCCCATCTCGTATACGACCAGGTACTCCTTCATCGCAACTCCTCGATCCCGGCCTTACGTCTGATGCTTGCGAGTTGGCCGATGGGCATGGTAGCGCCTCGCTTACCAGATACGGTGATCACGGACGTGTAACCCGGACGCTTGAACTGCTTGTGGCTTCCGCGCTCGCGCACCTGCTCCCAGCCGTGCCTTTCGAGGATCGAAACCACCTCGTGAACCTTCTTCGCCACGTGTCCGTCTCCGACCAGACGGTCGAGGCGGGACTGGGCTCTTGCAGGTTGCCGAGCGAGCGCGGCGTATCCATGGCTCATGACCGATGCCTGGGTCTACATCCTGCGCTGCGCCGACGGTTCGCTCTATACCGGCTGGAGCAGTGATGTCGCCCGGCGCCTGGCCCGTCACCGGTCGGGGAGGGCCAGCCGCTACACGGCGAGCCGCCTGCCCGTCGAGCTCGCGCTCGTGCTGCCGATGTCAGATCGGACGGCCGCCCGCCGCGAGGAGGCGCGCATCAAGGCGCTGGACCGCGCCGGGAAGCTCGCACTGATCGCCGCCGGGGCGCAGCGGACGGGCTAGCACTGGCGGGGTGGGGAGGTTTGGGGCAGCGTTAGGGCATGATGGAGGAATGGCTTCACGACCCCCGGCGCGCAGCGTCAAGATCTCCGACGACGAGCGCACTGGCTGGTCCTCGGATCGGCCGCGCCGCGATGGGGCTCCTCAGCGGCCGCCCGACCTCACCGTGCACTGCCGGGTGCTGGCTCCGGCCGACCGTCTTCGCTACTCGCCGGGAAGCCTGCTGATCGTCGTCTCCGCCTCGCCGGCGGAGCGTGACCGCTTTCTCGAGCGACTGATCGAGGATCGTGCCTCGCTGCTGTCGCTGGGCAAGGTGCGCGCCCTGCTCGCCGGACGGGTCGCCGCGGAGGATCTCGAGTCGCGTGCCGAGGAGCTCCTCGCGGCGGCCGTGGCCAAGCGCCTTGAGAACCGGGAGACCGTCGTGCTCGCGCTCGACTCGCTCGGCGCCTCCGAGCGCGAGACGTTCGTGCGCATGGCGGCTGCGCAGAAGCGCCCGCGCCATCTGATCCTGATCGAGACCACGCGCGACCAGGTCCAGGACGAGGACGCTCTGGCACTGAATGAGCTGCGCCGCGCCCTGGACGCGGGCGAGCTCGGCGCGGAGGGCTTTCAGACGGCGCTTCGACTCGGCGGCGGGTCCGCGGCAGAGGTCAAGCGCATCCTGTTTCGCCCACCGCCGCGCGCCGACGACTGAGCGGCTGGCTCAGCCGGCCAGCGCCGGCTGGTCCTCTTCTTCGACGGCGCCCTCGGGCGGGTCGGTGTCCTCCAGCTCGCCGAACAGGGACGGGTCGCGGCTCGAGCCGCGGATCACGTCGTCGGGCGAGCCCTCGGGCAGCAGGCGACCCTGACGCGTGCCGAAGTAGATCGCCTGCGGGTGGTGTGCGACCAGCGCGAGCGTCGACTGCTCCGGGTTGGGGGCGTAGCCCTCGGTGATCGTCATCCCGATCTGGGAGAGGTCGAGCAGCTTCTCGACCTTCAGGTGCTCGCTCTGCTCGGGCACGGCGGGGTAGCCCCAGGAGTAGCGGCGTCCCTGCGTGGCAGGGATGTCGAGCATGCGGCGCACCTCGTAGTGCAGCCACTCCGCGAGCCCCTCGGCAGTCTGCACGCCGAGTCCGTGCACGAACAGCTGCTCGGCGAACTCTCCTTCGGTCTCGAGCCGTGCCATCAGCTCGGTCACCTCGCTGCCGACCGTCACCGCCTGCACGGCGATCACGTCGAGCTCCTGCGGCGCGCGGCCGTCGACGGCCGGGCGGAAGAAGTCGGCCAGGCAGATGCGGTCGCCCTTCGGCTGGCGAGGGCAGACGAAGCGCGTCAGCTCGCGCGTGCGGTCCTCGGGGTCGAGCACGATGATGTCGTTGCCGAGCGCGTAGCAGGGGAAGAAGCCCAGCAGGGCGCGCGGGTGCAGGTAGTCCTGCTCGCGCCACATGCGCTCCAGACGCGGGCGGAAGTCCTCGCTCAGCAGCTTCTGCCAGGCCTCGCCTTTGACCCCCCGGCCACCCCAGTGCAGCTTGAAGAGGACGTGCGTGTCTAGATGGCGGTAGACCTCGTCGAGGTCGACGGGTATCTCCCGCACGCCCCAGAACGGCGGCGTGGGAATCGGGACGTCGGTGCGCGCCGGGGAGCGCACGGAGTCATCGGCGAAGTTGAGGTCCTCCTCGGGCGCCTCGCCTTTTGCCCGGAACTCGGTCGCTCCAAGGCGCAGCTTCTCGACGAGCGCCTCGTGCGCGTCGGAGTCGATCAGCTGATCCATCACCGCAAGGCCCTCGAAGGCGTCCTTGCAGTAGAAGACGCCGGGCGCGTAGATCTCCTCGGACTCCTTGCCGCCTGGGTACAGCGCCCGATAGCTGAAGGCGCGGTTGATCGCCGCGCCGCCGATCAGCACCGGGAACTCGAGGCCCTTCGCGTGCAGCTCCTCGATGCACGCCGGCATCTGCTTGGAGGTCGAGACGAGCAGCGCCGAGAGGCCGATGGCGGTCGCCTCATGCTCCTGGGCGGCGTCGACGATCGTCTGGATCGGCACCTGCTTGCCGAGATCCACCACCGTGTAGCCGTTGTTGGTGAGGATCGTGTTCACGAGCGACTTGCCGATGTCGTGCACGTCGCCGAAGACCGTCGCGAGCACGACCGTGCCCTTCGTGTAGCCCTCGATCTTGTCGAGGTATTTCTCGAGCTGGGCGACCGCGCGCTTCATCACCTCGGCCGACTGGAGCACGAACGGCAGGATCAGCTCGCCGGCGCCGAACTTGTCGCCGACCTCTTTCATCGCCGGCAGCAGCACCTCGTTGAGAGTCGGTACCGCTCCGATCTTCTCCACGCTGCGATCGATCCAGGTCTCGACGCCCTCCTTGCGGCGACGCAGGATGTGGAAGTGAAGCGCCTCCTCCGGCTCCATGCCCTCTGTGGGGTCGGCCGCGCCCGGGCCCTCGTCCTCCTCGCCCTTGGACTCGAAGTGGGCGATGAAACGCTCGAGGGCGTCCTCGCGGCGGTTGAAGACGAGATCGTCGGCGAGCTCGCGCTCCTCATCTGAGATCTCGCCGTATGGGGTGATGTGGTTGGGGTTGACCATCGCCAGGTCCAGGCCGGCCTGCACGCAGTGGTGCAGGAACACCGAGTTGAGGACCGCGCGGGCTCCGGGCGACACGCCGAAGGAGACGTTCGACACGCCGAGCGAGGTCTTCACCGACGGGATCTCGGCCTTGATGCGTTTGATGCCCGCGATCGTCTCCACCGCCGACGGCCGCCACTCCTCATCGCCCGTGGTGAGCGTGAAGGTGAGACAGTCGAAGATCAACAGCTCCGGGTCCATGCCGTGCTCCTCGCAGCAGAGGTCGCGGATGCGCTTGGCGATCTCAACCTTGCGCTCGGCCGTCTTGGCCATCCCGACCTCGTCGATCGTCAGCGCGATCAGCGCCGCGCCGTGAGCCAGCGCGACGGGCACGACGCGGTCGAGCTTGTCGCGGCCCGCCTCGAGGTTCACCGAGTTGACGATCGGCCGGCCGGGGATCTGCTCGAGCGCCCGTTCGATGACCTCCGGCTCGGTCGAGTCGATCTGGATCGGAGCGGGCTGGGTGAGCGAGACCTTCTTGGCGAGGATCCGCATCTGTTCGTCCTCGTCCTGGCGCTCGGTGAGGGCGACGCACAGGTCGAGCACGTGCGCGCCTCCTGTTACCTGGTCCTCGGCGATCTGCACGAGGCCGTCGTAGTCATCGGCGAGCAGCAGCTCCTTGGCCTTGCGCGAGCCCTGCGAGTTGACGCGCTCGCCGACCATCGTCGGGGGCGGGTCCTGCGCGAGCGGCGTGGCGGCGATCATCGAGGAGAGATGCGGCGCGCGGGGGGCCGGGCGCGCCGCGACCGCGCGTCCGCCGACGCGCTCGACGATCGCGGCGATGTGCGCCGGCGTCGTGCCGCAGCAGCCGCCCACCACACCGACGCCGTAGCGCTCGACGAACTCCTTCAGCGCCTCGGCGAGCGGTTCGGGCTGCTCGGGGAAGATCGTCTCCCCGTCGGGCCCCTGCAGCGGCAGGCCGGCGTTGGGAATGCACGCGACGGGAACCGGGCAGTTCTCGCCCAGGAAGCGGATCGCGTCGCGCATGTCCTCCGGGCCGGTCGAGCAGTTCAGGCCGATGACGTCGGCCTTCAGCGCCTCGAGCGTCGTCAGCACCGAGGAGATGTCCGTGCCGAGCAGCATCTTGCCGCCGTTCGGCAGCAGCGACACGGACGTATGGATCGGAACCGCGCGACCCGTGCTCTTGAAGGCCGCCCGCGCGCCGAAGATCGCGGCCTTGACCTCGAGGATGTCCTGCGCCGTCTCGATGATCAGCAGATCGACGCCGCCGTCGAGCAGGCCGGCCGCCTGCTCCTCGAAGACCTCGACAAGCTCGCTGAAGCGGATCTGCCCGAGGCTTGGGTCCTCGGAGGCCGGCAGATATCCGGTGGGGCCGATCGAGCCGGCGACGAAACGGCTCTCGCCGGCCGCCTTGCGCGCTATCTCGGCGGCCTTCGTGTTGATCTCGACCGTGTAGTCGGCAAGGCCCCACTCGCCGAGCTTGATGCGCGAGGCCTGGAAGGTGTCTGTCTCGAGCACCTCCGCGCCGGCGTCGAGCATCGATGAATGCACGCCCTCGATCACGTCCGGGCGGTTGAGCACGAGCGCCTCGTGGCACTTGCCGAGCAGACCGCCGTAGTCCTCCTGGGTCAGGTCGAACTGCTCGAGCGTGGCGCCCATGCCGCCGTCGTAGACGACGACGTGGTCCTGGATCGCCTTCAGGTAATCGCGTGCCATCCAGCCATGCTAGCCATGCGACACGGCCACCGGCGGGAACGCCGGCCGCGGGTCGAAGCGGTAGACGAGGACGTTCGTATCAACGAGCGCTGGCACGCACGTAGAGATCCTCACGCCTCCAGCCGCGTTCGGCCCTACTTGATGAACAGCATCTCCGAGTACTTCGGCAGCGGCCAGAGGTCGTCGGCGACGATCTTCTCCAGACGGTCGGCCACCTCGCGTACGTCTTCCATCGCCGGGACCACGCGGTCATGCATGTACGCCGCCCACTTCTCGGCCTTGGAGTCGTCCTGGTTGTCGGTCAGGTTGGCGTCCTCGAGCGCCCGAAGCGCGAAGTGCAGCTCCTTGACGACCGGTTCGATCTCCTCGATCAGCTCCTCGAGCCCCGCCATGCGCAGTTCGTTGATGTGGCGGACGGCGGCCGGGAGGATCTGCGTGCGTGCGATCGAGGCAGCCGTCTCGGCCTCGATGTTGATCTTGACCGCGTACTGCTCGAGGAAGACCTCGTGGCGGGACTCGAGCTCGCGCTTTGACAGGACGTTGTACTTCTTGAACAGCGCGACGGTGCTTTTGTCCACGAGCCACGGCAGCGCGTCGGGGGTGGAGCGCAGGTTGTACAGCCCTCGCTTCTCGGCCTCCTCGTGCCACTCGGGCGCGTAGTTGTCGCCGTCGAAGATGATCCGCTTGTTGGCTTTGTAGCTGTCCTTGACCACTTTGGTCACGGCTTTCTCGAGGTTGGCAGGGTTGCCTTTGAGCGCCGTCTCGAGCTTGGCGGCGAGGTCGTCGATCGCCTCAGCGACGATCGTGTTCAGCACGGTGTTCGGCATCGCCAGCGACTGCGAGGAGCCGAGCGCGCGGAACTCGAACTTGTTGCCGGTGAAGGCGAACGGGCTCGTGCGGTTGCGGTCGCCGCCGTGGAGCGGCATCGGCGGCAGCACGGGCGTGCCGAGGCCGAGGAACGACCCCGGCTTGGAGCGTTCGACCTTGCCGGACTCGATCGCCGAAAAGACCTTTTCAAGCTCCGCGCCGAGGAAGATCGAGATGATCGCCGGGGGCGCCTCGTTGGCGCCGAGGCGGTGGTCCTGCCCGGGGGAGGCGATCGACGCACGCAGCAACGCCTGGTAGGTGTTCACGGCCTGGATCACGGCGGTGCAGAAGAACAGGAAATGCAGGTTCTCCGACGGCGTGTCGCCGGGCTCCAGCAGGTTGTCGCCCGTGTCGGTGCCCATCGACCAGTTGTTGTGCTTGCCCGAGCCGTTGACGCCCGCGAACGGCTTCTCGTGCAGCAGGCACACCAGCCCATAGCGGCGGGCCACGTTCTGCATCACCTGCATCGTCAGCTGCTGGTGGTCGGAGCCGACGTTCGAGTTCTCGAAGATCGGAGCGATCTCGTACTGGTTGGGCGCGACCTCGTTGTGGCGCGTCTTGATCGGCACGCCGAGCTTCGCGAGCTCCTGCTCGGTCTCGAGCATGCAGGCGAGGATCCGCTCCGGGATCGAGCCGAAGTAGTGATCGTCGAGCTCGTGGCCCTTCGGCGGCTTGGCGCCGAACAGCGTGCGTCCGGTCGTGACGAGGTCGGGCCGTTCGAAGTAGTACTGCTCGTCGATCAGGAAGTACTCCTGCTCGGGGCCGACGGTCGTGAACACGCGTCGGGCATCGTCGTCGCCCAGCAGCCTCAGCGCGCGGATCGCGGCGCCCGACAGCGCATCCATTGAACGCAGCAGCGGGATCTTGTGATCGAGGGCCTCGCCGGTCCAGGAGGTGAAGGCGGTCGGGATGCAGAGCAGCGCCCCGTTCGGGTTCTCGAGGATGAAGGCGGGCGAGGTGGGGTCCCATGCCGTGTATCCGCGAGCCTCGAACGTCGCGCGGATGCCCCCCGTCGGGAAGGAGGAGGCGTCGGGCTCGCCCTGGATCAGCTCCTTGCCCGAGAACTCCGCGATCGCCGTGCCGTCGCCCACAGGGGCGTAGAAGGAGTCGTGCTTCTCGGCGGTGGAGCCAGTCAGCGGCTGGAACCAATGCGTGTAGTGGGTGGCGCCCTTCTCCATCGCCCACTCCTTCATCCCCTGTGCCACGGCGTCAGCGAGAGAGGTGTCGAGCGCCTCGCCGTGCGCGAGCGTCTTCTGCAGCGCCTTGTAGACGTGCTTGGGGAGGCGCTGGCGCTGAACGGCGGGGGAGAACACGTTCGAGCCGAACACCTGATTGCTCGGAAGGGTCAGATCGAGCGAGCCGAGCGCGGCTCCGTTTGCGCTCCACTGCGCGGCGGTGACATTCTGCTGGCGGGTCCTTGGCATGGGTGGTTCGCTTCCTCCTCGAGAAAAAGGTGTGCTGCGAGGGCTCCGGCGGGCGCAGGGCCGTCGTCAATCGTAGTGCCAAGGCGCTCGCCAGGCGTCATCGTATGGCGAAATCGCGGGCCCGATCTTTGGACATCGGGCCAAACGACTGAGGTCGGACGCAGGCGCGGGCAGGCGCCGGGAAACGCAGTCTGACTTCTGAGTCGGGACGCTAGGGCGTCAGGGGGTACGGGCCGGGCACCACCCGGCCCGTGTTCGGGTCCACGTGGGTGTTTGGCGGGATCGGGGCGACCGACGCCGTGAGCTGGCCCTGCACTGGGCCGCCCGAGGGCAGCGCCGCCTTGGCCTTTCCAGCGAGGCCGGCGGCGATCCTGAAGTGAACGGTCCAGACGCCGGCCTTCACGGGTACGACGTGCCAGATGAACGTTCGCGTGCCGTTCTGTACCAGAGGCCCGAGCGCCCAGGTGTTGACGTAGACCGTCTGGGCGCCGCCCGGCTGGCTCACCTCCTGGGTCTGGACGGGCGGCTTGGCGCGTGGGCCCGGCCCTCTTTCGATCACCCAGATCGGGCGCTTGTTGGAGGAGAGTTCGGGGTAGTGTTCGGTGTAGTAGAAGGAGTCGAGCGTGACCGCGACGTTGGGGATGGTGCTCGAGCCCACGTTGTGCACCTTGAGCGCGAACGCGGTAGGCCTGGCGATCGACTGCTTGGCCGGAAAGACCGCGCGGACCACTTCGAGGGGGTATGTGCCCGATGGTTCGTGGGCGTCCAGGTGCGATCCGCCGCCGCAACCGCTCGCTGCGAGCACGGCGGCCGCGGCAGCCCCGGCTGCAAGAAGCGTGGGCGTCGCGGTGCGCCGCGTGCGGTAGGCACGGCGCGCGACACGGACGGCTCTCCACCTCCCCCACACGATCGCGCCACGATACCAGCGGGGGGTGGCGCGGAGCGCAAGCGGCCCGCCCCGGGGAGCGGTGGCGACTGGCGCATGGGCCCTCTCATGGCGTAGAGTTCCGTGCGGCAGCAATCGCGACCGAGGGAGGCCGAGAGAGAGATGGTGCGAAGCGTCGCGGAGCGAACGTTTCCGTCGGTGAGGCACGTCCTCGAAGAATTCGGGGACATGATGATCCTGACGGGCAAGACGATCTGGTCCGCTCTGCGGCCTCCCTACCCGTACGGCGGCGAGTTCGTCTCCCAGTTCCTCTTCGCGCTCCGCCTCGTCTGGTTCCCGCTGCTGGTGTCGACGGTCGCGATCAACTACGGCGCGCCGGGCCTGCAGGCCGGCGACTTCCTGACGCTCTTCGGCGCGCTCGACCGCCTCGGCGGGTTCTTCGTGCTCGCCGCGATCCGCGAAATCGGACCTCTGATCACATCGATCGTGGTCGCCGGCGTCGCCGGCACCGCGATCACCGCCGACCTCGGGGCGCGCAAGGTGCGCGAGGAGCTCGACGCCCTGCAGGTGCTCGGCGTGGACCCGGTCAAGAACCTCGTCGTGCCGCGCTTCCTGGCGCTGATGGTCGTGACCGGCCTGTTCGACATCTACGCGCTGCTGTTCGGCATCTTCGGCGGGATCCTCGCGGCGATCTCCTTCGGGCAGCCGCTGGGGCCGTTCTGGGGGACGCTCTTCGCCAACGCCTCGGTCACCGACCTGTGGGGGTCGGTCCTGAAGACGACGATCTTCGGGGCGATCGTGGCGATCGTCTGCTGCTACAAGGGCATGTCCGCGTCCGGCGGCGCCGAGGGGGTCGGTCGAGCCGTCAACGAGGCGGTCGTGATCTCGTTCCTGGGGATCGGGGCGTTCAACTACGTGTTCACGCAGACGCTGCTGGCCACGCACCCGAACATCCTGGTGATCAAGTGAACGAGCTGCTCGCACTCCCGCGGGAATGGCTGTCCTCGACGGGCGAGATCGGCCGGTTCACGGGCAACATCGTTCGTGACGTCTATGGCCTGCGGGTGTTTCGCTTCTTCGGCGAGGCGCTGCGGCAGTCGGGCATCCTGATCGTCGGCTCGACCGCCGTCATCTGGGCGCTGGTGTTCGTCACCGGTCTCGGCACATGCGGCATCGAGGCCGCCTACTTCAACCAGTCCACGGGCACGCCGACCTACTCCGGGGTGTTCGCCGCCTGGTGCAACCTGCGTGAGGCCGTCCCCTACGTGTTCGGCTACATGATGGCGGCGAAGGTGGGCACGGGGATCGTGGCCGAGCTCGGGGCGATGCGGATCTCCGATGAGATCGACGCGCTCGAGGTGATGGGGATCGACTCGGTCACGTTCCTGTGCGCGACCCGCCTGCTCGCAGCCTGGATCGTGCTGCCGTTCATGTACATCGGGGCGATCGGCGTGGCGTACATCGCCTCCTACATCGCGGTGGTGCAGCAGATCGGGTTCACCTCCGCCGGTGGCTACCTACTTGTGTTCTGGCAGTTCCAGAACGCCCCGGACTTCTTATTCAGCCTGATCAAGGGCATGTTCATGGCCACCGCCATCGTGCTCGTGGCCTGCTATTACGGCTATAACGCCAGCGGCGGCCCGGTCGGGGTCGGAACCGCGACGGCGAAGTCGATGGTCCTGAACCTGATACTCGTGAACCTCATCGGAATGCTCGGCACCCAGGTCTTCTGGGGCGCCAACCCGCGGGCCCCCATCGGAGGCTGAGATGGCGGTGCACGAGCCACAGAGGTCCTCGCCGGGGAGCGAGGAGCAGGAGTTCGAGTTCCACACCGGTGAGACCCACGCTTCGGGCGAGCCCGACGCGATCGAGTTCGTCGACGTGCACAAGTCCTTCGGCAGCAACCACGTCCTGCGGGGGCTCAACATGTCGCTTCCCGAGAACAAGATCTCGATGATCCTCGGGCCCTCGGGTACGGGCAAGTCCGTCTGCATCAAGCACATCGTGGGGCTCCTGTATCCGGACTCCGGAGATGTGATCGTGCACGGCGAGTCGATCCCGAGCCTGCGCGACGCCGAGCTCTTCGAGACACGTAAGAAATTCGGGGTGCTGTTCCAGGACGGCGCTCTGTTCGGATCGATGAACCTCTGGGACAACGTCGCGTTCCCGCTGCGCCAGCACACCGAGAAGGGCGAGGATGAGATCGGGGAGATCGTCAACAGGCGTATGCGCGAGGTGGGCCTAGGCGGAGAGGGCGCGAAGATGCCCAACGAGCTCTCCGGCGGAATGCGCAAGCGCGCCGGCTTCGCGCGCTCGCTCGTGCTCGACCCGGAAATCGTGCTCTTCGACGAGCCGGACTCTGGCCTCGATCCCGTGCGCACGGCGCTGCTGTGCGAGCTGATCAAGGAGATCCACGCGGAGAACGGCGGGTGCTACGTGGTGATCACGCACGACATCATGAGCGCGCGGCGCGTCGCCGAGCACATCTCCGTCCTGTGGAAGGGCAAGATCGTGGAGTCCGGGCCGGCCGAAGAGCTGTTCGCATCGGAGAACCCCTTCGTCCGCCAGTTCCTCTCCGGTGAATCAGCCGGGCCCCTCGGAATGGAGTGAGGCCGGCGGCGCCAGTGCGTCACGGTCGTACTGCGGACCACTAGCCTCACTACCGTGACCGCAGCCCGGATCATCAGTGCCCTCGCGGGTGGCGCGGGCCGCAGGCCCCGGCTGGTCATCGCGATCGCCGTCGTGCTCGGGGTGGGCGGCGCGGCGCTGGCGCTGCGCCTGCGCCCGACGGCCGCCACCAACACGCTCGTGTCGAGCTCGAGCGCCTCCTACAAGGCCACGCAGAGCTTCTATCGGAGCTTCGGCGAAGAGCCCATCGAGGTGCTCGTCAAGGGCAACCTCCAGCAGCTCGTGCTGAGCACCGACATCGAGCGGCTGGTCGGCCTCGAGGGCTGCCTGTCGGGCAACGTGCCGGCCGCGGCGCTCGCCTCGGAGGGGGGTCCGAACGGACCCTGCGGTCAGCTCGCGCGTGCGCATACGGTGAAGGTCGTCTTCGGGCCGGGCACGTTCGTCAACGAGGCGGCCAGCCAGATCAACGAACAGCTCGTCAGCCAGACCCGGCAGGCCGAAGCGCAGGCGAAGCAGGCGCACGATGTCGTGAGCCGGGCGGCGCTCGCCAGGGGCCTGACGAGCGCCGAAGCGGCGAGCCTCGGCCGGCAGGCGAGCAAGATCACGATCGAACGCTTCCAGGAGGGGCTCCTGCGCGCCGCGATCCAGTACGGCCTCACATCGCAGCCGAGCATTGACAACGCCAAATTCGTCTCGACGCTGGTGTTCGACTCGAGCAAGCCGGCCGGGACGCCGAAGCAGCGTTTCGCCTACCTGTTCCCGAGCGCCAACGCCGCGCTCATCTCGGTGCGGCTGAAGTCCGGCCTGCACGAGTCGGCGCGCACCCGCACGATCGCGCTGATCCGCGACGCGGTCGCCATGAGCCAGTGGCGGCTGGCGCACGGAGGCTCCTACCTGGTCACGGGCGAGCCGGTGATCGTCGCCGATCTGAGTCACTCGATCACCCGGTCGATCGAGCTGCTCCTGATCGCGGTGCTGCTGGTGATGGCCGGCACGCTCGGACTGATCTTCTCCGGCCGCCCACGGCTGCTGCCGCTCGCGCTGGCGCTGCTGGCGACGGCGCTCACCTTCGCGGCGCTCTCGCTCGTCGGTGCGTCGTTGACGATGGCCTCGATCGCGGTGCTGCCCGTGCTCGTCGGGCTCGCGGTCGACTACGCGATCCAGTTCCAGACGCGCGCCGAAGAGACGCTCCACGAGGATGCCCGCGGGCGAACTCAGGCCCTGCGCCGGGCGGCGGCACGCGGTGGCCCGACGATCGCCACGGCGGCCGCGGCGAGCGCCGCGGCGATGCTCGTGCTGGTCCTCTCGCCGGTTCCGATGGTCCGCGGCTTCGGTGTACTGCTGGTGATCGGCGTTGCCATCGCAGTGCTGTGCGCGTTCACCGTGGGCGCAGCCGCGCTGACGCTCGCGCGGGAGGAGACCGGTGCAGATGACGCGCCGCTCGGCGGTTCCCCCGCGAGACCGGGCTTTCTGGGCCGGCTGCCCTCCTCCCTGCGCACTCGAGCGCAGCGCCTGCTCGTGGCGCCCCTCGGCGCGGCATGGCGCGGCGCTCGCGAGCTGGCGCGCGAGAACCCGCTGAGCCGCGCCGTATCTCACGGCGCGCTCGTGGTCGCAGTGCGCCAGCCCCAGCGTGTGCTCGCCGTGGGCCTGGCACTGGCTGCGCTCGGGTGGGGCCTGGACACCCAGACGCGGGTTGAGACCGATATCACGAAGCTCGTGCCCCAGAGCCTCACCTCGCTGCAGAACCTGACGGCGCTCGAGCGCTCCACGGGCGTAGGCGGGGGAATCGACCTGATGCTCTCCGGCCGGGACGTGGCGCGACCCTCGACGATCGAATGGATGAGCTCGTATGAGAACGCGATGCTGAGGCGCTTCGGCTACAGCTCCACTCGCGGCTGCGGCAAGGCGCGCCTGTGTCCGGCCTTCTCGTTGCCCGATCTCTTCCAGGGACAGGCGCTCTCCGGATCCGGTTCCTCGAAGCTCTCGCAGGCGGAGGTCAACGGGCTGCTGGAAGCGATCCCGCCCTACTTCTCCCAGGACGTGATCACCGCCGATCGCCATCAGGCGACGCTCGCATTCGGCATTCGCCTGATGGGCCTTGACCAGCAGCAGCAGCTGATCGACCAGATGCGACGCGGCCTGCACCCGCCAGCGGGCGTCAGCGCCCAGCTCGTCGGCCTTCCGGTGCTGGCCGCCCAGTCCGGCTCGCAGGTGGCCTCGCCCTGGCGACGCCTGGAGACCCTGCTCGCGGGCCTCGCGGCGGTGGCGCTGGTTCTGCTGCTCGCCTTCAAGGGCGATCGCCGCCGGGCGCTCGCGCCGCTCGCGCCGATCGTCCTCGCGACCGGATGGTCGGCGCTGGTCCTGTTCGCGGTGCGCGTTCCGCTGAACCCCATGTCGGTCACGCTCGGGGCGTTGGTGATCGCGATCTCCACAGAGTTCAGCGTGCTGCTCTCGGAGCGCTTTCGCCAGGAGCGCCTCGCCGGCCACGATACCGTCGCGGCGCTGCGCCGCAGCTACCAGCGCACGGGCGCCGCGGTGGCCGCCTCGGGCGTCACAGCGATCGCCGGCTTCGGCGTGCTGGCGTTGTCGGACATCAGGATGCTGCGCGACTTCGGGATCGTCACGCTGATCGACCTCAGCGTGTCGCTCGTCGGGGTGCTCGTCGCCCTCCCCGCAGCGCTCGTGATCGCCGAACGCGACGAGCCGGCCGCGCTCGCGAGTGGCCCACGTGCGCGGCTCGCGAGCCTGCTGGGAGGCCTGCGCGCGCTGGACGTCCGCAAGCGCTCCGCGCGCGCGACCCGAAGGGCTGGGTCGGGCCATGAGCCGGCCTGAGCCCCCCGGCGACCCGGGCCCGGGGGCCTTCGACGAGGCGGCCGCCCGGTCGGGCACGCGCTACGCCACCAACTACGGACACGGATACGGGCGCTACATGGGCCTGCTCGGGGTGCTGCTGATCGTGGCGCTCGCGCTGAACACCGCGCTGTCCAAGCACAACGGCGCGAGGGGCATCGATCCGGGCAGCCGGCTGCCTCCGTTCGCCGTGCCGCTCGCGACGGGAGACCTGTCCGGCTCGGCGAACGTCGCGACCCATGCCAACGAGGGAGCCGCGGGACGGGTGCCCGCGTGCTCGGTCCGTGGCCCACAGATCCTGAACATCTGTCAGCTGTATGAAGCGGGTCCCGTCGTGCTCGCGCTGTTCGTCGATGCGGGATCCTGCCCGGCCGTCCTCGGCGACCTGCAGGCGATCGCGCCGTCGTTCCCCGGGGTGCAGTTCGCGGGCGTCTCGCTCGGGGGCGACCGCGCGGACCTGCGCAGGCTGATCCGCGCGCGCGGGCTGAGCATGCCGATCGGCGTCGACCGCGACGGCGCGCTCACCGGGCTCTACCGGGACGCCAGCTGTCCACAGCTGACCCTCGCCTACCCGGGAGGCGTGGTTCAGAGCCGCCCGCTGCTCACGCGGCCGTCGACCTCGACGCTGCGCGCGCGCGTGGCCGCGCTCGTCGCGGCGTCGCGAGCCCGCGGATGGCGGTCCGCCGCGGGATGAGCGCAGGCCCTCCAGCCCCCGAAGCGCCGCGGGATCGCGAGCCGCGGCTCGGCTGGCTCGCACGGGAGGTCGAGGAGGAGCTGCCGCAGCTGCGGCTGATCAGCTGCGAGGTGCGGGTCGAACGCTCGGAGCCCGTGACCGCCCGCTGTCCGCGGGACGTGCAGGCGCGGCTTCAGGCGCTGTCGAACCGCTTCCACGGCGCGCGCGCGATCGGCATCCGGCGCGAGCCGGTGCCGGCGGCATACCGCGTGTTCTTCCGCCAGATCGGCCTCGACCCGGACGTCGTGCGCACGCCGATCGAGGAGGCTGTGCGCGAGCGCATGCTGCGCGGCGGCTTCCTGCCCGGCGAGCTGCTCGAGGACGTCCTGCTGATCGCGCTGCTGGATACGGGGATCCCCGTGTGGGCGCTCGCGGCGGAGACGGTCGACGGACCGCTCGGAATCCGCTCGAGCGTCGAGGGGGAGCGCCTCGGGCGCTCGGCGGATACCCCGCCCCTGCCCGCCGGCCGCCTCGTGATCGCCGACGCCTCGGCGCCGCTCGCGATCCTCTTCGGCGAGCTCGCGCCCGCTCACCGCCCGCTGGCGAGCACACGGGAGCTGACGCTCTTCGCGGTCGCCGTCGCAGGGGTGCCGGGGCTGTACGCGGAGGAGGCTCTATGGAGCGCTCAGGCCGCGCTCGAGCAGCCCTGACGGGCTGCGGCCGCCATGGAATCGAGTTGCGCGGCGGCCCGTCGGCCGCTGTTAGAATCTGCCTGCGCAAACACGGAGGAGCCGGGGTGTGATCCAGTCCGATCAGCTGATTCTTGATCGCGGTGCGCAGGCAGGTGCAGCGCTGTCGGTGTCCGAGGAGGCGCCGCGACACGGGTACCCGGGGTCGTTCGATCACGCCGGCGATCGCGCCGGCGGCGAGCGCGCGGCGAGGCGAACGCTGCGGGCCCAGGTCGGAAGGCTCGAGCGCGAGCTCTCGGCGATCGTGGCGGAGCGCTTCCCGTACATCTCCGCCACACCCGGCGCGGAGGCGGCGGTCTACGACGTCGGCGGCGAGGGGCCGAGTCGCCTCGGCCCCTCACTGCTCGGCCTGGATCAGCTCGAGCTCGTGCGCGACCGGCTGGCCGCGCGGGTGCAGGAGCTGCGCCGCATCGCCGCCGACCGCGACGAGCACGAGCGCATGGCGCACGAGCAGCTGCAACGCATGAAGCTGGAACCCGGTCGCTTCAAGTACGTGCAGCTGCCCGTGAGCGACCTCGGCCAGGGCGGCTGCGGCGTATGGCACGTACGTCCGCGGCTCGGCCTCATCGGAATGCTCGCAGGCTGGTGGCAGCTCAAGCTGTCGTCAGGCTGTCCGTTACCCAGGGGGTCGCGCTCCAGGCGCGGCCCCGACTGCTCGCGCTGAGCATCATCGCCAGCGTGCGACGCTGACGGTCGGTCATCGAGCCGATCGTCTTCTTCTCGGACATCGGGATCTGCGAGAGGAACTTGCGGCAGCGCGTCTGGCCCCAGCGGCGCTGGCTCATCAAGAGGTCCGCGACCGCCATGCTATCCGCCTCCCACGGGCACCCGAGGATCACCTCGGCCACGTCCATCTCACCCGTCGCCACTCGGCGCTTGAGCTCGGCGCGGGCGAGTCGAACCTGGTTTGCGCGCTCGAGGGCACGCATGTACTGGGGACCGGCAGGGGCCATCGTGGCTATCGCTGTCGCGTTCATGTGGGCATCTCCCCGCTGCCGCCGCGAGACAGGCCGCGGCGCGCAACATGCTGTCTTGGGTTTTTGACAAGTACGGTGCGCGCCCACCATGCCGCTGGAGATCAGCCCCGAAGACTCGCGGCTGTCTTCCCCACCCCACTTCCAGGTTTTGGGGCGAACCCCGAACGGCCATGCAGAGCGCTCTGAGAAGCTATGCCAGCGCCGGGCGTCCGGTCAACAGCACCGCAACAGTTCCTACGCTAGAAGCGATCTTTTTTGTTGGCCTCGCCACTTGTGAAGAAACGGACAAGTCGAAGGCACGGCTGGAGGCTTGGCGTTCAGGCCGGCTCGGGTCCCGGCAGCGGGCCGTGCTCCGCCTCGAACTCGCGCTTGACCCGCCCGAAGACCTCGAGGGCCCGGTCGAGCGTGGGGCGATCGTGCGTCGCCATCACGCTCGTGCGCAGCAGCGCGCCGCCAGGAGGGACCGCAGGGTGCAGGGCGCAGTTCGTGAACACGCCACCGTCGTAGAGCGCTCGCCACAGCAGGGCCGCCCTCCAGTCGTCGCCCACAAGGACCGGAACGATCGGGGTGCGGATCGTGGCGCTGGGGGCGTCCTCGGCCGGTCCGAGGCGCACCGGCTCGCCGCCCAGCACGCGGAATCCGAGGGCATCGAGGCCCTCGGCGAAGTAGGCGGCGTGCTCCAGGACGTCCGCCAGCAGCTGCGGGCCCTCGGAGGAGCGCAGCACGCGCAACGCGGCTAGCGCCGCCCCAAGGGCCGCCGGGACCGCCGAGGCGGTGAAAAGGAAGGCTCGCGAGGAGATGCGCAGGTAGTCGATCACGTCCGACGGGCCGGCCACGAATCCCCCGCAGGCGGCCAGCGACTTGGAGAACGTCCCCATCCGCAGGTCGACACGGTCCTCGACGCCCAGCAGCTCGGAAGCTCCCGCTCCTCGGGCGCCCAGCACCCCCGCGCCGTGCGCCTCGTCGACCATCAGCCTCGCGCCGTGGCGCGAGCAGAGCTCCGCGATGTCCACGAGCGGCGCGACGTCGCCCTCCATCGAGAAGACACCGTCGACGACCACCAGCACCCCGCCGCCGTCCTCCTCGGCGCGCACGAGCGCGCGCTCGAGTTTGTCCATGCGATTGTGCCGGAAGGGGCGCATCTTGGCGCGGGACAGCAGCACGCCGTCGAGGATCGAGGCATGGTCGCCGGAGTCCACCACCACCGTGTCCCCGGCGTCGAGCAGCGTGCCGAGCGTGCCGACGTTCGCCTGGTGACCGGTCGTGAAGACGATCGCGTCATCGGTTCCCATCCACTCCGCGAGCTCGCGCTCGAGCTCCAGGTGCAGGGGGGTCGTGCCGTTCAGCAGGCGCGAGCCCGTCAGGCCGGTGCCGTAGCGCGCGAGCGCGTCGCGAGCGCCCTGCATCACGCGCTCGTCGCCCGTCAGGCCGAGGTAGTTGTTGGATGCGAGCATGATGCGGGGCTGGCCTTCCATCTCCACGACGGGCATCGCGGGGGACTCGATCGTGCGGAAGTACGGCAGCAGGTCGGCCTCGCGCGCGGCCCGCAGGAGCTCCTCGCGCTCGTGGCCGCGAACCTTGGCGAAGACGTCTGTTGAGGTCGGCATATAGGGTGCCTCGGCTGTGAGCGTGGACGTGAGCGAAGTGGCGGGCGGGCGCGATCTGAAGCGCTTCATCGACCTCCCGTTCCGGCTTCATGCTAACCACCCGCTGTGGGTGCCCCCGCTGAGGCTCGAGCGCCGGCTGTTCCTCAACCGCAGGCTGAACGCGTTCTTCAGCCACGGCGAGGCCGCCTACTTCCTGGCGCGGCGCGACGGTCGCGTCGTGGGGCGCGTGAGCGCGCAGATCAACCACGCGTTCAACGAGCACCAGCACAAGCGTTGGGGATGGTTCGGGTTCTTCGAGGTGGAGGACGACCAAGAGGCCGCCGAGGCCCTGCTCGACGCAGCGGCGGACTGGCTGGGCGCCCGCGACATGGAGAGCATGGTCGGGCCGGCGGACTTCTCGATGAACGACGAGAGCGGCATCCTGATCGAGGGCTACGACCTGCGCCCGATGATCCGCCAGCCCTGGCACCCGCCCTACTACCAGCAGCTCGTCGAGCGGGCCGGGATGACCAAGGCGATGGACCTGCTGATGTGGAACCTCGAGGTGACCGAACGCGACAAGGTGCTGCCGGTGATCTGGGAGCTGGCGGCCAAGGCCGAGAGCGAGCACGGCATCCGCGTGCGGCCGATGCGACGCCGCCAGCTGCGCAAGGACATGGACGCCTTCGCCGATGTCTACAACTCGGCGTGGTCGGAGAACTGGGACTTCGTCCCCTACTCGAAGAAGGACCTCGACGCCCTCGCTCAGGAGATGCAGCTCGTCTTCGACAAGCACTGGGCGTTCATCGCCGAGCGCCTGGACACGGGCGAGGTCGTCGGGATGGCAATGACCTTCCCTGACATCAACCAGGTCCTCGCGAAGATGAACGGCAAACTGCTGCCGCTCGGCTGGTGGTACTTCCTCAACAAGGGCAGGCTCACCGACCGCGTGAGGGTCGGCTTCCTCGGCGTCAAGCCGGAGTACCAGCACACAGGGGTCGCCGCCCGCCTCTATGAGCTGCATTTCGACGCTGCCGAAGTACGCCCGCAGGACGGCGGCGAGATGGGCTGGATCCTCGAGACGAACACGGCGATGAATCGCGGCATGGAAGCCATGGGCGGGCGGATCGTCAAGCGCTACCGCATGTACGAGCGCGCCCTGCGCTAGCGGTCTGGGGCTGCGTCTACACTTCGGCCTGTGAGCGAGCCGTTGCAGTCAGACCGGCGCCGGGGGCCGGAGGAGTCGGACGACGCCGAGGTGCTCGATGCGCTGCCCGTGCTCGCGAGCGAGCCCGCGATCATTCGCGCCAGGCCGCTCACGGGTGCCCTGGCACGCTCCGGCGGCGCCGTGATGCCCGCCGTGCAGGCCGCCGCCGTCGCCGCCGGCGGGTTCGTGGCGGGGGCGGCAGTGGTCGGGCTGGTGCAACGTCGCCAGCGCCACTCGGCGTCGATCTCGAAGGGCGCACGCCGCGGACGGGCTCTCGGGCGCTCGGGACGGACGGCCGCCGTGGGCGGCGAGCTGGTGCAGATCGTCAGCAGTCGCTCGCTGCTCGTGGACGTCCACCTGCTCGGACCGGCCGGCCCAGAGCGCTGAGGGCCCGGGCGCTGGGCGAGCTCGTCGAGCTTCGCGAGGAGGTCTCGCCGGCCGGGTCGTTCCGGATGCCCCGGCGGGGAGGGATGGACGGCATGCTGCGCCGCCGGGGCGGCGTGATCGAGCGCCTGCTGCACGACGGCGACGCTCCGGTCCTCGTGAGGGTCGCCCAGCCGGAGCCTCGCCGTGTGGTGTTCGGCGCTCGCGCTGTGAGCCGTGAGGCAGCGGCGTATGGGATCGCGCGGATGCGCTTTGCGCTGGGAGTGGACGAGGACCTCAGCGGCTTTCGCCGGCGCTTCGCGCGCGACCCGCTGATCGGACCCTCGCTTCGCCGCCGTCCGTGGCTGCGCGTCGCGCGCAGGCCGGAGCCGTTCGAGGCGCTCGCGTGGGCGATCAGCGAGCAGCTCATCGAGTACGAGCGCGCCGCTGCGATCCAGCGCCGCGTGCTCGCCGTCCTGGGCCGCCGCTGGGTCGGCTGGGACGGTGCGCCCGACGGGCTGCGCGATCTCCCGGCCACGTCCGTGCTCGCAGGTACCGAGCCCGCCCTGCTGGAGTCGTTGGACCTCGCGCAGGGACGCGCGCTCACGCTCCGGCGCGCCGCCCGCGAGGTCGCGCGCGGAAGGGTCGACCTGCACGGCAGCGACCACGAGGCCGGGTGGCGCAGGCTCCGTGCGATACCCGGCATCGGCTCGTGGACCGTGGAGATGCTGGCCCTGCGCGGCCAGGGCCGCCACGACCAGCTGCCGGCCGGCGACCTGGGTCTGCTGAAGCTCGTCGGCCGGCTGCTCAGCGGCGGCGATCCGCGCGCGCTGGCAAGCGAGTCGCAGGTGCGGGCGTTCTTCGCCCCCTACGGCGAGTGGGCCGGTCTCGCCGCGGCACACATGATCGAGCTGTGAGCATCGCCGCCGAGCAGCCGTCGGGCTCTCAGCGACCGCCCGTCTTGGCGTCGCGTTCGAGGATCAGGGCGAACGTCGGGCACGCCTGTGCCGCGCGGAGCGCATTCGCCACGAGCCCGGGCTCCAACGGCTCGCCGCCGATCAGCGGGTAGCCCCACTCGTCGAGGCTGATCCGCTCGGGCAGCAGCTCGGCGCACATGCCATGCGCCTCGCACGCGATCGGGTTCACACGCAGGCGATGGCTCATCGACGCCGGCCCCGCTCGCGAGATGCGGTGGCGCTAGGAGCTCGCGCCGGAAGCGGCAGCTCGGCCGGGCGTGCGCAGCGCTCGCAGCGACCGTGGCGGGAATGCTCGGCGAAGTCGGCCCCGAACGCCGCCAACGCGCTGAGGATCAGGTTGACCGCTCCGTCGGGATGTCCGCAGGCCCCGCGGCGCCTGACGAGTGACGCGAGGCGCTCGATCCGCTGCGTGGCCCGCGCGGGCGCGGCGCCGGCGGCCAGCTCGCCGAGCGTCGATGCGATCGAGTCCAGGCCATGCACGCACGGCCCGCATTGCCCGGCGCTCTGTGCGGCGAGCCAGCGGGCGAGCCGAACCGTTTCGGCCACCGGGCAGGCCTCCTCGGAGAGCAGCAGCACGACGCCGGCCCCGAGCGAGGCCTCATGCGCGGCGAGATGTTCGTTGGAGAGGGCCACCCCATGCAGGCGCTCGGCGCCGATCCACGACCCCGCGTAGCCTCCGAGGAGTACGCCCCGCACGCGTGCCGTCGTCCCGCCACCGGCTTCGATCAGCGACGCGAGCGAGGCTCCGTTCTCGATCTCGTAGACGCACGGGTGGGCGACGGGCCCGGACAGCGTCACCAGCGTCG
>DATMQX010000151.1:0-2512 GCA_035567055.1 Solirubrobacteraceae bacterium
GACTTGCCCTCTGCGATCACCATGGCATCAACTCCCGGTTCCGTTGTTCCAAAAGCGAACCTCGAGCCCGATCTCGGCGGCCAGCGCCCGCGCGGCCTCGACGGCCACTTTCGGGACGATGACCAGCACACCGCCTTCGCGTCCGTCGCCGCGCTCGAGCGCCGCAGCGAGGGCATGCGGCGGCTGCAGGTGACGGCCCTGCCACCCGAGCGACGGATACGAGTCGTGCACCACGACCAGCGACCCCCTCGGACCCCGAATCAGCATCTCGAGCTCGACGAAATGGCCAACATCCCAGTCGGCCTCCGGCTCGACCACAGAACGGCCCTCCAGCTCTGCCAGCAGGATCTCGACGGGAGGCCGGCTTGCCCACATGCGACCGGTGCGCACGTTCGCGAGCAGCCGCGAACCCAGGCCGGCCGCCTCGTCGACCAGCCGCTCGACGCGACGGATGTTCCACTCTCCGCTCAGCGGCACGCAGCGAAGGCGGCCATCCGACGCCGCCTCGATCGCCCCCGCCAGTCCGCTTGCTGAGGTGCCGGACTGCTCGACTGGCGCCGTCGGCAGCGAATGGCGATAAGACACGTGGGTGGACGCGCCCGGCGGCACGTCCAAGCCGTCATGCGGTTCAGGCAGCAGCGTGCCGGCGCGCAGCGCGACCAGGTCTTCGGTGATCGGCTCGCCGTCCCATTTCTTGAAACCGGCGTCGTTGAGGATGCGCGCGGCCCAGAACGGGCCGCACAGGTTGTCTTTCTGCTGGTCGGATGCGGCCTCGAGGATGCCCGCGAGCTGAGCGTTCACGGCTAGACCGTCCTCATGTAGCGATCGCGCTCCCAGTCGGTCACCGTGCCCTGGAACGCCTTGACCTCCCAGGCGCGCGAGGTGACGTAGTAGTCGCTGAAGCGCTCGTCGAGGGCTTCCCGCAGGACCGCGTCCGACTGGAACGCCCGGATCGCGCTCTCCAGCGAGCCCGGAAGCTCGGGCAGCTCGCCGCGGGCGTACGCGTCGCCCTCGATCGCGGCCGGCGGTGTGAGGTTGCGCTTCATTCCGTCGGCGGCCGAGGCCACGACGGCCGCCACCGCAAGGTACGGGTTGGCGTCGGCGCCCGGCCGGCGGCATTCGAGGCGGCACAGCTCGGGGTGGTCTTTGCGCACGATGGCCCGCACGGCGCAGGAGCGGTTCTCGACGCCCCAGCTGGCGTTGACCGGCGCGAAAAAGCCGGGGACCAGGCGCTTGTAGGAGTTGATCGTCGGGTTCAGCAGCAACGACGCCGCCGGCAGGTGCTCGAGGACACCGGCGATCGCGGATCGGAACACCGCAGGGAGCGTCCCGTCCGCGGCGGCCCGGAAGGCGTTCGCGCCATCGCTCCAGCAGGAGAGATGAATGTGCCCGCTGGATCCTTCCTCCCCGGGCGAGGTCTTGGCGAGGAAGCTCGCGCGCAGGCCCATCGTTGCGGCAAGGTCCTTCACCGCCATCTTGGTCAGGGCGGCGTCGTCGGCCGCGCGCAGCGCCGGGCGAGCCCCGAGGTTGAGCTCCAGCAGCCCGGGTCCCGCCTCGGTGTGCACCGCCGAGAGCTCGACTCCGAGCGCCTCGAGCGCCGGAGCGAGGGCGCGCACGAAGGACTCGAAGCCGGCCAGCTCGCCCAGGCTGTAGCTGAGCCCGCTGGAGAGAGGCTTCGACTCGGCATCCCACAGGCGTACCTCGTATTCCACGGCCGCCACGGCTTCGTAGCCGAGCTCGGAGAGACCGGCCAGCGTCCTCCGCAAGACCTCGCGGGAGGCGATCTCGCACGGGCTGCCGTCGGGCCAGCTCGGCGTCGCGAGACAAACTTTCCAACCGGGCCGCCAGGTCAGCTCGTGCAGCGTGCTGGGATCTGGCCGGACCAGGAGGTCGCCGGCTCCGGAGCGGATGCCGAACTTCGTGTAGTCGCTGATCGGTGTGTCGGTCGGGTCGAGCGCAAGCAGGAGATCGGTCATGACGGTCCCGTGGCGCAGGGCCGATTCGAATGCCGCCGGCCGCAACGCTTTGCCGCGGATCGAGCCGTTGACGTCGGGGATCCCGAGCAGGATGAACTCGCCGCCTTCACCGGCCTCGGTGGAGCGCATCGGGTCCGGTTCCATGGTCCTGGCGGGTTTCCCCGCCACCTCTAGCTTGCTCACAGGTTCGCGGTCACCGCCTTCTCGACCTCGTCGATGGTCGCCCTGAAACGTTTGACCATCTAGTCCAGCTCCACATCGGTGCTCGTGTAGGCGGGCGCGAGCAGCACCTCGTCGCCGGCGTAGCCGTCCAGCGTCGAGTGAGTCGAGCTCACGAGAAGGCCGAGCTCGAACGCGATATCGTCGACGAGGGCGGCCGCGTCGAGCTCGTGGGGCAGGAACGACGCGCCGTCGCGTGGGTCGACCAGCTCTACGCCGAGAAGAAAGCCGCGACCCCGCACCTCTCCGACGATCCGGGATCCCTTCAACGCGACCTGCAGCTGCTCAAGCAGCCGAGGTCCTCGATCACGCACGCG
>DATMQX010000152.1:0-62167 GCA_035567055.1 Solirubrobacteraceae bacterium
CGTGGCGGTGCTGGTGCGGCGGTAGTTGGCCGTGCCTCCCCTGCTCCTCCCCGGACGGCGGCGAGCAGATCATCGCGTGAGACGGTCGAGTCGATCGTCTCATCGACGCTCAGCGCGTTGAGAACGTCGCGCTCGCGTTCGTCGAGGACGAGCCCGACGAGCCGGGCGCCCGTGGCGCGCACCCGCGCGCAATGCCCCGCGGTCAGTCCCGGAAGCTCGGGCGAGAGCAGTACCGCGTTGGGTGCTTCCTGCTCGACGGCTCGTCGAAGTTCGTCGGCCTCCACGGCGCTGCTCAGAAGCGTCAGCGGCGGGTCGGCCGTGTCGAATAGCAGCGTCTCGACCTCGCGCTCCGCGATCGGCGTCAGAGCGAGGATGACGGTCGGCCGCCCGGTCATGGTTTGCCCGCTTGGCTCGCCTGTGGGATCGGCGCGGTGGAGGCGCTTGCGCCTTCGAGGAGGAGGTCGAGCTTTGCGTCCTCGTTGGCGAGCGCAAGCGAGGAGGCAATCGACGGGTTGCTCACGGCGACGGTGACGGGGACGGTCGCGGTGCTCGGGTCTGCGTTTGGAACCGCTTCGCCGACCGAGACGATTTGCAGGGCGCGGGCGACCGGGCGGGCGCTGGCCGCTGCGCTGCCGGCGCCGAACGTCGCCAGCACGGTGACGCTATCGCCGGGTTGCAGCCTCGCACCGGCCACGTCGAACTCGGGCACGGCGAGCGTCATCGCCGAGGTCTGTGCCTGTTGCGTGGTGAGCGCCCCGAAGGGCAGCGGAGCTCCGGCGGGCACTCCAGTTGAGAGTCGTCGCCCGATGGTCTGTGAGAGCTCGCGCTCGGGAACGAGCGACGCGAGCACTGAACTGTCCCCGGCGAGCTCGCCGGTACGCAGGTCGCTACTGGCAAGGACCGTCCCGGCCGCCAAAGCATGGGTTGTCACGAGGATCGGCGTGCGCTTGGTGCTGGCGCGGTAGACACCCCAATAGCCGAGGAGCGCAACGAGCACGAGCGCGATCCCCACGACCGGAAGCGGCTGGAGCAGACGGCGCGGGCCGCTCTCGCCATTCGGCGGCGGGCTGGACGGTGCCTCGGGCTGCTCGCGCAGACGGACCTTTGGCGTGGCGCCCTTGCCGTGGTCGCGCTCAGGTTCAGCGCGCCGAGGAGAGATTCTGAGGCGTGGTGGGTTCATCGGCCTATTCCTTCCTTGCGGCGCTGACACATCGCTGACACGCGACTGACACGGGGATTACACGCGCCCTTGCCCACGGACTTTCAAGGCTCCGTCTCACTTCTCGCTCTCATACCCAGTCAGGCGGCTTCTTGAACATTGCCGTCGTACATCGTTAGTGGCTCTATCACGGTATGCCCGGGTTTGCTTGGTCGTTTGAGGACCCGCTAATCGTCTGTATGAATGTTCTTGAGAGCCGCTCGGCCCGGTCAGCGTCCTGTCAGCGGCCAGTCAGTCGCTCGCGGCATGTTGGCGTGACCCGACCGAAGGAGCCACACGATGAGCCCTCTGCCCGTGGACAACTTGGACCCCGATTGGCGCCGGGAGCTGAGGAACCCTGTGTTGCGCTGCCGGTTCCGAGCATGGCGCAAAGCTGAGCCAGCGCTGTCGAGGTTTGAGGATCTCGCCGCGGTCGTGCGCTTCTTGCGGGGCCCGGGGGTGGGTGCGGACAAGGACGCGGTGTTGTGTGCGCTGCTCGCTTCGGCCCGGCAGGAGCCAATCGCCGGCCGGGTCGTGCTCGAGGCGATGCTGCCCGGCCTGAAGAAGCTCGCCGGTCGCATCCTGGTCGATGCGCGTGAGCGGGAGGAGGTGTGGTCGGCGCTGATGGCGTGCGCTTGGGAGCGCATCCGGACCTATCCGGTGGAGCGACGCCCGCGCAAGGTGGCCGCGAATTTGCTGCTGGACTGTCTGCGCGGAACCCTCACGGCGCTTGAAGGCGCCCGGCGCGATCCCGCATCGCCGGCCTGGCCGGCGCTCGCTGAGCTCGAGGCCTCGGCAAACTGTGAGGGCGACGTGGACGCGCTGCTCGCCGAGGCGACTGCCGCCGGCGCGGTCTCCGAGGCTGAGGCCGAGTTGATCCTCGTCACGCGGATCGACGTGGTCCCGTTGCGCGTGCTTGCGGGCTCGCAGGGCGTGAGGTTCGACACGCTCAAGCATCGCCGCAACCGTGCGGAGCGTCGCCTGCTCGTCTGGCTGGGTCACCGGCCTGTCCCGCAAAGGGGGCTTAAGCGACCTTTCTCTGTTGCTCGGGCCGCCGGTGCCGGGCCTTCGGGTCTAGCCGGCGGAGACGACCAATCCAATCACTGAGGAGGTGAACGGGGCCCGTTTTCCCGCGCCGGCCCCGAGCCAGGAATGTCACGCAAACTCGCCGCCACCATCTGTCTCGCGCTGATCGCGGCGCTGCTCGTTCCGCAGGTTGCCGATGCGGCGACGAGCCTCAATCAGGTGATCGAAAACCTGCGGACCTGGCTGATTGGTCTGCTGGTCGCGCTGGCTACGCTGCTGTTGACGCTCGGCGGCGTTCGCTATCTGCTTGCCGGGGGCGACCCCGGGGCGCTCGAGAGAGCGAAGGGCACGATCAAGGCCGCGCTCGCGGGCTACGCGCTGGCGGCGCTGGCGCCGGTGCTCGTCACGGTCCTGAAGCACATCGTCGGGTGAGACCGTGCCGGAGCACCCTGGGCGCGCCCTTGGTCGCACTCGTGCTGCTGCTAGCGATGGGGGGCGCGCCGGCCGGTGCGGCTCCCACCCAGGGGGCGCCCGCCGGCTCCGCGCGCGCTCTGGCTGCCTCTCCTCCGCTGCCCGAAGCTGGCAGGGAAAGTGGAGCACCCGAAGGTGGCGGCATCGAAGTCGGGCCACCCTTGCCGAACCCCTCACCACCTGCCAAGGGCGGTAGCGTCGGCGGTGCCAAGGCGAGTCATCCGGGGTTCTTCGACGTTGCTGGCAAAGTTGAGCAGGCGATCAACGACTGGTTTGCGGGGCTCGTCAAAGATGCGCTGAACCCCGCGATGGTGCTCGTCGGGCGTACGCTGCTGTCGACGCCGCAGATCGTCGGCGAGGCGAACGTCCGCTCCTACTGGCAGTTGTGCCTCGGGGTCGCCGACGCGCTGCTTGTGCTCGTGGTGATCGTGGGCGGGGCGCTCGTGATGAGCCACGAGACGCTGCAGAGCAGCTACGCGCTGAAGGACATCCTGCCGCGGTTGCTGGTGGCGGCGATCGCGGCGAACGCGAGCCTCGCGATCTCGGGTCAGATGATCGCGTTCGCCAACGTCCTCTCCAGCGGTCTGCTGGGGAACGGGGTCGATCCCGAGCAGGCGGGGCACACGCTCGAGCTGCTGGTGTTTCATTCGATCGCCGACGGGGGGATCTTCTTGATTCTGCTCGGCGTCGCCTGCGTGGTGCTGGCCGTGGCGCTACTGATCCTGTACTTGGTGCGGGCGTCGCTGATCGTGCTCGCGGTGCTCGCCGCGCCGATCTGCCTGCTCGCCCACGGCCTGCCACAGACCGAAGGGATCGCGCGGCTGTGGTGGCGGGTGATGATCGGCGCGCTGTTGGTCCAGGTCGCGCAGGCGCTCACGCTCGCGGCGACGGTCCACGTGTTCTTCGCGTCGGGACACAGTGTCCTCGGCGTCGGGACAGGCGGGAGCCTGATCGACCTGCTGCTCGTGTTGTGCCTGTTCTGGGTGCTGTTGCGGATCCCGTTCTGGGCGAAGGAGCTGGCGTTCTCGGGCCGGCCCTCCACCGCCGCCCGGATGGCTAAGACGTACGTGATCGCGCGGGTGGTAAGGGGCGGGCTATGAGCGGGCGCATACGGCTACCCGCCGACGTGGAGATGGAAGACCGTCTCGCGTTCGGGCTCACCGCCCGTCAGCTCGTGATCCTCGTCGTGACCGCGCTGGCGTGCTACGCGGTGTTCGCGGCAGCCAGCTCGGTGCTGCCGATGGCGGTGGCGGCGGTCCTCGCCGCGCCGCTGGCGCTGGCCGGGGTTGCACTCGCGCTCGGACGCCGCGACGGCCTCACGGGCGATCGCCTCGCGCTCGCGGCCGCGCGTCACCTCACGCAGTCCCGGCGGCGTCTTGCGGCACCGGAGGGTTTACCCGCCGGCCTGCGCGATGGGCCCGCCCAGCCCTCCGTCTCGCTGCTGACGCTCCCCGTGAGCGCGATCCTCTCAAGCGGCGTTGTCGAGCTGGCGGACGGCACCAGCGCGCTGCTGCTGGCCGCGAGCGGGACGAGCTGGGCGCTGCGCAGCAGCGAGGAGCAGTCAGCCCTGGTCGAGGCGTACGGCAGGTGGCTGAACAGTCTGGTCGAGCCGACGTCGATCACGGTGCGCTCAGAGCGCGTCGACCTCGCTGAGCGCGCGAGCGCGATCGAGCACGCCGCGCCGAGTCTGCCCCACCCGGCGCTGCGCGATTGCGCTCACGCATACGCCGAGTTCCTCTCCCAGCTCGCGGGTGATGGTGAGGGCCTGCGCCGCCGGCAGATCCTGCTCGTGCTGAGTACCCGCAGCCGCGAGCCCGACACCGCCAGGGCCGCTCTCGAGCGCCGCGCGAGTGAGACCGCCGGCCTGTTGCGCGCCGCCGGGGTCGAGCTGCGCGCGCTCGATGGGCAGCGCGCCACCGCGCTGTTGCTCGGGGCGCTCGAACCGCCGGGGCCGCCCGCCGGGTCGCAGTTGGTGGGGTTGATCCACCGATGCTGAACACCCCCCGCTTGCAAGCTAAGAGGGCGGGTAAGTCGCAGCGCGGACCGTCGCTGCCGGCGCCGAGCGCCGTCGAGGTGGAGCGCGACTTCCTGCGCACGGGGAACGTGTGGCACCGCAGCCTGGCGGTGATCGGTTACCCGCGCGAGGTAGAGCAGGGATGGCTCGCGCCGCTGTTGCGAGCGGCGGGCGAGCTTGACCTGACGCTGCACGTCGGGCCGATCCCGCCCGCGCTGGCGGCCGACCGGCTGCGCCGCCAACGAGCCAGGCTCGAGTCCACACGTCGCCTCGAAGCCGACCGCGGGCGCCTGTCCGACCCGACGCTCGCCGCTGCGGCCGAGGACGCTGAGGAGCTCGCCAGCGCCCTCGCGCGGGGCGAGAGTCGCCTGTTTCGCTCCGGGCTGTATCTATCGGTCACGGGCTCTAGTCGGGAGGAGCTCGAGGAGCGCACCGAGCGCGTACGGGCGCTGTGCGCGTCGATGTTGCTGCACGTAGTCCCGGCGACGTTCCGCGCGTTCGATGGATGGCTCTCAACGCTGCCGCTCGGCAGCGACCGTCTCGGTCTGCGGCGGACGTTCGATACGCCCGCGCTGGCGGCCGGGTTCCCGTTCGCGTCCGCGGACCCGCCTCTGGAGGACGGCGTGTTGTACGGGCTCACCGACAGCGGCGCCCCGGTGTTGGTGGATCGTTTCGCGCGGACGAACTTCAACGCCGTGATGCTCGCCTACTCCGGCGCCGGCAAGTCCTACGCAGCGAAGCTCGAGGCGCTGCGGCTGCTCTACCGCGGCGTGCAGGTATTCATCATCGACCCAGAGGACGAGTACCACTCCCTGTGCGAGGCCGTCGGCGGCGCGTACCTACCGCTGACCGGCCCGAGCGCCGTCGCGCTGAACCCGCTCGACCTTCCCGCGAGCGAGGCGCCGCGTGCGCTGGACGAGCGGATTCTGTTCCTCGCGGACCTGATCGAACTGCTGGCCGGAGGCCTCGACGGCGGCGAGCTCGCCGTGCTCGACCGCAGCGCCCGCGCCGCCTACCAAACGGCCGGGATCACCCCCGACCCGGCGACGCACCGGCGGCCGGCGCCGTTGCTGTGTGACCTCGTGCGCGCCCTCGAGCAGGAGAGCGAGACCGGGGCGCGTCTCGCCGAGCGCCTCTCGCCCTACGCGACTGGGTCGCACTCCTCGCTGTTTGACCGGCCGACGTCGGTGGCGCCCGACAGTCACCTCGTGTGCTTCTCGCTGCGGGGGCTACCGGAGCGGATGCGCGCGCCCGCGCTGATGCTGACCCTGGACGCGATCTGGCGCTCGCTGGAGGGTCCTCTGCGCCGCCGGGTCGTGCTCGTCGACGAGGCCTGGGACCTGATGCGCGAGACCCCGAGCGCGAGGAGCGAGGCACCCGGCGCGCGGTTCCTGTTTCGCCTGGCCAAGAAGGCGCGCAAGCGCTGGACCGGCCTGACAACGATCACCCAGGACCCCGGCGATCTGCTCGACTCCCCGCTCGGACAGGCCGTCGTCAACAACGCCTGCCAGCACCTGCTGCTGCACCAGTCACCGCAGGCGATCGACCGGGTCGGGCAGGCGTTCGCGCTGACAGCGGGCGAGCGGTCCTATCTGTTGACCTGTCAAACCGGTCACGGACTGCTGCTCACTGGGGAGGAGCGGGTGCCGTTGCGTGTTGTAGCTAGCGTCGCCGAGGACTCACTCGTGACGAGTGACCCCGCGGAGCTCGCGGAGGCGCCGTGAAGCGCGCGGCGCTCAGCTCGTGCGGACTGATGCTGCTGCTGCCGGTGCTGTTCATCGGCGCGGCCGTCGGCGTCCTCGGCGGCGGCACGAGCGTCAGCCTCGGCCAGGGCTCACCACAGCAAGTCGCGGGAATCCCTCCGGAATACCTTCAGCTGTTCCAGGCGGCAGGAGCGCGCTACGGGATCCCCTGGGAGGTGCTGGCCGGGATCGGGAAGGTGGAGTGCGACGACGGCCAAAACCCGGACCCGTCGTGCACCAAGGAGGGCGCGGTCAACTCCGCGGGCGCCGGTGGCCCGATGCAGTTCCTGGGGAGCACCTGGGCGATCTACGGCGTCGACGCCAATGGTGACGGTCGGGCCGACCGCTGGGACCCAGCCGATGCGATCTTCGCGGCTGCGCGCTACCTGCGCGCCAGCGGCGCGCCGAGGGAACTGCAGCGCGCGATCTTCGCCTACAACCACTCTCAGAGCTACGTCGAAGCGGTCCTGCACTGGGCGTCTGTGTATGAAAGCCAGAGCGTGCCCGCCGCCGGGCACCCGAGCGGCGCCGCTGGCGGGGCGCTCGCGTTCGCCCTGAGCAAGCTCGGCGTGCCGTATCTGTGGGGCGGCGAGGGACCCGGCGGGTATGACTGCTCCGGTCTCGTGCAGGCCGCCTATCGCGCGGTCGGGATCGCCGTGCCGCGCACGACGCAGGAGCAGTTCGACGCCGGCCCGCACTTGCCGGGTGGCGCGCAGCCAGAACCCGGCGACCTCGTGTTCTTTGGCTCGAGCGTGAGTGAAGTCACGCACGTTGGGATGGTCGTGCGCTCAGGGGAGATGGTCGACGCGCCGCACACAGGGACCGTCGTACGGACCGAGCCGTTTCCCACCACGATCGGCGCCCGCTGGGGCGAAGACCGCTACCTCGGCGCCACGCGCCCCGCGGCCTGAGGCGACGGACGATGGGACACGAACACCGCGCTCATCCCGCCCGCCACCTTGAAAGTTGGCTTCAGGAACCTGACCGGCCGCTGCGCGAGCTACCGAAGCTTGCTCGCCACGCGCTCTTGAGCGCCTGGCAGCTCGCGCCGATCCTGGCTGCGCTCGTGGTGGGCGTGAGCCTGCTTGGGGTCGTGGTAAGCCGTGTGCGGCGTCGTCGCCTCGCACGCGGCGCGCGGCTGGTGCGGATCGGTGTTCCGCCCGAGGTCGACTCCAGCGGCGCGGCGCTCCTATGGTCTGCGCTTCACGACCTGCTACGGCCGCGCCTGGCGAGGCTGCTAACGGGCCAGCCGCATCTGGCGTGGGAGATCGCGGCGAGTGAGGCGGGCACGATCTTCCGCGTGTGGGTGCCGCAGAGCATCCCGCCGGGCCTGATCGAGCGGGCGGTGTCCTCGGCGTGGCCGGGCGCGAGCGCCACGACCGAACCCGCCGGCCAAGACGAGCTCGAGCGTCGCGAGGGAGTCACCCAGGCGGCCTCGGAGCTTGTTCTGTGCGGGCCAGATTGGTTCTCGCTCGACGCCGGGATGAAGCCCGATCCGCTGCCGCTGATCCTTGGCCAGCTGTCGGGGCTGCGCGGCGAGGAGCGCGCGCTCGTGCAGGTCCTGGCGCGGCCGGCGACCAGCCGCGAGCAACGTCGGCTGCGGGTCGCCGCGCGCCGGATACGAACCGGGGTGCCGACGAGCCGCCTGATGCGAATGGCAGAGGTGCTGCGCACCCGCGCGCCCGCACCGCCGCGGCTTGACCCCACGATCAACCCCGACGTGCGGGCAGTCATGCAGAAGAGCACCGGGTCGCTGTACCGCTGTTTGATCCGCGTCGCGGTCAGTGCTGGTTCTCGGCGGGGCGCTCGCGGCCGCATCCACGCGGTGCTCGGCGCGTTCGCCGCATACAGCGGCCCACGGGTCTGGCTTCGCCGCCGCCGCGTCAGAGGGGCACGGGGCAAGCTCGCCGACCGGCGGCTCGGGCGCCGCGCGTTCCTGTTGAGCGCCGCCGAGCTTGCGGCGCTCGCGCACCTGCCCGCTCAGGAGGCGATCCCCGGTGTGGTGATGGCGGGAGCGCGCGAGGTCGCACCGCCGCCTGGCCTGCCGCGGGAGGGCAAGCCTCTGGGGGTCGGCTCCACGGGAGCGCAGGTCAACCTGGCTGTGGCCGACGCGCGCCAGCACGTCCATATTCTCGGGCCGACCGGGGTGGGCAAGTCAACGCTGATCGCGCGGCTCGTGCTCGCGGACTTCGATGCGAGTAGGGGTGCCGTGGTGGTCGATCCGAAGGGCGATCTGGTCGAGGATCTGCTCGAGCGTGTCCCCTCCGGTCGCGAGGACGATGTAGACCTGCTGGACCCGCTGGACCCCTCGCCGCCTGGTCTGAACGTGCTGGACAGTCCCGACCGTGACCTCGGCGTCGATCAGCTCGTCGGGATCTTCCGGCGCGTGTTCGAGCGTTTCTGGGGTCCCCGCACCGACGACGTTTTCCGTGCCGCGCTGCTGACGCTCACCGCCGGCGATCCGACCGCGACCCTGGCCGATGTTCCCCGGCTGCTGAGCGACACGGACTGGCAGGCCGAGCTCGTCGCCCAGGTCGATGATCCCGTCGGCCTCGGTCCGTTTTGGGACTGGTATCAAGGCCTCTCAGAGGGTGTGCGGGCGCAGGCGATCGGCCCGCTCTTGAACAAGCTCCGGGCGTTCCTGCTGCGCGCCCCGGTGCGCGCGATCGTGGGGCAGCCGACCACGACGCTCGACATACCGCGTGCGATCAACGAGGGTCGGCTGCTGCTCGTTCGACTGCCCAAGGGAACACTCGGTGAGGACACGAGCCGGCTGCTCGGCTCGATGGTCGTCGCGCGCGTCTGGCAGGCCGCGCTGGCACGGGCCGCCGTGCCCCCCGACGAGCGCCGCGACGCTGCGCTGTACGTGGATGAGGTGCAAAACTTTCTCAACCTTCCCACGCCGATTCCGGATGTGCTCGCCGAGGCCCGCGGCTATCGCCTGTCGCTCTGCATGGCCCACCAACATCTCGGCCAACTCACCCGGGAGCTACGCGAGGGCATTGGGGCAAACGCCCGTACCAAGGTCTACTTCCAGGTCAGCCGCGATGACGCCTCTGCGCTCGAGCGGGAGGTGCGCCCCGAGCTCGCCGCGCACGACCTCGCTCACCTCCCCCGCTACACCGCCGCTGTGCGGCTATGCCACGAGGGCCAGACCGGCAGCACGTTCACCGTAACTACCGAGGCCCTCCCAGCTCCAACACCAGAGCGGGCGGCGAGCGTCAGAGCAGCCGCGCGGCGCCGCAACGGCATCGCACGGGAGCGAATCGAGGCGGAGCTCGCCGAGCGTCACCGGCCGGAGACACAGCTGCCCCGTCAACCGCGCACGCTCTCAAGAACCCAGCGGGGGCTGCCGGCCGATGATCCACCCGCTGCTCCTGTCGGTGATCCCGTCGGTGATCCAACTAACACTGGAGCACCCCCAGCCAGCGAAAGTGCCAGCAAAGGCGGCCAATCGAGAGCGGCGTCGCGGGGCCGACAAGGGTAGGCAGAGAACGATGGAACGGGTCAGCCGCCGAGGGCGGGTCAGCGACGCGCAGCTCACGGGGCTCGCGGCGCATCTAACCGAACGCGACCGGCAGATCGCGCGCGACTGCTACGAGCACCGTGTCTTCACCACCCGCCAGCTAGAGCGCCTGCACTTCTCAGACCCCAGAGCGGGACGCCGCCGGCTGCTCACGCTGTATCGCCTGCGGGTGCTCGACCGCTTCCGGCCACGCCTGCCGCTCGGGGACGGCAGCGCCCCGTACCACTGGGTGCTCGACGAGGCCGGTGCTCAGATCGTCGCCGCGCAGCAAGGCATCGATCGCCAGCAGCTGCGCTACTCGCACACCGCCGCGCTCAGCGTCGCCGACTCGGCCAAGCTCGCCCACCACATAGAAGTCAACGACCTCTTCACCCGCCTCGCTCGCGATGCCGCGCAAGCCGGCGGCGCGCTCGCAGAGTGGTACGGCGAGCGCACCATGCACTCGATCCTCCACGCGATCACCCCGGACGGCTACGGCGTGCTGCGCCTGCCGGACGCGTCCCCGATCCACCTGCTTCTCGAGCTCGACCGCGCCACCGAGCCCGCCGCGCGCCTGCGCGAGAAGGCCCGCCGCTACGCGCGATCCATCCCCCGCAGCACACTCCGCCAAGCCAATCCGCTGATCCTGCTGGCAGTCCCCAGCGTCGCCCGCGCCCGAACCGCGACCGCCGCCGTTGCCAACACGGGAGCGCCAATCGCCGTGACGGTCTGGTCGGCGGCGAGCACCGGCTCGGTGTTCGCGATCGTCACCGAGGCCGCGGGAACCACCTCGCGTGTCCCGCTAAGCGCCCCTAGATGACCTTTCTACGTGCCAAGATCGCCCGCCCGGCGCCAAGCGAAACTGACCGACAAGCACTCACATAAAAGAAACCCACGCCGCTGGCAGCTCAAACACGCCGACTGTCTTGTGGCGCTCCCAAAGCTCGCCCTCGCCAGCGTCGACGCGGTCATCACCGACCCGCCGTATGGGATCGGCTTCAACGGCATGGCATGGGACCGTCCAGCGAAGCTCAACCCGGCAGGAGCAGCCAGCCGTTGCCGCCGCGCCAGCAGCGACCCGAGCGCGTCGTTTCGGAGCTTCTCCAAGCAATGGAGCAGCGCGTGCCTAGGCGTCCTGAAGCCGGGCGGGCATCTCGCCGCGTTCGCCGCCCCCCGCACCGCCCACCTCCTAGCGTGCGGTCTCGAAGAAGCCGGGTTCGAGCTCCGCGACACGCTCATGTGGGTCCAGGGCCAGGGCTACCCTGCCTCGCGTCCACTCCGGCACGGCAAAGGCACCGGCCTGAAGCCCGCATATGAGCCAATCGTGCTCGCCCGTAAGCCGCTCGCTGGCACGCTCGAGCAAAACCTCTCCAGATACGGGACCGGTGCGCTGAACATCGACGCCTGTCGCATCAGTAGCTCAACCCAACGATGCCGCCACGAAGGACGCACGCACACCCGCATTCGCGCCGTGAGCGACCGCGGTCGCTGGCCCGCCAACCTGCTCCTCTCACACGCCCCGACGTGCACCGCCGGCCACTGCGAGCGCGACTGCCCGATCGACCTGTTGGGTGAGCGCCACCGGTTCTTCTACTGCGCCAAGGCGTCCAGGCGCGAGCGCGAGCTCGGGTGCGAGCGGCTACCAAGGCGGACCATCCAGACGTTCAAGATCGGCGCCAGGAACGAGCAGCAGGCCCGGGCTTGCCCGGTCGCCAACATCCACCCGACGGTCAAGCCGATCGAGATGATGCGCTGGCTCGTGCGGCTGATCACCCCGCCGGAAGGGCTCGTGCTCGACCCGTTCGCCGGCAGCGGCAGCACCGGCGCCGCCGCCGTCCTCGAGGGCGCACGCTTCATCGGGATCGAGCGCGAGGGGGACTATGTTGCGATCGCGAGGGCGCGGGTACGGCACTGGGCTGATTGCAGCGCGTGTTCCTCGCCCGGAGGCGCGCCATGACCACGAGCGCCCGAACGACGGCTCATTGCCCGCGGCGCAAGGGAGCCGCGCCCGCGAGCGGCGAGGACCGCGCATGCGGACGATCCGCTTGCCGGCGAAAAGACTTGAGATCCGCCCCTGATCGAGCTAGACCTGTGGAGCCGGAGCCCGCCCGAAGGCGCGCCACCGATGACCTGGCCAGCGCGGAGATCAACATTTCAATCGAGCAGACTGTGCCCGGCACCCCGCTCGATGAGCGGCTGCGGCGAGAGCAGACGCGGGCGTTGCTCGACCTCCTGGTCGACGTCTCGGCCCGTCGCAGGGCAGACAGGAGACAGGCAGGCCTTGGCACTCGTCGGCCTCGCTAATCGAGAGATGTAGACATGATGCGATTCGGCTGGTACGGGCGGCTCTCGACCAAGGACAAGCAGGACCCCACCCTTTCCTTCCCGTCCCAGCGGGAGGCCTGCGAGCGTAAGATCGCCGAGCTGGGCGGGCAGATCGCGTGCGACTTCACCGACCAGGAAACTGGGAGGCGAGACGATCGGCACGCCTGGAGCGAACTCATTGCCGAGGCCCGCGACCGCGAGACCCGGCGTTTTGACGGCGTCGTCATCTACTCGACCAGCCGGCTCTCGCGAGACCTCTTCCACGCCCTGGCGTTCGAGCGCGAGCTGAGCCGCGCGGGCGTACAGGTCTACTACGCGATCGCCGCGGGAGATCAAACGAGCCCCGAGGGACGCCTCACACGCCACCTCTTCCAGGCTCTTGACCAGTTCGAGGTCGAGAAGCTAAGCCGCGAGGTACACCGCGGGCAGACCGAGAACGCCCGCCAGGGCTACCGCAATGGCGGACGGGCAGCCTACGGCTACCAGCTCAAGCACGTCCCGCACCCCGACCCGCGCCGCGCGCGCTCAGGAGACCACAAGTCGATCCTCGAGCCGAACGCCGAGCAGGCGCCGGTGATCGTTGAGATCTTCGAGCGCTTCCACGCCGGGGCCGGGTTCAAGGAGGTCGCAAACCATCTCAACCGCACAAACGGGCCACCGCCACCCAAACACGTCGACAGCAAACGCAACACCGCCGGCAAGTGGTCAAAGACAACAATCCGCGCGATCCTCGAGAACCCCGTCTACACCGGCCGGCTGTGCTGGAACCGACTCGACTTCCGACAAGTCAAGATCGGCGATGGACCCTTGCTCAGGCGACCCGAAGAAGAATGGATCGAGGCCGAGCAGCGTCACGCGGCGATCATCTCCGACGAGCTATTCCAGGCCGTCCAAGAACAGCTCACCAGCCGCCCGCAGAGCGAGGGCTCACGACGACGCAGCTGCCAGAAGCGCACATACGCCTTGCGCGGGATCGTCCACTGCGCTACCGGGCACAACCCCCTACGGATGCACGGCAAGGAACGTAAAGGCATCACCTACTACGCCTGCTGCTACCGCATCGCCTATGGCGACAAGGCCGCCGAGGCACTCGGACACGGCAAATGGCAATACGTCCGCGAGGACATCCTGCTACCCACCATCGACCGCTTCTTCGCCGAGAACATCTTCGGGGCTAGCCGCATCGACCATCTTCGCGCCCAGTACAAAGCCCTCGCCAGCTCGATCGACGCGCAGGAGACCAGCGAGCAAGACCGGCTGCGGGAGCGGATCGCCGACATCGAGCAGCGGATGCAACTACAAGTCCGGGCGATCGAGGCCGGCGTCGAGCCAGCGCTCGTGAGCGCACGCATCCAACAGCTCAAGCACGACCAACAAGACCTGCAGCGCGCCCTCGCTACCAGCGAACGCTCTCCCGCGAGCCACCCCCAGACCAGCCTAGACAAGGGTTGCGAGATCCTCGACCAGTTGCCCATCCTCGACAACGAGCTCGCCAACACCGACCCCGAGCTACGTCGCCAGGTCTTCGACGCCTTCCAGCTCGCCGTCGAGATCGACCGCAACAAGCCCCACGTACGACTGAAGGCGCTCATATCGAGCGCCTTCAACGGAGACAACCTCAGGGACCTTGTCGCTAATGGGTCCATAGCGGGGGCGGGATTCGAACCCGCGACCTTCGGGTTATGAGCCCGACGAGCTACCAGACTGCTCCACCCCGCGTCGCAACCTACGTTGTAGCAAAGAACACCGCTGTAGGCCAGTCGCGGATGCTCAGAACGCGACGGGCTTGCCGTCGCGGAAGAAGCCTCCGGTCGGCCCGTCGTCTGGCAGCGTCGCGAGCCAGACGATGCCCGAGGCTCCATCCTCAACCGGCTTCGTCGCGCCCATCGGGCCGCCCATGTCGGTGTTCACGAACCCCGGACACGCCGAGTTGACCAGGAAGCCGGCGTCTCGCAGCTCGGTCGCGAGAATGCGGGTCATGGCGTTCAGCGCCGCCTTCGAGACGCGGTAGCCCGGCGACCAGCCGCCCATCTCCGAAACGCCGCCCATCCCACTCGAGACGTTCACGATGCGCGGGTGCTCGCTCTCGCGCAAGAGGCCGAGCAGCTCGACGGTCAGACGGTAGGCGCCATAGAAGTTCGTGTCGAGCGCACGCTGGATCGCGGCGAAGTCCGGCTCGACCCCGGCGACACCGAAGTCACTGCCGATGCCTGCGTTGTTGACGAGCACGTCCAGTCGCCCGGGGTCGGCGCGCACGCGCTCGGCCGCCTGCGAGATGCTTCGCGGATCGGCAACGTCAAGGGTCAGGGGCATCACCGCCGCGCCCGTGCTCCGGGCCAGCTCCTCGGCTGCGCCGGCCGCCTTCTGCGTCTCGCGTGCGCTCAGCAGCACCCGATAGCCGCGCTCCGCAAGCTGTCGGGCGACCTCGCGGCCAATCCCTCGGTTCGCCCCCGTGACGAGTGCCACACGCCCGTCGGTCTCCTCGCTCATCTCACTCCCTTCGCTGGTGGACGCACACACCTCTAGCATCCCGCCGGTGCGCGTCGCGGTCGTCGACATCGGGAGCAACTCCACGAGGCTGCTGATCGCTGACGTGGATCCCGGGTCCGGCGGCCTCGAGGAACTCGTCAGACGCTCACTTGTGACTCGCCTCGGCGACGGTGTCGACGCGCAGGGGTCGCTGTCCGAGGCGGCCGTCAACCGCGTGATGGCGACCCTCGCCGACTACCGGGCGGAGATCGACTCGCACGACTGCGAAGCGAACCTCGCCGTGTTGACATCTGCCGTGCGAGACGCGGCGAACGGCGCCGACTTCGCGGAGCGCGTGCGTGTGGACTTCGGACTGGACGCGCGGATCTTGAGCGGGGATGAAGAGGCGCAGCTCAGCTTTCTCGGCGCGATGTCGGGGCGGCCCGCCCCGACGGAGCCCACCGTCGTGATCGACATCGGAGGCGGCTCCACCGAGTTCGTCATCGGCCGCGGCCGCACGGCCGGCTTCCATGTCTCGCTGCCGGCCGGGGTCGTGCGCATGAGCGAGCGCCACATACACGCCGACCCGCCCCAGGCCGAGGAACTGCAGAGCCTCGCCATGGACGTGCGCGAGGTCCTGCTGGAGGGGCTGCCGCAGGATGAGCGTGCCTCCGTGGAGCGGGGCATCGCCGTGGCAGGCACGGCGACATCGGCGGCCGCGATCGACCAGGAGCTGGACCCGTACGACCCGGAGCGTGTGCACGGATATCCGCTGACGCTCGCGACCGTCGAGATGCTGCTCGCGCGACTGGCCGCCATGACCGAAGCACAGCGCCGCGAGGTCGTCGGCCTGGATCCGAACCGTGCTCCCACGATCGTCGCCGGCATGATTCTGCTCAGCGGGGCGCTCCGCGCCCTGGACCTCGACAAGGTCGAGGTCTCCGATCACGACATTCTCCACGGCGGCGCGCTCCGCCTCGCCGGCGTGGGCTGAGCCTCAGGCCAGGTTGGAGCGTCGCGGGTAGACGACCGCGGGATCGGTGAGCACGTTCACAAGCGCCGGCCTACCGGCCGAGAAGGCGCGATCGAGCGCTCCACGCAGCTCATCGGGTCGCTCGACCAGCTCACCGTGGCAGCCGAGCGCCTCGACGACCTGGTCATAGCGCGTCCCGGGGCGCAGATCCGCCGCCACGGAGTAGCCGTAGAGGAACTCCATCGGATGCTTCTCGAGCGCCCAGATGCCGTTGTTGCCCATCACCCCCACGACGTCGACGCCGTGCCGCGCCAGCGTGTCGAACTCCATCCCCGAGAACCCGAAGGCCCCGTCTCCCAGCAGCAGCACGACCTGACGCTCGGGGCGCGCGAGCTTCGCCGCCAGCGCGTATCCCGGCCCCGCGCCCAGACAGCCGAACGGCCCCGGGTCAAGCCAGCAGCCAGGCTGGAAGCTGTCGACCACGCGCCCCGCGTAGGAGACGAAGTCGCCGCCGTCGCCGACGACGATCGCGTCGCGATCGAGCACCGCTGCGAGCTCCGCGTACAGGCGCATCGGGTGGAGCGGAGCGCGGCCGTCCTCGAGCTCGGCCCGCTCGCCCTCGCGCCGCTCGCTCTCGCTTGCTCGCAGCTGCGAGACCCACGGCTCGCTGGCGAGCGGCTTACCGCCGGCGGCCTCGCGTATGGCGGAGAGCGTCTGGCTCAGGTCGCCGTAGCACTCCGCCGCGACGGCACGCGGATGACGGCGCTCGGGCTCGGCCACGTCCACCACCACGATCTCCGTGTCATCGCCGAACGAGCCTCCGAAGCCGAGACGAAAGTCCATCGGCACGCCGACCACGAGCGCGACGTCCGCACCCTTCAGCCCGTCGGAGCGGGCGCGCGAGAAGAACAGCTCGTGGTCGGCCGCCACGCAGCCGCGTGCCAGCCCGTTGAGGAACACGGGAATCCTCAGCGCCTCGGCCAGCTCGACCAGCGCCTGCTCGCCGCGTCCCCAGTAGAGGTCTGTTCCCGCCATGATCACCGGCCGCTCGGCTCCCTGCAAGAGCTCACCGGCGCGCTCGATCGACGCCGCATCCGCGGCCCTCGCCGTCGCTGCCGCGCCGGACCCCCCGTTTGGCGACTCAGGATCGGGCGCCTCCATGAAGACGTAGTCCAGGGGGAAGTCGACGAACGCCGGCCCGAAGTGCGGCGTGAGCGCCGCTGCGAACGCGTCGTCCAGCAGGCCCGGGATCTCGGCGGTGCTCTCCGGCGTGGCGGCGAGCTTGGTGAGCGGCCGCATGAACGGCACGTGGTCGATCTCCTGAAGCGACCCCTGCCCCCAGCGCATGGCCGGCGCCCGGCCGCCGAGGACGACGATCGGCGAGTGGTTGGCCTGAGCGGCGGCAACCGCGCTCATCCCGTTCGTCACGCCCGGTCCGGCGGTCAGAGCGCACACGCCGGCCTCGCGCGTGACCTTGGCCCAACCCTCGGCGGCGAACGCGGCCGTTGACTCGTGACGAACGTCCACGATGTCGATGCCCTCCTCGCGGCAGCCGTCGTAGATCGAGAACAGGTGCCCGCCGGACAGCGTGAACAGCTTGCTCACGCCATGGGCCTTCAGGCGGCGCGCGACCAGCCGCCCCCCATGTACCGTCGTCGTCTCCTGCGCGCTCTCGGTGGACACGCGCGCGACTCTACCCGCTGAGGAGCCTTCCCGGAGTCGGGAGCGCCTGGATGCCCGGGACGGGATTCGAACCCGCAGGCTCTTGCGAGCGGCAGATTTTAAGTCCGCTGACTTTGCCAGTTTGTCTACCCGGGCCGGGCGATCGTATCGCCGCTCGCCCCGAGAAAACCGCCGGACGACGGGATCGGGCGCCGACACCCACCGCTCGAGCCACCGACTCGTTCATCCGTCCAGAGCCCCGGCTGGCGGAGCGCCTGCGAATCGTGCGAGCCGCCGTCCGAGGTCCGCCCAGCACTCGACGCGCGTTTCGGCCCCACTACACGGGCCAGACAGGCCGCTGGCAGAGCACGACCTGCTCCCGCGCAACCGTGTGATCCGCACGCAACTTCGGCGTTGGTACGGTGTCTATAGCCCTGAGGAGGGTAGAGACACGTCATGGAGGCCTCTGCACTAACACGTTCTAGGAACGCGCCGGGCCTGCTCGGTCCGTCTCCCCTGCTGCGGCTGCAGTCGGACGAGCGTCTGATCGCACTCACCCGTCGCGGCCAGCCCGCCGCCTTCGAGGTGCTGTGCGCGCGCTACCAGTCGCGGCTGCTCTCCTTCTGCCGGCATCTGCTCGCCTCCCGCGAGGACGCCGAGGACGTGTTGCAGGAGGTGTTCGCCGCCGCGTACAACGCGGTGCTCGCCGATGACCGTGCGATCAACGTCCGCCCGTGGCTGTACCGGATCGCGCGCAACCGCTCCCTCAACCACCTGCGCCGCCAGTCCGCGATCGGCGTGGACTCGATGGATGTCCATTTCGCCGATCAGGGCCTGTCCACCGGCGACCGGGTGATCCGCCGCGAGAGCTTCCGCGAGCTGATCGCCGACGTGCACGAGCTGCCCGAGACGCAGCGCACCGCGCTGCTCCTGCGCGAGATCGACGCGCTCTCCTACGAGCAGATCGCCGACGCGATGGAGACCACCGTCCCCTCGGTGAAGTCGTTGCTGGTGCGGGCGCGCATCTCGCTCGCCGAGGCCGCCGAGGCGCGCAAGCTAAGCTGCGAGCAGGTCCGCCTCGAGCTCGGTGAAACGGCTGAGGGCCTGACCAAGCTGAGCACACCCGCCCGGCGACACGTGCGCGGCTGTGAACGCTGCAGCTTCTTCAAGAAGCAACTGAAAGACAACAACCGCGCGCTGGCGGCGATCTTCCCGGTCGGCCCGCTCGTGCTGATCCACAAGCTCCTGCTTGCCAAGCTGGGGTCCACGGGCGCCGCCGGTGGCGCCCACGTGGCCGGCGGTGCCGGCGCCTCGGTCGGCGCGGGCGCAGGGGCGACGATGGGTGCCGGAGCTGTCGCCGGCGCCGGAGCGACGGCCGGAGCAAGCCTCGGTGGCGGCCTGCTCACGGCGGGAGCCGGCGCCCTTGCCACCAAGGCGGCCGCCGGTCTCGCGGCCGCCGCCATCGTCACCGCGGGCACGGTCGCCGTCGAGCGCACGACTCCGGCTCATCACACGCATCGCGCCGTCGCTGTCGCCTCCGCTCCGGCCCCGGTCACCCGCTACGCCGAACCGGTCATCGTCAGGGAGCAAACCCAACCGTTGAGCTTCGGCGGCCATGCCCCGAACGGCCTCGCGGCCCGGCATGCCCACAAGCCGCTCAAGCACGCTGCGGCGCCAACCCCGGTGCCCGTCGCACCGACAGCTGCCTCCGCGACGCCCGTCGCCGCGGTAGAACCGCCCAAGCCTGCGGTCGCCAAGCCGCCCGCGCAGGTCACCGAGGTCACCTCCGAAACGACGCAGCTTCCCCCCACGGCGACGAGCGGCCCCAGCCAGCCGGCCACGCCGTCGCCCGCGCCCGGCTCTCCGCCCGCCGGCGAAGCACCGCCGCCCTCGCCCCCCGTCAGCCTGCCCACCGCCGAACCGGTGACTCCGCCCTCCTCCGGCTCGGGCGCGCCGCCTCCGGCGGCCGAGCAGAGCTCCGGCAGCTCCTCGGGCCCGCAGGGCGAACCGGCCCCGACGCCGGCCGCTCCGGCGCCCACCGGGGGCTGACGGGCCGTCGCACCCAGGTCGCTAGCCGAACGTGAAGGTCTTCAGCGGCCGTAGCAGAACCCCGGTCGAGGCGACTTCGAGCGGAGAGTCGACCTGCGAGTTCGCCGTCGGGGAGGTCAGCATCACGATCTCGACGCCTTCGCGCGCGCCCCGTCTTTCCGGCAGCAGCAGCACGTCGCGCCCGTACATCGTGCGGCCGTCGATGATCGCCGTATAGAGGACCTGGTAGGCGGGCACAGCGTTCACCCTCGTCTTGCCCTCGCCCCGCAGCACGAAACCCGTGTCCCGCTGCTCGAGCGCGCGGATGTAGGCCGCCGCGAAGACGGGTAGCTCACCGGAGAGTTCGCCCGAGTACGCGGGCAGGAGCAGCGGCTCCACGGCGTAGGAATCCTCGAGCGTCCCGTCGACGCGATGGCGCTGGACCTTCACGTAGCCGCCCGGGTCCGGCGCGACCCGGTAGAGGCTCCTGTAGGCGAAGCTGAACGGAAGCCTCCCGCCGTGTGAGTAGGTGGCGTTCTCGAGCGTCAGCACCGCTCCGACGAGCAGCGCCAGCAGACCCACGCCCGCTGCGATCACCACCCCGCGCACCAGCGGCGAGGCGGCCCGCCAGCGGGGAGAGAGCAGCCGACCGAGCGTCGGACCGTACTCCGGCTTCATCGGCACGGCGACCATTTCGATCAGGCGATCATTCCCCGATCGAGAAGAGAGCCTCGAGGTCGTGCCGCGAGTACGCCGCGAAGGCCACCAGCGTCTGCGTGCGCGCGACGCCGGAGATGCCACCGATCCCGACCGTCACCACATCGGCGAGCTGCTCGTGGTCGGCGACACGCACGATCGCGACGAAGTCCCACTCGCCCGTGACCGAGTAGGCCTCCGCGACACCCTCGATGTCCGCCAGCGCGCCTCCAAGGGTGGAGAGCGCGTCCCGCTCGGCCTCGATCAGCACAACGGCGTTGGTCATCGTCATCGCAGATCATCATAAGGACACTCACCCGGCGCCACCGAGCGACCGTCCCGCTTCGCGCGCGGCTCCTCGGAGCCGCAGCGCCCTAGAACTCGCTGGGCTCCTCGCGGCGCAGGCCGAGCCCCACCACGAGGCCGATCACGGCGCCGGTCACGCCCGCCAACCAGCTCGCCTCCGGGCGGGCGTAGGGGATCGCCAACAGCAACGCGGCAATGGCTGCCGCGCCGAGCAGGTCGCCCTCGTAGTAGGAGCGCCTGCGAGCGGCGATGAGGTCGGGGGCCGCCCACGCCATCAGCAGGGCGAGCGCCGCGGCGTTGCCGCCGCTGACGATCGGGAACCGGTAGACGGCCGTCGCCAGCAGCGCACCCGCCGACCCGCCGAGGATGAACAGCGCGAGCACCACCACGGGCCCATGCCGGCGCTCGAGCAGCCAGCCGAAGATTGCGATCGTGGCGATCGTGAGAAACGCGTACAGGCCGTCGATGTAGGCGAACTGGGTCGTGAAGATCCTCCACCAGTCGCCGTGCAGCGGTCCGATGAGCGCGATTTCGGTGTACGCCCGGGGTTCCGCGTGCCAGACGATCCATGCCGCGGCGCTCACCGCCACGAGCGCGATCGTCGCGCGCGGGCGCGCGTACGCCCAGCGGTCGCTGCTCACGCCCAGGCCACGTCTGCGGCGCACGGCCAGCGGGCTCGCCTTCAGACGGCCGAATATCGGGCGCCGGGGCGCGCGCGGCGCGCGTCCCCCTGTGCGAGCCCGCGGCAGCTTGGGGGCCCGCCGGCGGAGACGATGCCCACAGTAGGGGCACTCGGTGATGTACGGGCTAACCTCGGATCCGCATTGCTTGCAGACCACGAACAGATCGGCGCCGGAGGACATGTCGATCCATTCTAAGGACCTCCCGACCGCGGCCCGCACGCCTCTGAAATACTCACGCCCATGACTCTCGGCTACGACCACAAGCTCTACATCCTCGCGTTCGACCATCGCGGGTCCTTCCAGAAGAAGTTCTTCGGCATCGAGGGCGAGCCAGACCCGGAGCAGACCGCGATCATCGCCGACGCGAAGCACCTGATCTTCGAGGGTCTGCAGCAGGCGGTGGGCGCGGGAGCCGACCCGTCGGTGACGGGGGTGCTGGTCGACGAGCAGTTCGGCTCGACCGTGCCGCTCGAGGCGCGTGAGAGAGGCCTGAAGCTCGCGATGCCCGTGGAGCGGTCGGGGCAGCCGATGTTCGACTTCCAGTACGGCGAGGACTTCGCGAAGCACATCGAGCGCTTCGGCCCCGACTTCTCCAAGGTGCTCGTCCGCTACAACCCCGACGGCGACGCGGCCGAAAACGAGGTGCAGCTCGGCAAGCTCAAGCGGCTCAGCGACTGGCTCGCAGCGAACGATCCGAAGTTCCTGTTCGAGCTGCTCGTGCCGGCCGAGGACGTCCAGCTGGACTCGGTCGGTGGCGACGTCGAGCGCTACGACGCCGAGCTGCGGCCGGAGCTCATGCGCCGCGCGATGGCCGAGATCCAGGACGCGGGCATCGAGGTCGACGTGTGGAAGATCGAGGGGGTCGACAGGCGCTCGGACTGCGAGATGCTGGTGGCCCAGGCCCGCTCCGGCGGCCGCGAGAACGTGGTCTGCGTGGTGCTCGGCCGCGGTGCCGACGACGCTAAGGTCGACCACTGGCTGACGCAGGCGGCCCCGGTCGACGGCTTCGTCGGCTTCGCGATCGGCCGCTCGATCTGGTGGGACCCCCTGAAGGCCTACGTCGACGGCAAGATCGAGCGGGCCGCCGGTGCTCGCAGGATCGCGGAGAAGTTCCTGCATTTCGTCTCGGTCTACGAGCGGGCGAAGGCGCCCGTCGCCTCCTAGCTCGACTCAGGCGGGCGTCAGTGCCATGAAGATGCGACAGAGCCTTGCCGACTGGGAGCGCGCGTTCGCGAGGGAGGCATCGCTCGATCGCCGCCGCCGGGCCTCGCTGCAGCGCACCGCCGAGCAGCGCACGCTGAAGCGCGAGGTCGAGCGCCGCCACAAGCGGGGCTCGGTTCGCTTCGTGCTGCTGGTGCTCACGCTGATCATGACCGCGGCGATCGTGACCGTGGCCATGTTCCGCACGCTGTATCTGCTGCTCGGCTAGCTCGCCGCCGTAGCCGGCCAGCCGGACGGCCGTCTAGGAGTCGCCGAGCTTTTCCAGCGACTCGCGCACCTCCGGCGAGTGGCCGTCCCCCTCAGCCTCGACCGTGCCGTCTTCGCGGTGGATCTCGAGATAGATCTCCTTGCGGAAGACGGGGATGCGCTGTGGAGCCTGAATGCCGATACGCACCTTCTCGCCCATGACCGACAGGACGGATACCTCAATATCGTCCCCGATCATGATGCTCTGGTTGGACTTGCGAGTCAGAACCAGCATTTCGGTGCACCTTCCTCTTTGCCGACAAGGCGACCAGCGCAGCTCCCAAACGCCAGTTCAGCAAGCATAGTCCCACCACCGGGGGAACGCGATCCTGATCCTTCCGAATACGCAACTACCGGGAAGAGATCCAAGTGATCAGCATCGCTTCGTGCTGGCCACCTCGGCGCTTGGCGGGCGCTTTACGCTAGTCTCCCGGACCGTCGATGCCTCGCAAATCCCTGCGCCCGCACCTCAATCAGATCCGCTCCTGGGTACGACAGGGCCGTACGGATGCATGGATTGCGCATCAGCTGGAAGTGTCCGTCCGCGACATCGAGCAGTTCAAGCGGATGAACGAGCTGGTCGGCGACGATGCGCTCTCCGAGGGCTCGATCTCGCCGGAATATCCCGAGGAGATCGATCTGCGCGCCGAGGACGACGCGCTCATCGCCGCCGAGCTGGAAGCCGCAGAAATCGCCGCCGAGCGGGCTCGAGCCGAAGCCGAGGAGAACGGGGAAGAGCCCGATGAGGAGCCGGCGGCCTCCCGCACCCGTCGCCGCAGCCGCCGTGGCGGGCGGGGCCGGCGCGGGGCCGCGCGCGCGGAGCCGCTGGAGGGCACCTTCGACCACGGCGAGGAGGGTTACGGCCTGTGGCTCGACCCGGCCATCCAGGACAATCCCATCTACGCCGAGCACTGGGCGGGCCATCGCCCGGTCGAGGTGGCGGTGGAAGAGGACCAGATCGTCATCCGCCGCATCGGCGACGACGACTGAGCGGCGAGCAGCCGCCTGGCGCGAGCACGGATCGCTCGCCTCGCACCCCGCCTAGGCCTCCGAGAGCGCCCGCCTTCCACCCGCGTAGTCCGACGCCTCACGGAGGTACCTGGCGAACGCGGCATCGACGACCAGCCCCGCCTCCCATGCCCACGGCTGCTCGGGCGCCGTCTTGATCGCGAGCTGCTGGCACCAGCCCGTTCCGTTCGCGTACAGGTCGACCAGCTCCTGGGAGGAGAAACGGCCGCCCAAGCGGCGCCGCAGCTCGCTGACAAGCACCTCGACGACGCGCTCGAGGACCGCGCTGCGCTCGGGCGGGGCGTCCTTGAGACGGCGCTCACCCTGCTGCCACTGATAGATCGCGTTCTCGAAGGACACCGTCGCCGAGGCTAGCAGCGCCCCGACGCCTGCGACGGCCATCATCTAGTTGGGCGGCAGCCCACTGACCACGTAGGGCTGCTCGCCCTTCTTCATCATCCCCAGCTGGCGCGCCTCGCCTTCGAGCGTCGCCTGCTTGGTGAGCGTTTCGTGCTGGCGGACGAGGACCGAGTGTTCATGCGCCAGCGCGGCGACGGCGGCCCTGTCGTGGCTGGACTGGCGCCAGGTGGCGAACATGTGCACGCCCGCGCTCAGATAGAGGTAGAGGAGCGCCACGAGCACGCAGAGCATGGCAAGGCGCCCTACACGATCCCAGCGGACGCGCGCTCCAGCCGCGCGACGGCGCGAGCGACCGGAGGCACGCGGCGCGCGTGAGCGCGAGCCGGGTCGTGCGGCGCGGGTCGGGGTGCTCGAGAACGCGGCCATGCACAAGTCGCATTCGCGTCCGGTCGGCAACCTCCTTCCGAGGAGGGTCAGCTTGCCTTCGGCCTTCGGCCTGCGCCCTAGCGGCCGGCGAAGGCGGCGCGCCCGGGGAAGACCGCATCCCCGCCCAGCTGCTCCTCGATCCGCAGGAGCCTGTTGTACTTCGCCACCCTGTCCGATCTCGACGGTGCCCCCGTCTTGATCTGGCCGCAGCCGCTCGCGACGGCGAGGTCGGCGATGGTGACGTCCTCCGTCTCGCCCGAGCGATGGCTCATGACGGCCGTGTAACCAGCTTCACGCGCCATCGCTATCGCCTGCAGCGTCTCGGTCAGCGTGCCGATCTGGTTGACCTTGATCAGGATCGAGTTGCCCACGCCGGCCTCGATGCCGCGGCGCAGCCGCTCGGTGTTCGTCACGAACAGGTCGTCGCCGACGAGCTGGACGCGCGATCCAAGGCGCTCGGTGAGGGCCCGCCAGCCGGACCAGTCCTCCTCGCTCATGCCGTCCTCGATCGAGACGATCGGATAGCGCTCGGCGAGATCGGCCCAGTAGTCGGTGAGCTCGCCGGCGTCGAGCGCGCGGCCCTCGTGCTCGAGCACGTAGCAGCCGTCACGGTAGATCTCGCTCGTGGCGGGATCGAGCGCGATCGCGACCTGCTCACCCGGCTCGTATCCGGCCGCCCGAATGCCGGCGAGGAGCATCTTGAGGGCGTCCTCGTTGGAGCTCAGGTCCGGAGCGAATCCCCCCTCGTCGCCCACCGCCGTGCTGAGCCCCTGCTCGTGAAGCGTCCGCTTGAGCGCGTGGAACACCTCTGTGCCCATCCGCAGGCACTCCGAGAAGCTGCGCGCACCTGCGGGTACGACCATGAACTCCTGGAAGTCCACCTTGTTGTCGGCGTGGGCGCCACCGTTCAGCACGTTCATCATCGGGACCGGCAGGACTCGCGCCGCCTCGCCGCCGAGGTAGCGCCACAGGGCGAGTCCCTCGTCGGCCGCCTGCGCGTGCGCCGTGGCGAGCGAGACGCCGAGGATCGCGTTCGCGCCCAGCCGCGACTTGTTCGGCGTGCCGTCGAGCTCGATCAGGGCCTGGTCGACCGCCGCCTGGTCGCGTGCGTCGAGCCCGGCCACGGCCGCCGCGATCTCACCGTCGACGTTCGCGACCGCCCGTGAGACACCCTTTCCCTGCCACGCCTCTCCCCCGTCGCGCAGCTCGGTCGCCTCGAACTCCCCCGTCGAGGCGCCTGAGGGAACCGCCGCGCGGCCGCTGGCGCCCGAGCGCAGCTCGACGTCCACCTCGACGGTCGGGTTGCCGCGGCTGTCGAGGATCTGGCGCGCGTGAACGCGCGTGATCTCGCTCATCCGTCAGACCCTCGGCCGACGGCGACGGCTACACCGCGGGGCGGTCGTCTGTTTCTCGCACCGGTGGGCACGTGGAGCGTGCGTCTGCGCGCTCGGCTACGGCGCGCCGGTCGTCGTCGTGCTCGTCTTCGGTTCCTTGAACTGCTTGCAGTCTTTGATGACGTAGCCTGAGCGGCAGTCGGTCATGCCCTTCCACTTCTTGCGGAATTCCTTGACGAACTTCGCGAGCGCCGTCTGCGACTGCGTCGCGGTCAGCTGCGATTTGATCGCCGATTCAGCCTGCGCAAGCGACTGCTGGTTGCCCGGCGTCGAGCTCTTGACCCTGTAGACGTAGTAGCCGAACGCGGTTTTCAGCGGACCACCGAGCACGTTCTGCTGCGCAGAGAAGATCGCCGTGTCGAGCGCTTTCTCCTGCTGGCCTTTGACCACTTCGCTGAGCAGCCCGCCGTTCGCCTTGCTGGTCGGATCGATCGACACCCGCTTGGCCACGCTGGAGAAGCTCTTGCCCGATTCCACTTCCTGCTTGGCTTTCTTCGCTTCCGCTTCGGTTTTGGCGAGGATCACTTCCACGTTGCGCTTTTCAGGCGTGCCGAAGCGCTGCTTGTTTTCGTTGTAGTACTTTTCGACTTCCGCTTTCGTGACGGCGTGTTTCTGCTTGGCGATCTTTTCCTGGATCTTCGACGAGAGCTGGTTCAGCTTCACTCGCAGCAGCAGATCCGACGTCGTCTGACCGGTGGATGTCAGGAATTTTTCGAATTCTGCTGCGCGCGGGAACTGCTGTTCCTTGATTTTCACGAACTGCTTGTGAACTTCCGCGTCGGAGACCTTCACCCCTAGGTGCGCGGCTTCGCCGATCACCCAGTCGGATGAGACCAGGAACCCGAGGACCTGTTGCTGGAGCTGCTTGTACTGCTGTTCGCACTGCGACTTCAGCTGTGCAGGGGTCGGCGCCGCTTGGCCTTTCGTGGGAGCCGGAGTGGTCGCCTGAAGGTGCGCGATGCAGGCCTTGTAGTCGGGCGGTTCGGGTATCACGGGTTTGGCGGGCGTGGTCCCGGCGCCGGGCGAGCTGGCCGTGGCGGCAATTGCCATCCAGTGGTTGAAGGCGTCTTTGGTGACGGGCGTGCCACCGACCTGAACCACGGCGTTGCCGGGAACTCCACCGCACGCGGCAAGGCCCACGAGAGCAAATAAAACGGCGCATAGCGCCGGAATGAAGCGGAGCGTCCTGGACATCGACGGCGGTACTCTAGCGGAAACGCGGAGAGGGGTGCGCAGGTTCCGGGTCAGGCCGCCTCGCGCATGATCGCCAGCAGCACGTCCGCCGCCCTCACCACCCTGGGGAAGCGTTCCGTTCCGTCTTTTGGAACCCGCATCGACACCTGCGAGCGGCCTGACTCGTACAGCGCGTCGGGCAGCTCCTCGCGCAGCCGCCTCGCCCTCACGGAGTCCAGCTCGATCGGAACGACCGCCAGTCGATCCCCGCGGAAGCTGACCGTCTGCGCCCCCGCCTCGCCGAACTTGATGCGCGCCCGCTGCAGCGCCAGCAGGTTCTCCAGCGGCTCGGGCAAATCGCCGAAGCGGTCCTCGAGCTCCTCGCGCAGGCGCTCCACCTCGGCCACCTCCAGCGATGCGGCGAGTCGGCGATGGACCTCGATCTTGGCCTGCTCATAGGGGATGTAGTCAGCGGGCACGAACGCGTCGACGTTGACGTCCAGCCTGACCGGTTCCGGCAGCACCTCGCCCTCCTGCTGCGGCTCGGCGGCTCGTACGGCCTCGTCGAGCATCTGCATGTACAGCTCGAACCCGAGCGCCGCGACGTGTCCGGACTGCTCGTCGCCGAGAAGGTTGCCCGCGCCGCGGATCTCGAGGTCGCGCATCGCGATCTTGAAGCCTGCGCCGAGCTCCGTGTAGTCGGAGAGCGCGGAAAGCCGCTGGGCCGCCTCGACGGTCAGCGCGGCCGCCGAGTCGTACAGCAGATATGCGTACGCCCGCTCGCGGCTGCGCCCGACCCGCCCGCGAATCTGGTAGAGCTGCGCCAGCCCGAACGTGTCGGCGTTCTCCACGATCAGCGTGTTCGCCTGGGGGATGTCGATTCCCGACTCGATGATCGACGTGCACACGAGCACCTCGGCGCCACCGCGCAGGTAATCCATCATCGTGCTCTCGAGCTCCCCCTCACCCATCTGGCCATGTGCTACCGAGAAGCGAACGTCGGGGCAGAGGGCGCGCAGCCGCTCCGCAGTCTCCTCGATCGACTCGACGCGGTTGTGCAGGAAGAACGCCTGGCCGCCGCGCTCGTGCTCGCGCATGATCGCCCTTCTGACGAGCTCCTCCTCGTACTCCCCGACATATGTCTTGACGGGACGCCGGCCCTCGGGAGGCGTCTCGATGACGGAGATGTCGCGCAGGCCGGCGAGCGACATCTGCAGCGTGCGCGGGATCGGCGTCGCCGACATCGAGATCACGTCCACCTTCAGCTTCAGCTGGCGCAGCAGCTCCTTCTGCCTGACCCCGAAGCGCTGCTCCTCGTCGACGATCAGCAGGCCGAGGTCCTTCGCGCGGACGTCGCGTGAGAGCACGCGGTGGGTGCCGATCAGGATGTCCACGCGCCCCTCGGCGAAGCCCTTGATCGCGGCTTTCTGCTCAGCGGCGCTGCGGAAGCGCGAGACGTGCTCGATCGTGAACGGATAGTCGGCCAGCCGCTCGACGAACGTGCCGTAGTGCTGCTGGGCGAGGATCGTCGTCGGCACGAGCATCAGCACCTGCTTGCCGTCGTCGGCCGCCTTGAAGGCGGCGCGCAGGGCCACCTCGGTCTTGCCGTAGCCGACGTCGCCGCAGATCAGCCGGTCCATCGGCCGCGGCGCCTCCATGTCGGCCTTGACGAGCTCTATCGCCTCGCGCTGGTCGGCCGTCTCGGTGAAGGGGAAGCGCTCCTCGAAGTCGCGCTGCCAGTCCGAGTCGACCTCGAAGGCATGGCCTGTGCGTCTGCGCCGCTCGGCGTACAGGCCGAGCAGCTCGCCCGCGAGCTCCTGCGCCGCGCGGCGGGCGCGCGCCTTCATCGTGTCCCAGCGGCTGCCTCCCAGTTTGCTGAGCGGCGGATGCTCGCCGCCGGCGCCCACGTAGCGGGAGATCTTCGCCAGCTGGTCGGTCGGCACGAACACGCGGTCGTCGCCCTGGTATTCGAGGTACAGGTAGTCGCGCGTGACGTTTGCGACCGTGCGGGTCTCGAACCCCGCGAAGCGCGCCACGCCATGGTCCTCGTGGACCACGATGTCGCCGGTGCGCAGCTCGGTGAACGAGCGCAGCGCGCCTCGCTGGCGGCCTGTCCGCTCGACGCGCCCGGCCGTCGGCCGCTCGGCTCGGCGCCGACGCAGGAGACGGTGCTCGGGGAACACGGCGAGCTTGAACTGGGGCGCGATGAAGCCCTCGCGCAGGGACGCCGGCGCGAAGCGCAGCGAGGGCTCGAGCGGGTGGGTGGGCACCGATCCGACGTCCGCGTCCTCGCCGAGCCATGTGGCTTTCAGGCGACCGAGGTTGTACGCGGCCCGTTCGCCTTCTCCGCGGCGGGGAAAGGCGACGACCGTCCGGTAGCCGGAACGTACGAGCTTCTCGAGCTCGGGCTCCGCGTCGGCGAGCGAGCGGGCGGCCGTGTCGGCCGACTGTGCGCGCAGCTCGATCTCCTGCCCGCTGGACACGGCCGAGAGCCAGATCCGAGCTCGCTGCTGGAGCGTCTCGTGGATGCTGTCCGGGCTCACGTAGAGGTGATGGGCGTCCTCGTCGCCGAACGCCGCGGACACGTCGGTCCAGTGGTCGCGCAGGACGGGAGCCAGCTCCTCCTCGGCGGCGACGATCAGCTCCGTCTCGGGGCCGACCAGGTCGAGCAGGGCGCCGAATCGCTCGACCGGCAGCAGGTCAGCTATGTCCGGGCGCTCGGAGCCGTCCCCAAAGGCACGCGTCGCCGCGGCGATCTCGGCCAGCTCACGGTGCTCGGCTGCGAGCTCGGCCGCCGGCGCGATCTCGACCTCCTCGACCTCGCCGAGCGAGCGCTGCGTGAAGGTCGAGAACCACCGCAGCGATTCGATCTCCACGTCGAACATGTCCACGCGCACCGCCCGCTCCTCCGTCGCGGGGAACACGTCGAGCAGGCCACCTCGCAACGCGAACTGTCCGCGCTCCTCCACCTGGTCGGTGCGCTCGTAGCCGGCGCCGACGAGCGCCGCCGCGCACTCGTCCAGCTCCAGCAGCTCGCCCACGCGCAGCGTGAAGGAATGCGGCCGCAGCGACGGATCGGGCACCTTCTCCGAGAGCGCAACGGCGCTGACGACCACCACGGGCGGCTCCTCATCGGCGCGCTCGGGGTCGAGCAGGGCGTCGAGCGCGGCAACGCGCAGGCCGACGAGATGCGGCGGCGGGGTCAGGTGAGACTCGTATGCGACCCCGCGCGAGGGGTAGTAGCGGACCCGTCGCGGAGCAAGCCAGGAGCGCAGGTCCGCCGCGAGGTCACGGGCCGCGCGGTCGTCGCCGACGACGACCATCAGGGGCCGTTGCCGCGCCGTCGCGTCGAGCTCCGCGAGCGCCGCGACCACATACGGGCGCAGCGAGGCCGACACGAACGCGTGACCGCCCTCGCGCGCGAGCTTCGAGGGGCCGTCGTCCTCCTGGGCAAGCCCGAGCAGGGAGCGCAGTGCGGGTGCCCCGGTGGCCATCAGTCCGCGCTCCCTGCGCGTTGGCCGTCGCCACCGAGCACCACGCGCTCGACCTCGTCGCTTGCACGCTTGATCAGCTCATGCACCTGCTCCTGCTCCTCCCGGAAGTTCCCGAGCACCCACGCCGAGACGATCTCCGGGTCGGTCGAGTCCGGGCGTCCGATGCCCACCCGCACGCGAACGAAGTCCGATCCCCCCAGCTCGCGCGTCAGCGACTTCAGCCCGTTGTGACCGGCCAGGCCGCCACCCGTCCGCGAGCGCACCTCGCCGAAGGGCAGATCGATCTCGTCGTGGACGACGAGCACCCGCTCCAGCGGCAGCTTGAAGCTGCCCCGCGCCGGGCCCACGGAGCGTCCCGAATCGTTCATGTAGGTCTGCGGGAGCAGCACCGCCACGCGGGGCCGCGCCGAGGATGGCGAGCCGGGCGGGGCCGCGATCCGGCCCTCGGCTATGCGTCCGCGAAAGCGGTCCTTGGCGCGCCCGAGCCCCCAGCGCTCGACGAGCGCCTCCGCGACCTTGAAGCCGACGTTGTGCCGCGTGTTCAAATGCTCGCGACCGGGGTTTCCCAGTCCGACGATCAGCCAATCGACGGCGCCGCCGCCACCGCCAAAGGGGCGTTTCAGAGGCTGCTACTCCTCGTCTGAGGAGCCCTCGGTCGAAGCCTCCTCGGCGGCGCCCTCCTCGGCCTCCTCGCCCTCGCCGACGAGCTCTGTCTCGGCCTCGATTTCCTCCGCGACTTCGGCCTGCAGTTTCGGCGGGGAGAGCGTCGCGAGGACCGTCTCCTCGACCTCGTCCAGCAGCGTGAGACCAGGCGGTGCGACGATCGCCGACAGCAGGATCGTCTCGCCGATCTGCATCCCGCCGATGTCGTGCACGATCGACTCGGGGATGTCGGTCGGAAGCGCTTCGACGTTCAACTCGCGGGTGATCTGCTCGAGCACGCCGCCTTCCTTCACACCGGGGGCGTCCTCCACCCCGGTGAGTTCGAGCGGCACGAGCGCGTGGATCGCCTCGTCCAGGCGCACCCGCAGCAGATCGACGTGTACGGTCTCGCCGCGCACCGGGTGGCGCTGGGCTTCCTTGAGCACCACGGGCGTGGTCTTGCCGCCGTCGACGCTCAGATCGAGCACGGCGCCGGTGGCGGCCAGCGCCAGGCGCAGCTCGCGGGCGTCGGCGTCGAAGCCGACCGACTCCCCGTCGCCGCCATACAGCACTCCGGGCACGCGGCCGCCGCGGCGCAGGCGCCGTGCCGCGCGCGAGCCGGCGGCTTCGCGGCTTTTCACATCGAGCTTCGTGGTCGTCTGGGCCATCGGAACGACGACTTTAGCAATCGGCTTCGTTCGGGATGGGGGCGCTCAGCGACAGCAGGGTGATCGTCATGCCTTGCAGGAAGTTCCCCGTGCGCCGCACCTGCACGCACTGGACCACCGGGAGCTTCCCGATCACAGTCCATGCGAGCCGTGTCTTGCCGGAGGTGCTGCTGAGCGAATATGCGGTCGACGATTTGATCGAGAGGATCTTCACGGAGCCGGCACGCCGCAGGCGAGGGTTGGCCGCGTTCGCCGTCACGACCGCGACGCACGAGGGGCGCTTGCTGCACCCGCTGAGCTCGGCGAGCACGCCCGCCACGTCGCCCCTCGCCTGCGCCTGGATCAGCGCAAGCTCGTCGTCGCGCTCGGTGTTCTCCGTCGAGAGGAACCTCGCCAGGAGGAAGCTGACGGCCAGGAACAGCACGACGGCCGCCGAGATCAGAACAACCCGTCTCAGAACAGCTGGTTCTCGCCGCCGAAGACCTCGCTGACCGAATCGTCGATGAAGATCCGTCGTATCGAGTCGGTCAGCAGGTCGGCGCATGGCAGCACGCGGATGTTCTCGGGGCGATCCGGGCTGACCGGGATCGTGTCGGTAACGACGATCTCCTCGAGTCCCGAGGTCTTCAGGTTCTCGAATGCGTCGCCGGAGAAGACGCCGTGCGTCGCCGCCGCGTAGACCCGCGCGGCCCCCTCCTCGAGCACCGTCTTGGCGGCCGCCTTCAGCGTCCCGGCCGTGTCGATCATGTCGTCGACGATGATCGCCGTCTTGCCGCGCACGTCGCCGATCACGTAGCCGATCTCGGCGACCTGCTGGGCTGGGCGCTCCTTGTCGAGAATCGCCAGCTCGGCGCCGATCTTCGAGGCGAACTTCTTGTTCAGCTTCACGCGGCCGGCGTCCGGCGCGACCACGACGAGGTCGGACAGGCCGAGGTCGGTGAAGTAGCGAGTCAGCATGAACAGCGCGGTCATGTGGTCGACGGGCTTCTGGAAGAACCCCTGGATCTGACCTGCGTGCAGGTCCATCGTCAGCACCCGGTCGGCTCCCGCGGCCTCGAGCATGCGCGCGACGAGCCGCGCCGAGATCGGCTCACGCGGCGCGGACTTCTTGTCCTGGCGCGAATACCCGAACCAGGGCGTGACCGCGATCACGCGGTGCGCCGAGGCGCCGACAGCCGCATCGATCATGAGCAGCAGCTCCATCAGCGAATCGTTCGCCGTCACGCCGGTCCGCGGGTTGCCGCAGGTCGGCTGGACGATGAACACGTCGGCCCCGCGGATCGACTCGTCGTAGCGGCAGTAGACCTCGCCGTTGGAGAACGTCTGCACGCTGACCGGGCCGACCTCGACGCCGAGCTTGTCGGCGATGTCGAGCGCGAGCTGCGGGTTGGCGCGCCCGCTGAACAGCATCAACCGCTTGTTGTAGTCGATCGCCAGGCTCGCCCGCGAGGACTGCGTGCGCGTGTCCATCGCGCTCATCTCACCACGAGTGTAGAGGTCACCGCCGTCGGCGGTCATTGCGACTCGCGACGCCGCTCGGCGTAGCCATCGATGTTGGTCTGGCGCTCGCGCGCGATCCCCAGCGCCCCCGGTGGCACGTCTTCGGTGATCACCGACCCGGCGGCGGTGCGGGCCTCGTCGCCGATCGTCACGGGCGCGACGAGCGTCGTGTCGACGCTCGTCTGCACGCGGCTGCCAATCGTCGTCCGGTGCTTGGCGCGTCCGTCGTAGTTGGCGGTGATCGTCGCCGCGCCCAGGTTCGTGCCCTCGCCGACGTCCGCGTCGCCGATGTAGGACAGGTGGGGGATTTTCGTGCCGGCCCCGATGTCGGAGTTCTTGACCTCCACGAATGATCCGGCCTTGGCCCCCGCGCGGAGCACGGTCCCGGGGCGCAGGTAGGCGAACGGACCCACGCTCACTCCGTCCTCGATAGCGCAATCGAGCAGGTAGGAGTGGCGCACGACGCAGCCGCTTCCGATCCTGGTGCTCCCCCTGATCGTCGTGAACGGCTCGATCACCGTGTCCCGCCCGATCTCCACGTCCGCGTCGATCACGGTCGCCGCGGGGTCCACGATGCCGACGCCGGCGCGCATGTGCCGCTCATGGATCGCATCCTGCGCGAGCCGCCGCAGCTGCGCGAGCGCGACGCGGTCGTTGACGCCCAGCACGACCCTTCGGTCCTCCACGACGTGGGCGGCAACGGTCATGCCCGCGGCTCTGATCTCCTCGAGCGCCTGCGGCAGGTAGAGCTCCCCCTGCGCGTTCTCGGCGGTGAGCCGCGGCAGCGCGCCGCGCAGGGCGGCGGGGTCGAACACGAAGATGCCCGTGTTCACCTCGCGGATCGCGAGCTCGGCCTCGCTCGCGTCCCCCGGCCGCTTCGTCTCGACGACCCGCGCGACCGCGCCGCTCGAGTCGCGCACGACGCGACCGTAGCCGACCGGGTCGTCGAGGATCGTGGTCGCCATCGTCGCGGCGGCGCCGCCCTCCAGATGGGCCTGGACCAGCGCCCTGATCACCTCAGCGCTGACGAGGGGCACGTCCCCGCTCAGGATCACGACGGGCGCGGCCGGGTCGGAGCCGGGCGGAGACTCGGAGTCCAGCACGGCCATCGCGGCGACCGCCGCGCCGCCGGTGCCGTTGGCTTGCGGCTGCACGGCGAGCTCGACGCCGTCGGGGAGCACGTCCGCGAGGGCCCGCTCCGGCGAGTCGACGACGAGCACTCTTCCGGCGCCCGCCTCGAAGGCCGCCAGCACGGGCCAGAGCACCATCGGGCGCCCGCAGAGCTCATGCAGCACCTTCGGCACCTCCGAGCGCATGCGCGTGCCCTGACCCGCAGCGAGGATCACCACGCTCGGGGCGCTCGCCGGGGGGCCGCTGATCACTCGCCGCACATCCGCATGACAGTTGGGGGGCAGGGACTCGAACCCCGATTCTCAGGACCAAAACCTGATGTCCTGCCATTGGACGACCCCCCAGGGGGAGCTAGAAGGATAGATCGTGGCCCCCGGGTGGGACATCCGCCGCCCTCGCACCCGGCCGGGGCAGCGTCTGCCGGGAGGATCCCCGCAGATAGCGGGGTGTCAGCCCGGTCGCGGCGCGCCGGTCCGACGCGCTTGCAAGTATTCCTGCACTCTGTCACGCGGAGCTCGCAGAACCAGAAGGCCCCGGAGCCCGCTGTTGGCAGCAGCGGCGTCACTGTGCGCGGCGATCTTCGGCTCGCACGCGCTCGCCGCCGGCGCCGAGGCCGCGGCGGCCAGGGAGCTGAAGCGCTCGAGCGCCTGCAGCGGCGCGGACCTGGCGCCGACCGCGACCAACTCCACGGCGATCGGGGCGGCGACGCTCTGCCTGGTCGACCGGATCAGGGCCGCCTGGCACCTCGGGCCGGTGCGCGCCAACGCCGCGCTGAGAGCGGTGGCCACGAGCCAGGTCCGCAACATGGTGCGCTGGGACTACTTCGCCGACATCCGCCCGTCCGGGCAGACGCCGCTGTCGCTGGTCGCGCACACGCGCTACCGCGCGCACGCCTCCAGTGTCTCGGTGGCGCAGAACATCGCCTGGGGCACGGGTCCCTACGCCACGCCGGCGCGCATCGTCGCCGCCTGGATGGCCTCCCCTCCGCACCGCAGGGTCATCCTTACCCGCCGCTTTCGCGACGCGGGAGTGGCGGCGATACCGGCCGTGCCGTCGCGCTTCGCGCAGGGCATCTACGGCGCCACCTACGCGATCGAGTTCGGCGCACGAGGCTAGGTCGAGGAGCGGCCGCTCAGGCGCGCCTGCCCGTGCGATCGGAGGTGCGCCGCGGTACGCGGCCACCCTCGGCGCCCACCTCGGAGGCGGGCCCGCCGGTCGCAGAGAGCCCGAGGACGCGCATCGCCTTCAGGCCGAGGCTCAGCTTCTCACGGCCGTCACTCGAGCTGACATCGAGGCCGGAGAGCTCGCGTACGCGCTCGAGCCGGTAGTAGATCGTGTGCCGGTGGGTGAAAAGCCGCTGGGCCGTTCCGGCGACGTTTCCGTCGGCCTCGAGAAACGTCTCGAGCGTCCGCACGAGCTCGGTCTCGTACTGCTCGTCGTAGGCGACCAGCGGCTCGACCGTCTCGGCGTAGAAGCGCTGCAGCTCGGCTGGGTTCTCGCTCATCGTCGAAAGCAGCAGCCGGTAGGCGCCGGTCTGCTCGAATGCGAGCGCGACCCCATCGCCGGCGCCCTCCGCGACGTTGGCCGCGAGCAGCGCCTCGCTCGCGGCGCGGGGCAGCTCCGCCGGGTCCTCGGCGATGCGGCTGCGCCCGAGTGCGAACGTGTATCCGGCGAGCGCCGCCTCCATCTCGCGCAGGACCCCATCGGCGGCGCGGGCCGCGGTCGCCTCGTCACCGCCGGGCACGAGCACGAGTACCTCGGCGCCAAGGATCCCGTCGCGCTCGGACAGCGCGGCTATCGAGCGGTTGACGACCGCGCGCGCGCCACGCTCTGCGACCGCGCGCACGCGTCCGCGCCAGCCATCGTCGGTGGGGGCCTGCGGATGCGCGCGGGCGACGATCATGCTCGCTCCGTCCTGGACCTCCAGCGCAAGCTCCTTCGCCCGCCCCATGAGGTCCTCTCGCGCGGTCAGCTCGCGGTGGAGCACCGCCCGCAGGAAGTCGGCCGCCGCCGTCTCGGAGACGCGCTCGGGCGCTCGCACGCGCTCGACCTCCGAGGCGATCATCGTCACAAGCAGCCGCTGCATCGGGACGCTCGGCTCGCTCTTGACGCGCATGTGCAGCGTGCCCACAACGGTGTCGGCGACCCGCAACGGCGTGCTGCTCACGCCCTTGCCCTGCGTCAGCAGCGAGCGCTCCTCGGCGGGCGAGCGCGCTGCCACTGCCAGCGTCGCGCCCCACGCGTCCGTCACCGCCAGGCTCGCGTCCAGCGCTTTCGCCGCGGCGCGCACGACCTCGGGCAGCCCGGCCCCGGACTCGACCGCCTCGGTGATCGCATCGAGCGCCGCAAGGTCTGACACCCACTCAGCCCCAGAAGTAGACGGCGGCGAGCGCCGCGACCACCCCTACGCCGACCAGCACGGCGAGCACGTACAGCGACAGCAGCGTCGCGGCGAGCCGCTCCCACAGGCGGGAATACGAGTTCCACGCCGGGACCAGGATCAGCCCGGCGAACAGCGCCAGGCCGAAGGTTCCCGCAAACACGGCCACGAGATCGTTGATTGCTGTCCTGCTCACGCGTTTCTCCGTTTCGCTGTTCCGGCTGGATTGTGACGCACGACCCGGGCGAACGCCGCCCCCACGGGGCGTGCGGCGAGGGCGGGCGGCACGCGCTCCCGGAGGCCCGCGGCGGCCCGCTCGGCGAGACCGGGCCCGCCGGCGCCGGCGAAGAGTCCGAGGACGGTCGGCCCGGACCCGCTGACGAGCGCCGTGGCAGCCCCGGCGAGACGGGCTTCTCGAAGCCCTGCGGAGATCTGCGGGCACAGCGAGAGCGCCGCCGGCTGCAGGTCGTTCTCCAGTAGTCGCTCGTCGGCCGGCAGCGGCTCTTCCTGCGCCAGCGCGGCTTGCATCGCAAGCAGACGCCGCCGCAGCTCGCCGGGCTCGCGCGCGAGCCCGAGCCGGTCCGCCTCGGCGTAGACCTCGGCGGTGGACAGCTCCGTCGCCAGCGGCAGCACCAGCAGGCCCAGCGAGGCGGATGGTGGCGGCAGCTCCTGCAGGCGCTCGCCCGCTCCGGCCGCCAGCCAGCGCCCCGGTGAGATCTGCGCCGGGACGTCCGCGCCGAGCTCGCCGGCCAGCTCCCACAGCAGCCCCCGGTCGCCCAGGCCCGAGGCGCGCATCGCCAGGCGCAGCGCCGCGGCCGCGTCGGCTGAGCCGCCGCCCAGCCCGGCGGCCACGGGAATCCGCTTGGTGATGCGCAGCCGCAGCGGCGCCGCGTCCCAGCCGGTGCGCGCTCGAAAGGCCGCCAGCGCGAGCGCCGCGAGGTTCTCCTTCGCCGGGCCGGGCACCCCCGGGCAGATCAGCTCGTCGCGGACCGCGCCGTGAGCGCCCGGCTCGAGGATCACCTCGTCCGCGAGTGAGATCGACTGCATGACGCTCACCAGCTCGTGGCGGCCGTCGCCTTCGCGCACGGGTCCGAGGAAGAGCCCCAGGTTCACCTTCGCCGGGGCCAGCGCACGGTATGCGGTCATAGCTCGAGCAGCCGTGCCAGCTCGCGGAAGTCCGGCGGCGTGAGGCGCTCCGCACGCACATCTGCCGGATGGCCGAGGCCTGCCAGCGCAGCGCGCACCTGCTCGCGGCTGCGAGAAGGCGCGCGGCCCGACAGCGCGAGCGAGCCGGCGAGCGTCTTTCGCCGGTGCGCGAACGAGCCGGCGACGAGCGCCCGCAGTCCAGGCTCCAGCCGCGACCCCACGCCGCGCGAGCCCGAGCCCGTGGGGCGCCCGGAGCTGTCCGGGCGCCTTCTCATGCCCACGAGCACCGAGTCGACGTTCGGGACCGGCCTGAAGACGGTCCGGGGAATCGAGCGCAACACCTGCACCTCGCACGCGAGCTGCGCGATCACCGAGGGGGCGCCGTAGGCGGCTTCGCCCGGGGCCGCCGCCAGCCGCTCCCCAACCTCGCGCTGCGCCATCGCGACCCAGCTGCCGACCGAGGGAAGCTCCTCGATGCTACGCAGCAGCACGCCGGCGGCGATCCCGTAGGGCAGGTTCGCGACCAGCTTCGTGGGCTGCGGCTCGAGCCGGCCGAGATCGATCCGCATGGCGTCCCCCCAGTGCACCGTCACGTTCGAGTGGCCGCCGGTCGCATCGAGCAGCGCATCGCGCAGGCGCTCGTCGACCTCCACGACATGAACATGTCCGGCGCGCTCGGCGAGATACTCCGAGAGCACGCCGAGGCCGCCGCCGATCTCGAGCACCACGTCCGATTCCTGGAGCTCCGCCGCACGACCGATCACCCCGAGGATGTTGGAGTCCACCAGGAAGTTCTGTCCGAGCTCGCGGTCCGGGCGCACCGCGAACTGGCGCATCCTGCGCATGCTGGGCTGAACGGGCGTGTCGGCCACCGCGCTCACTTGTGCCCAGTCATGGGTATCCCCATCCGAACACGCGCGCGGCATTGCGCTCGAGCGTCTCGCCGAGCTCGTCGAGCTGGACGCCCCGCAGCTCGGCGACGAAGGCGGCCGTATGCACGACATACGCCGGCTGGTTGCGCTCCTTGCGAACGGCCTGCGGCGTCAGATATGGGGCGTCCGTCTCGACGAGCAGCTGATCGTCGGGGACCCGCCTCGCCGCATCGGCGAGCTCGCCGGCGCTCCTGTAGGTGACGTTGCCCGCGAAGGAGATCGCGTAGCCGCGCCGCAGGCACTCGGCGAGCTCCTGCGGCATCGAGAAGCAGTGCATGACGACGCTCACCTGCGCCGCTTCGGCGGCAAGCTGATCCAGCGTCTCCAGGTCTGCGGCTCGCGTATGGATCACCAGGGGCTTCCCGGTCTCTCGCGCCAGCTCGATCTGGGCGGCGAAGGCCCGCTCCTGGTCGGCGCGGGGCGCACCCTCACGGTAGAAGTCGAGCCCGGTCTCGCCGATCGCCACACAACGCTCGTGGGCGGCAAGCGCGCGCAGGTCCGCGAGATCTGCATCGTCGAAGCCCTTCGCAGCGTTGGGATGGCGGCCGATCGCCGCATATACCTGCGGGAACGCCTGCGCGGCGGCGAGCGCCGCGCGGCAGGAGTCGCCGTCGATGCCGACCGTGAGCATCCGCCGCACGCCTGCGGCGTCAGCGGCCGCGACAAGCTCGGCGTCCGGTGGCTCGCACATATCCAGGTGCGTGTGCGAGTCGATCACGAGGCGGCTGTCTGAGTGTCCTTGGGAAACAGCGAGTCGATCCGGCTCACGCGCTCGATCACCCCCGCCCCGAGCTCGGCGCTCGCGAGCGACAGGTCGCCGGCGCCGAGCGCGCCGAGCAGCCGCTCCGAGCTGCTCGGAAGGTACGGCCACAGAAGGACGGCCACCGCCCTCAGCCCCTCCGCGAGCGTACGCAGTACGCGGTCGAGATCCTCACCGCCCGAGTCGTCCTTGGCAAGGCGCCACGGCGCCTGCTCCTCGACGTAGCGGTTCAGGCGCCGCACGCGCTGCCAGATCTCATCGAGCGCGAGCGTCAGCTCCGCCCGGTCGATGTGTGCCGCCACCCGCTGCGGAAGGCCGGCGAAGTCCTCGGCCAGCAGCGGATCGACCTCGGCCGGCGGCACCGCGCCATTGCGGAACTGGGCGATCATCGCGATCGTGCGACTCGCGAGGTTGCCGAGCTCGTTGGCCAGCTCGCTCTCGTAGCGAAGCTCGAAGGAGGTCGTCGAGACGGAGCCGTCCTGGCCGAAGGGGACATCGCGCATCAGGTAGAAGCGCAGGGCGTCCGCGCCGAAGCGCTCGATCACCGCGAACGGATCGAGCACGTTGCCCAGCGACTTGCTCATCTTCTCCCCCTCCATCAGCAGGTAGCCGTGAACGAAGATGCGCTCGGGCAGCTCGAGCTCGGCCGCCATCAAGAGCGCCGGCCAGTAGACGGTGTGGAAGCGCAGGATGTCCTTCGCGATCAGGTGGTAGTTCGTCGGCCAGAACGTGGCCGTGAGATCACTCCCGGACGGGACGCCCTCGGGCGCGGGCGCGTAGGACAGCGCGCTGTAGTAGTTCAGCAGCGCGTCGAACCAGACGTAGAAGACGTGCTCGTGATCCCAAGGCACCGGCACGCCCCACGTGAGCTTGTGGCGCGTGAGCGGCACGTCGCGCAGGCCCGAGCGGATGAACGAGAGCGCCTCGTTGTAGCGCGTGCGCGGCGCCACCCAATCCTCGCGCTCGGCGTAGAGCTCCTCCAGGCGCTCCTGGAACGCGGACAGCCTGAAGAAGTAGTTGTCCTCCTGCTCGCGTGTCAGCTCGATGTGGTGGATCGGGCAGCGGTTATCCTCGTCGATCTCGTTCTCCGCCTTGAAGTCCGCGCAGCGGGGGCAGTACCAGCCTTCATAGGTGCCCATGTACACGAACCCGTTCTCGCGCACGCGCGAGAGCACCTCCTGCACCTTCGCTTCGTGCTGGGGATCGGTCGTGCGGATGAAGAAGTCGTTCGAGACCTCCAGCTGCGGGGCGAGCGCCTTGAAGCGCTCGGCATTGCGGTCGGCGAGCTCCTGGGGCTCGATGCCGAGCGCGTGCGCGGCGTCCGCCACGGGCTCGCCATGCTCGTCGGTTCCGGTGAGGAAGAACACCTCCTCGCCGCGCTGGCGGTGGTGGCGGGCCATCACGTCGGCGGCGATCGTCGTGTAGGCGTGGCCCAGGTGTGGGGCCGCGTTGACGTAGTAGATGGGAGTCGTCACGTAGAAGGACATGCGCTGCCCCAGGCTACTGTCCCGCCCGCATCAGCTCCCGGTACAGCTCGTTCGCGGCGACTCCGGTGAGCCCCGCCACGGCGCCCGCAGCCGGGCGCGCCCTCGCGCCGGCTGCGACGATCTCCTGCAGCGCCGCCAGCGCCTGCGACAGCTGCGCGCGAGCGGCCGCTGCCGCGCCGAGCACGAGAACCACCTCCCCGCGGGCCGGGTTCGCGCGATAGTGCTCGGCGAGCTCGGCGACGGTGCCCCTGCGAACTTCCTCGTGCAGCTTGGTCAGCTCCCGGCAGACCGCGGCCGCCCGCCCCGGGTCGCGCTCGGCCAGCAGCGCCAGTGTCGCCGCCAGGCGGCGGGGCGACTCGAACGCGATCAGCGTGTCGGCCGAGTCGGACACCAGCTCCCGGAGCTCGCCGCGCCGGCGTGGCAGAAAGCCGACGAAGCGCCAGCGCTCGGCCGGCAGGCCGGAGGCGACGAGGGCGGTCACGACGGCGGTGGGTCCCGGCAGCACGTCCACCGCCAGCCCCTCCGCGAGGCAGGCACGGATCACGGCGAAGCCCGGGTCGGACACGAGCGGCGTCCCCGCGTCGGAGACCAGCGCCACGAGCTCGCCCGACCCAATGCGCCGCACGAGCTCGGCGGCCCGTGCACGTTCGTTGTGCTCGTGCAGGCTGAGAAGCGGCGTGCGGATGCCGTGGCGATCGAGCAGTACCCTCGTGTGACGCGTGTCCTCGCAGGCCACGACGTCCGCGTCGCGCAGGCCGGCGAGCACACGCAGCGTGACATCCTCGAGGTTGCCGATCGGGGTCGGACACACCAGCAGCCGCCCGACTGCCGCGCCGGCGGGAGTCATCCGGCAAATATACGGTCCTCCCATGCCCGCCGATCCCAAGCAACCTCCTCAGTACACGCGCTATCGCGCGGGCCGGCGGCTGCTGCCCCGCAAGGAGGAGCAGGAGCTGGGCGGCCTTGGAGGCCCGCCGCACGCGCCGCGCAGCGGGCCGGCGGGCGCCGCCGCCGCGGCCGCCGGCCGCTGGGACTGGCGGCGGTGGGCCACTGCGAAACGGCTGCTGCTCGGCCTGCTCGCCCTCGCCGGCGCCTGGATCGCGCTGTCGGTGGCTCTGTTCCTGATCAGCTCGCATTTCGAACGCAGCTCGCCGCCGGGCGACGTCGCGGCCGTGCTCGACCCGGCCGGCTTTCCGCTCACCTCCGCCAACAACATCCTCGTGCTGGGCTCAGACCGCCGGCAGAAGAACAGCAAGGAACCCGGCGCCGAAACCACCGGCCCCGGGCGCTCGGACTCGATCATGCTGATCCGAACCGGCGGCGGGCACGCCGCGCGTCTGTCGATCCCGCGCGACACCGTCGTCGAAATACCCGGGCACGGGCTGCAGAAGATCAACGCCGCCCATGCGTTCGGCGGTCCCGCGCTGTCGATCTCTGTGATCAAGCACTGGCTGGGCGTCCCGATCAACCACGTCGTGGAAGTCAACTTCGAAAACTTCCCCCAGCTGGTCGACTCGATGGGTGGCGTGGACTACACCGGGGGTTGCGTCGTCTCGCGCCTGGACGGCGGCTTCCGCCAGGGTGGCTACACCCTGCGGCTGGCCCCGGGAACGCATCACCTGGACGGCAAGCAGGCGCTCGCCCTCGCGCGGACGCGCGAGAACCTCTGCGCTCCGTCACAGACCGACTTCCAACGCCAGGAACACCAGCAGGCGCTCTTCAACGCGATGAAGAGCAGGGTGACATCTCCCTCGAGCTTCTTCCGCCTGCCATGGATCGCCTGGAATGCGCCGCCGGCGATCATCTCCGACATGAGCGGCCCCACGCTGCTGGGGCTGTTCGCCGCGCTCGGCGTCGGTGGCACGCCGCCCACGCGGGTGCTCAAGCCATCGGGCACCACCGTCCTGCCGGGCGGCGGGGAAGGCCTGACGGTCTCCGAAGACGAACGCCGCGCTGCGGCCGCGAGGTTCCTGGCCGGCTGAGGTGGGTGCCGGCTCCTCGCCGCGGGCGCGCTCAGCCCTTGGTCGCGACCGGCTTCGAGTCCTTCGCCTTGGCGTCCTTGCCGGCATCCCTGACGGCGGTATCGCCCTTTTTAGCGCTCTCGGAACTCGAGGGCTTCGAGGAGTCCCCGCTCGAGGAGGAGCCGTCGGAGGAGGACTTGTCCGACGCGGCGGCGGTCTCGCGCTGGCGGTTGCGCGTGCCGTAGTCGGTGTTGTAGAAGCCTTTGCCCTTGAAATGCACGGCGGGAGCGTGCAGCACGCGTTCCACCGGCACGCCCGTCTCGGGATCGATCGTGAGAGCCTCGTCGCTGAAGGACTGCTGGATCTCGAACGTGGTGCCGTCCGGGCGCCTGTACTCGTAGATCGGCACGTGACCAGCTAGTCAGTCAGGAGCGCACGCGCGCAGGCGATGCCCGCCTGCATCGTCGGCGTGAAATCACGGCCCGGCTCGGTGAGCATCCGCAGCGCGAAGCCGTCGGCGAGCGAGAACAGGACCTCGGCCACCGCCTCCGGCTCGGCGTGCAGATGCAGGATCTTCTCGCGCTGTGCCTTGGCAAGCAGCTCGGCGACCTGTTCGCGGGTACGGCTGATGAGCCCTGCGTACTCAGCCGCGATGTCGGCGTTGCGACGCGAGAGGGTGAAGAGCTCGAACACGAGAATCACGAAGTCGGGGTCGTCGCGGACCGTTTCCCGAAGGTTCTGAGCCATCAGGTTGATGAAGTCCTCGGCCGTCTGCGCCGCCGAGAGCTGGTTCTCGAGCAGCTCCATCCGCAGCTCACAGTCGCGACGTACGGCCTCGACCAGCAGCTGCTCCTTGGTGCCGAAGTAGTAGTGCAGGAGGCCCCGCGACACGCCGGCCTCGCGCGAGACGTGATCGAACGTCGATCCGGCGGTCCCCCGGCGTGCGACGCTCTTGCGCATCGCCTCAACGATTCGAAGGGCCTTCTCGCTCGAGAGCGAGCGCCCGACCGCGTCCGTGGGTGGAGAGGCAGAGCTCTCCACCCCGGCACGGTCATCAACAGCAGCGACGTCCATGGCGCGGTTCCCTCGGTCGGTGTCGCGCTCAGGCGGCGGGCGCGCCCACCGGCGCCGGCTCCGCGGGCGCAGTCGTCGAGCTGTAGTCGAACTCCTCCTCGGCCCCGAACAGGAGGTCGAGGATCTTCGTGCGCAGCCCCTCGCTTAGTGTGATCGCGAGCACGCCGAGAACGGCCAGGAACAGGAGCGAGCGGCCGCGCCTGCGGCGCCTGGCCGGGCGCTTCGCCGGTTCGCGCAGTGCGCCCGAGGCGTCCCGTAGTGACTCGGCTATGTTCGTGAGCTCGCGCTGAAGCTCGCGATCCTCGAGCAGCTCCCAGGTCCCGGACTTGCCGTTCGTCACGCGCCCGTAGGCGTTACGCGCAGCGCCGTACGCGGAAGCCAGGTTGCCGCGCAGTTGCTCGTCCTCGAGGATGCGTTTCACAATCCCCTTCAGTTCAGCCTCGCCTACCTTGCCTCGTATGTCCTTCGCTGCCATGTTCGCCACCGCCTCTGCTGAGAGCTTGCCGATCTCCGCTCAATATACCCGCCGGCGAGCGACGATTAGCCGCCGCGGACGGACGCCCGAGCCCTGCGCCGTCATGGGCCGATCGCGGAGCTGACTCGAATCGTGTGACTAGGCGTGGAGCGCCGCCTGCTCCTGGGCGGAGGGAAACGCCCATGAGGCGCACGAGCGGCGCTCCTGCCGGAACACGAATCGCAGCTGCTGTGGTGGCCTCAGCTGGGCCTCGTTAGGACGGAACGTGGCGCAGGGCTCGGGCAGGTCCAGGGCGCATAGGAGGTTCACGCGGAAGAAGCATTCCTCGCAGCTCACCTTGGGCGCCGTCCGCTTCGCGGCGCGCTTCCCCTGTCCTGCTTGCACAGCGTCTTTCCCCTCTGCCGAGATTCGTATTTGATGAACGGAGGCGGATCAAAGCACCATCGGGAGGACCGCTCAAGGGCAGGCGCGAGGACACCTCGCAAATCGCAGAGAAAACCTATTTGCAGGCGGAATTAGGCGAGAACGAGTCACTTTCCTGTGACAATCGGGGCCATGAATGCCCACTTTGCGAGCGATCCGCAGCGCGCACGCCCCCCGCGAGAAGCGGGCGCTCCGCTGCGGATACTCGTGACCGGTGCGAGCGGCGCCGTGGGGTCGCTGCTGGCACCGCGCCTGCTGCTTGCCGGACATGGGGTGCGAGCGTTCGGCCGCGACGCGAGTCGGATCGAGGACGCCCTCTCCGACCAGCTGCTTGAAGCCGAGCTGGACGAGGTCGAGATCGTGAAGGGCGACGCCCTCACCGGCGAAGGGCTGGCGCGCGCGCTCGACGGGATCGATGTCGCGTATTACCTGATGCACTCGATGGAGCGCTCGCCCGGCGAGCCCGCTCCCTTCACCGAGCGCGAGCTGCTCGCCGCCGAGAACTTCGCCACGGCGGCAGCGCGCAGCGGGGTCGCCCGGATCGTCTACCTGGGGGGCCTGCTACCGCGATGGGAGCTCGCCGACGGGCACAGGCCCGGCTCACGCCATCTGGCCAGTCGTGAGGCCGTCGAGCGGATCCTGTTCGCGGCGATACCGGACTCGGTGGCGCTGCGCGCGTCGATCGTGATCGGCGAGCGCTCGCGCTCGTTCCGCTTCCTCGTACGCCTGGTCGAGCGCCTGCCCGTGCTCACGCTCCCGGCATGGCACAGATTCCGCACACAGCCGATCGATGCGCGCGACGTGACCGAGATGCTGGCCGCCTGCGCGGACGCAGACATCTCTCCTGGGTCGCTGGAGGTGGGCGGCCCCGACATCCTCACCTACGGCGAGATGATCACCCAGATCGCCGATCTGCTGCTCGTGAGCCGGCCGGCGCTGCGGCTCGGTGTGAGCGCGACGCCGCTCGCCGGTCGTATCGCCGCGGCGCTCGCCGGCGAGGACCCCGCGCTCGTGCTGCCGTTGATGGAGGGACTTCAGGGAGACCTGCTGCCAGCCGACGACCATGCCGCGGACCTGCTCGGCGTGCAGCTGCACTCGTTCGCGTCAGCCGTCGAGCACGCACTGTCCGAGTGGGAAGAGACCGAGCCGTTGCGGGCGCGCTGATGGGTGACAGCTCGCGCCGCCCTCAGCAGCAGATACCGTTCGGAGGAGCAGCCCGTGCCGGCGCCTAGCCCATGAGCCTCGTCACAGTCTCGACCAGCATCGCAGTCGCGCCCGCCGAGGTGTGGAAAATGGTCATGGACGCCGATCGCCTGCGTGACTGGGTCACCATTCACCGCCGACTCGTACATGCCGACGAGGGAGCTCCACGCGTGGGATATGAGATGGAGCAGCAGATACACCTTCGCGGGGTCAATCTCGAGGTTCACTGGAAGCTCGTGGATTGCCGCCCCGGCAAGCTGGCGGTCTGGGAGGGCCGCGGGCCCGCGCGCTCTCGCGCCCATACCGAGTACAGGCTCAGCGCCGAGAACGGTGGCACGCGGTTTGACTACCGAAATGAATTCCGTCCACCCCTCGGTCCCGTCGGTGCGATTGTCAGCCGCGCGCTCGTGGGGGGCATGCCGGAGCGGGAGGCCAGGAGGTCGCTCGACCGTCTCCGCGCTTACCTCGAGCAGGAACACTCCGAGCGAACTGGTGTAAAGTCGCCGTAGACGATGTGGGATGGACACACCAATTACTAGTGAAGAGGATGACATCGTGCCCGACTTCCTTGACGAGAAGCGCCGAGAGATCACCGACCGGCTGAAAGAGCTGAAGCCGCTTGTGGAGGAGTACAGCCGTTTGGAGGCTGCAGCCGCCGCGCTTGACGGCGTGGGGGGCTCGTCCGCCGCAACGGCTGCGCCTCGCCGCCGCGGCCCCGGACGTCCGCGTGGCTCTCGCAGCCGCACGAAAGCAGCAGCGACGAAAACGGCCGCGAAAGCGACGCGCAAACCCGGCCGTCCGGCGGGGCGCCGTCGTGCCGGACGGCGCAAAGGCAGCGGCACGCGCGCGGCCGAGGCCCTTTCCTTCGTGCAGGGACAGCCCGGCATCACGATCCCGGAGCTCGCCGCGAAGATGGGTATCAAGCAGAACTACCTCTACCGAGTACTTCCAGGCCTGGAGCAGGAAAACAAGGTGACAAAGAAAGGCCGTGGCTGGCACCCCAGAGGCTAGCTCGACAGGCCGTCCGGCCGATTCTTCCGGAGGTCACAAAGGGCGCGGTCATGATGACCGCGCCCTTTTTGTTCCATAAATCGGCTCCCCGATGCGTGGCCGCGGACAGGGCCGGGGCACACCTCGGTGAGTCTTATCCCTGAATCAGACCCTGGCTTGCGACCGTGTCGCGCTCGCTCACGAGCTCGGCCACCGAGGCATCGATCCTGGCACGCGAGAAATCGTCGATTTGCAGGTCCTTTACGATCTCCCAGCAACCGTCGGCGCAGATGCACGGAAACCCGCAGATGAGTCCCTGCGGAATGCCGTAGGAGCCGTCGGAGGGCACACCCATCGAGACCCAGTCGGCGGTGCCGGTGACCCAGTCGCTCATATGATCGATGGCAGCGCTGGCTGCCGAGGCGGCCGAGGAGGAGCCGCGCGCCTCGATGATCGCGGCCCCGCGCTTGCCGACACCGGGCAGGAACTCGTCCTCGATCCATTCCATGTCGTCGACGACACCGGCGGCCAGCTCGCCGCGGACCTTTGCATGGAACAGATCGGGATACATGGTGGGCGAGTGGTTGCCCCAGACGCCCATCTGCGTGATGTCCGTCACCGGTGCCGCGACCTTGTTGGCGAGCTGCGCGATCGCTCGGTTGTGGTCGAGTCGCATCATCGAGGTGAAGCGCTCGGGAGGTATGTTCGGCGCGTTGTTCATCGCGATCAGGCAGTTCGTGTTCGCCGGGTTGCCGACGACGAGTATCTTCACGTCGGCGGCTGCCCGATCGCTCAGTGCTCTGCCCTGAACGGTGAATATCTTGCCGTTCTCGCTCAGCAGCTCCGCCCGCTCCATCCCCTTCGTGCGGGGACGCGATCCGACCAGCAAAGCGATGTTGACCCCGTCGAACGCTTCATCCGGGTCCTCATGAAGGTCGAGGCCAGCCAGCAGCGGGAAGGCGCAGTCGACGAGCTCCATCGCCACCCCTTCGAGTGCGCCCATCGCCTGTGGGATCTCGAGCAGGCGCAGGTCGATCGGTTGGTCCGGTCCGAGCAGCTGCCCGGACGCGACACGGAACACGAGGCTGTAGCCGATCTGGCCCGCGGCGCCGGTGACGGTGACTCTTACGGGATTGCTCAAGGGTTCATCTCCTGGGTTAAGAGTAGGTATTCGGGTGAGGGTCGATCGGCGCGGGCGAGCGGTCGCCGCCGTCTCATGCCATCGCCTGTTGCAGGTTCTCGTCGATCGCGGCGAGGAACTCCTGTGTGGTCTGCCACTGCTGATCGGGGCCGACCAGCAGGGCCAGGTCCTTTGTCATCTTTCCGCCTTCCACCGTCCCGACGCAAACCCGCTCGAGCGTCTCGGCGAAGGCGCTCACCTCGGGCGTTCCGTCCATGCGCCCACGGGCGGAGAGGCCGCGCGTCCAGGCGAAGATCGACGCGATCGGGTTCGTCGAGGTTGGCTTGCCCTGTTGATGCTGACGGTAATGGCGCGTGACGGTGCCATGCGCCGCCTCCGCCTCGACGGTCTTCCCGTCGGCTGTCATCAGGACGCTCGACATCAGCCCCAGCGAGCCGAACCCCTGGGCCACCGTGTCCGACTGCACGTCGCCGTCGTAGTTCTTGCAGGCCCACACGTACCCGCCCTCCCACTTCAGCGACGCGGCGACCATGTCGTCGATCAGGCGATGTTCGTAGCTGAGGCCGGCGGCGTCGAAGTCCGCCTTGAACTCGGACTCGTAGGTCTCCTGAAAGATGTCCTTGAAGCGTCCGTCGTAGCGCTTGAGGATCGTGTTCTTGGTCGAGAGATACACGGGGTAGCCGCGCTCCAGGCCGTACCGCAGCGAGGCCCTGGCGAAGTCACGGATCGAGTCATCGAGGTTGTACATCGCCATCGCCACGCCCCGTCCCGGGAAGTCATACACGTCGAGCTCGATCGGCTCGCTTCCGTTGGACGGCGTGTAGGTGAGGGTCAGCTTTCCCTCGCCGGGTACTACGAGGTCGCTCGCGCGGTACTGGTCGCCGAAGGCATGACGGCCGATGACGATCGGCTTCGTCCATCCGGGCACGAGGCGGGGAATGTTGGAGATGACTATCGGCTCGCGGAAGATCACGCCCCCGAGGATGTTGCGGATGGTTCCGTTCGGCGAGCGGTACATCTCCTTGAGTGAGAACTCCTTGACACGCGCCTCGTCCGGTGTGATGGTCGCGCACTTGACTCCCACCCCAAAGCGCTTGATCGCGTTCGCCGCCTCGACGGTGACCTGGTCATCCGTCGCATCCCGGTTCTGAATACTGAGGTCGTAGTACTTCAGATCGATGTCGAGGTAGGGCAGGATCAGCTGCTCCTTGATGAACGACCAGATGATCCGGGTCATCTCATCTCCGTCGAGCTCGACGACGGGGGTTGACACCTTGATTTTCGCCATATGGTCGGTCCTTCGTTCCTGTCTGCTGGATTGCCGCGCTCGTCTGACGAGCCCGCGCCCTGCGCCAAGGCGGCCGATGCTATCGGGCGCGAGCCTCAGCGAACTCCCCCATCTGCTTCACTTGTCCCATGGCAACCGTCTCGCAGTCAACGCGCGAGAGTGGCGCTCCCTGGCAGACGCACACGGTCTTCAACCAGGTGCCGCCGCTGGAGGGCATCGACGTGTTCTCCAGCAATGTGCCGCTGGTGGAGGCGCTCGAGCGGGAGGGTGGCGGCTGGGCGCGCGAACGTGCATCGGCGCTGGGCCTGCAGATCGGCGGCGAGCCTCAGCAGCTGTGGGGCCGGCAAGCCAACGAGAACCGTCCGGTGCTGCATACGCACGACCGCTACGGCAACCGCATCGACGAGGTGGAGTTCCACCCCGCCTGGCACAAACTGATGACGCTCGGCGTCGAGAACGAGCTGCACTCGCTGCCGTGGACGAGCGAGCAGCCATCCGCCCACACGGCGAGAGCCGCGTTGTACATGACGGCGATGCAGGCCGAGGCCGGCTTCGCGTGCCCGATCACGATGACCTTCGCGGTGGTGCCGGCGCTGCGAGCCCAGCCCGAGCTGGCGGCCGAGTGGGAGCCGCTGGTAACCGCCACCACATATGACCCGCGCCTGATCCCCGCGAACGAGAAGGGCTCGGCGATCACTGGCATGGCGATGACCGAGAAGCAGGGCGGCTCGGACGTGCGCGCCAATACCACTTTCGCCACGCCGCTGAACGGCGGCGGGGGTGGAGCCGAGTACGAGCTGCAGGGTCACAAGTGGTTCTGCTCGGCGCCCATGTCGGACATGTTCCTCGTGCTGGCACAGACCGACGAAGGCCTCTCATGCTTCCTTCTGCCCCGCATCCTGCCGGACGGAGCTCGCAACGCGTTCCACATCCAGCGGCTGAAGGACAAGCTCGGCAACCACTCCAACGCATCCTCGGAGATCGAGCTGCACGGCGCCTGGGCCCGCATGCTCGGCGAGCCCGGCCGTGGGGTGCCGACGATCATCGAGATGGTCGGGCACACGCGCCTGGATTGCGTGATCGGCACGGCAGCCGGCATGCGGGTCGCAGTCGTGAACGCCACCCACCACGCCGCCCATCGCAGCGCCTTCGGCAAGAAGCTGATCGACCAGCCGCTGATGCGCAACGTGCTGGCGGACCTGTGCGTCGAGTCCGAGGCGAGCACCGCGCTGGCGATGCGACTCGCTCGCGCGTACGACGAGGCGCATCTCGACGCCGACGCGGGCGAGGACTCGAGCGATGCCCAGCTGTTCAAGCGCCTGGCCACGGCAGTCGGCAAGTACTGGACCTGCAAGCGCGCCCCGAACCACGCCTTCGAGGCGCTCGAGTGCCTCGGAGGCAACGGATACGTGGAGGAGTCAGGGATGCCGCGCCTCTACCGCGAGGCGCCGCTGGCCTCCATCTGGGAGGGCTCGGGAAACGTCATGAGCCTCGACGTGCTGCGCGCCCTCACGCGCTCGCCGCGCTCGCTCGAGGTCTTTCTGGACGAGGTCGAGCTCGCGCAGGGCGCCGACCCCCGGCTCGACGCTCGCGTGCTCGAGCTCAAGGGGCAATTCGCCGACGCTGCCACGCTCGAGACCCGTGCCCGGCGCGTCGTCGAAAGCATGGCCCTCTGCCTGCAGGGCTCGCTGCTCGTGCGCAACGCGCCGCCGGCCGTCGCCGACGCCTTCTGCGCATCGCGCCTCGCCGGAGAAGCGGGCCTCGAGTACGGCACGCTTCCTGCAGGAGTGGACTTCGAGGGCATCATCGCCCGCGGCCGTCCACAGCTTTAGAGCGGCCTGCCTGCCCCTAACATGGGGCCATGAGGCCGCGCACTAACTTCCAGCTCGCACGCATCTTCGGCATCCGCATCGGCGTGAGCGCCAGCTGGTTCTTCGTCCTCTTCTTCCTCATCTACTGGCTGGGCTCGGAATACTTCCCCCAAGTCCTGAACGCCTCGCGGACCACCGCCTACGCGGTGGCGGTCGGTGGCGCCCTGGGCTACTTCGCATCGCTGATCCTGCACGAGCTCGGGCACGCGCTCGCCGCCCGGCGGCTCGGGATCCCGATCGCCGGCATCGACCTGTGGTTCTTCGGCGGACTCTCCCAGATGCGCCGCGAGCCTCAGACAGCGGGTGAGGAACTCAAGGTGGCGGCTGCCGGGCCGGCGGTGACGTTCGTCCTGTTCGCTCTCTGCCTGGGCGTCGGGAGCGTGATCGCGAGCGGCAGCCACATCACCGACGTCGCCCTTACACGGCAGGGCTTCAAGACCACGCCAGCGCTCGCGCTCGTGGGCTGGCTCGCGTTCATCAACGGAATCCTGCTGCTGTTCAACATCGTGCCCGCCTTCCCGCTCGACGGCGGGCGCATCGCCCGCGCGCTGATCTGGTGGCGCACTGGAGACCGCAACCGCGCAACGAGCCTCACGGGCCGCTCCGGGCAGGCGTTCGCGCTGATCCTTGGCATCGCCGGCCTCTGGTCCTTCACTGCAGGCGGCTCCTCGCTGGGACTGTTCACGATGCTGCTCGCCTTCATCCTCTACCAGGCAGCCGGCGGGGCCGTGCTGCAGGGGGCGCTCGGCAGGCGCATCCAGAACATCACGGTGGCGGACATCATGGACCGCGAGCCCGTCACGATCGGAGCGGACGTGACGCTGCTCGACGCACAGGAGCAGTTCTTCCTGCGCTACCACTGGCCGTGGTTCGCCGTCGTCGATCCGGCGCGCCATTTCCTCGGTGTCGTGCGCGTGCAGCGCGTGGAGAGCGAGATCGCCGCCGGGCGGCCGGCGCTGCCGGTCGTGGACGTCCTCGAGGAGGACATGCCGGTGCGCATCAAGGAGGAGGCACCGCTGGAATCGCTGCTCGGCTCCGAGGGCCTCGGCCGTCTCGGCGCAATGGTGGCGGTTGACGGCGACGGTGTCCTGCGGGGCGTGGTCACCCTCGCGCAGGTGCGCCAGGCGCTGCGACCGGCGACGTAGGCCGTCCGGGGGAGGCTCGTCCGAGGCAAGGCTCGTACGGGCCCCGCGTTATAGAGTGCCGCCCCCATCCCATCCCCGAAACGAATACCCGAGGAATGCCAGCACACGACGTCTTGATTATCGGGGCCGGTCTCGCAGGCCAGCGGGCCGCACTGGCCGCCGCGCAGAAGGGGGCGAGCGTGGCCGTCATGAGCAAGGTCCACCCGGTGCGCTCCCACTCGGTGGCTGCCGCGGGCGGCATCAACGCGGCCATCAGCGTCGACGACGACTGGCATTCGCACGCCTACGACACGGTCAAGGGCTCGGACTTCCTCGGCGACCAGGATGCGATCGAAATCATGTGCTCCGAGGCTCCGGCGGAGGTAATGGAGCTCGAGCACATGGGCGTTACCTTTCACCGCAACGACAAGGGCGAGATGGACCTGCGGGCCTTCGGGGGAGCCTCGATGAAGCGCACGGCCTATGTGGCCGACATCACCGGCCAGGCGATGCTGCACGTGCTCTACGAGCAGCTGATGAAGCACCACGAGACGGTCGAGCTGCTCGAGGAGTGGTTCACGACCTCGCTGTTGATCGACGATGCGGGCCGCTGCTGCGGCGTGATCGCGCGCGACGTGCGCAGCGGTCGCATGGAGGCCTTCAAGGCGAAGAACGTGATCCTCGCCTGCGGCGGGGCCGGACAGGTCTACAAGCCGACGACCAACGGCCTGATCGTCACCGGCGACGGCATCGCGATGGCCTACCGGGCGGGGGCGCCGCTGATGGACATGGAGATGGTCCAGTACCACCCAACCTGCCTCGTCGAGACGGGCATCCTGATCACCGAGGGCGCCAGAGGCGAGGGCGCCCACCTGCTGAACGCGGCCGGTGAGCGCTTCATGGAGAAATCGGCGCCCAACAAGATGGAGCTCGCATCGCGCGACGTGGTCTCGCGGGCGGAGCAGATCGAGATAGACGAGGGCCGCGGCGTTGGGCCGAACGGCTCGGGCATCTACCTCGACGTGACGGTGGTGCCGCGCAAGCGCACGCTCGAGGCGCTGCGAGAGATCGTCAACCTCGGCCGCGACTTCGCGGGGGTGGACATCACGCGCGAACCGATCATGATCCGTCCGGGCCAGCACTACATCATGGGAGGGGTGAAGACCGACGTCGATGGGCGCACCGCGATCGAGGGGCTGTATGCCGCAGGAGAGGTCGCGTGCGTGTCGGTGCACGGCGGCAACCGGCTCGGAGCCAACTCGCTGCTGGACACGCTCATCTTCGGCCGCCGCTCGGGCGAACACGCGGCCCAGCGCGCGGCTCACATGGGCATGCCGGACATGGACCCCGGGGCGCGACTGCGCGCGGACGCGGAGGAGATCGACGCGATCATCGCCCGCCCGCGCGACGGCAGGCGGGTGTCGGAGATCAAGAGCGAGTTGGGGGAGCTGATGAACCGCTACGCCGCGGTGTTCCGCGACGAGACCGGCCTGCAGACGGCGCTCGAGACGGTCCGGCGCCTGAAAGAGGAGTCGGCGAGGGCCTGGATCGATGACCGCGGCACGGTCTTCAACCAGGACGTCCTTGGCGCGATCGAGCTCGGCTACATGGTCGACTGCGCGGAGGCGATCGTGATCGGGGCGATCGAGCGCAAGGAGTCGCGAGGGGCGCAGTTCCGCACCGACTACCCCGAGCGCAACGACGAGGACTGGCTCAAGCACATCGACATCACGCTGAACGGGGACGGGGCCGGCGGGGTGGGCGGGCCTCAAATCTCCTACTCGCCGGTCACCATCACCCAGTGGCAGCCTGAGGAGAGGAAATACTGATGGCAGAAAGCCACGACCGTCCGCCCCAGCCGTTCACGCTGCGCGTGCGCCGCTACGACCCCGAGTCGGGCGACGCCCCCTACTGGGACGAGCACACGATCGAGCTGGAGCCGCACCGCTCCGTGCTCGAGGCGATCCTCCAGGCACGCGACCGCTTCGACGGTTCGATCGGCATCCGCTGCTCCTGTCGCCAGGCGATCTGCGGCTCGTGTGGCGTGCGCGTCAACGGAGAGCCCGCGCTGGCCTGCCACACCCATCTCGACGCAGCCAGGCGGAGCGCCCGCGACGGGGTGATCGAGATCGAGCCGATGGGCAACATGCCCGTCATCAAGGACCTGATCGTCGACATGGACGCGGTTCACTGGAAGAAGATCCGGCGCGTCACGCCGTGGCTGATCGCCAAGCAGCCGGTGCCCGAGCGCGAGTACCTGGTGCCGCGCGAGAGCATGGTGGACGTCACCCAGACGATGGCCTGCATCCAGTGCGGAGCCTGCGTGTCCGATTGCCTGGCGATGGAGGTGGACCCTCTGTTCGTCGGCCCGGCCGCGCTCGCCAAGGCCTACCGCTTCGTCGGCGATCCCCGCGACGACCAGCACTTCGAGCGACTGAACGACCTCGCGCAGGACCCCCACGGCATGTTCGACTGCACCCACTGCTTCAAGTGCGTTGACGCGTGCCCCAAGGACGTCAACCCGATGGGCCAGATCATGCGCCTGCGGCGCATCGCCACCGCCGACCATCACATCGTCGATCACAACAACGGCGAGCGTCACGAGGCCGCGTTCGCGAGCCTGATCAGGGACAACGGCCTGCTGTGGGAGGCCGAGCTGCTTCCCCGCTCCTACGGCGGGAACTCGTGGTTCGGCAAACTCCACCCGCGCGCCGGCAAAGAGCTGCTGAGCTCGCTCCCGTCGATCGTCAAGGCGCTGCTCCGACGCAAGGTGACGCCGATGGGCGCCCTGAAGCCGCACCGCATCCCCAAGCAGGACCTGGCGAGCGTGCGATCGATCTACGACAGGATCGAGGGTCGCGACCGGTCCTCCGGCCAGCGCTTCGAGCTGAACCTGTACGTCGTCGGCGAGGACGAGGAGCCGCCAGCGCCGGATGCGGGCGTCGTCGCCGGCGTCGTCGCGGAGGTGTCGACCGGCGAGTCCCCGGCCGAGCCGGAGCGCCCGGCCAGCGAGGACTGCGACACGCCCCCGGACCCAATCAGCCCCGAAGGGAGCTCCAGCACATGAAGGTCGCATACTGGCCCGGCTGCGTAAGCCGCGGCTTCACGCCCGAGCTTCACGGCTCGATGGCCAAGGTCGCGCCGCTGCTCGACATCGAGCTCGTCGAGCTCGATCGCGCCTGCTGCACGGGCGCCGGCGTGATCGCCGAGCACAACCAGGAGCTGGCGGACACGCTGAACGCGCGTACGTTCGCGCTGGCCCAGCAGGTGCAGGGGGCGGAGATGATGATGAACATCTGCTCGACCTGCCAGGGCGCGCAGAGCGAGTGCCAGGAGCGGCTGGACGCGAGCGCCAGCTACCGCGAGCGGGTCAATGGGACGCTCGCCGCCGAGGGCCTCTCCTATGACAAGGATCCGGGCGGGCCCTTTATAAACAAGAACTTCCTGTGGCTGCTGGTTGAGGAGATCGGGCTGGACGAGCTGCGCTCGCGCGTCACCCGGCCGCTCACGAACCTCAAGGTCGGGCCCTTCTACGGGTGCTACATCGTGCGCCCGCGCCGGCGCCTGGGCATCGACGAGGAGCACCCCCGCGACCAGTACCTGCATCAGGTGATCGACGCGCTGGGTGGCTCCGTGATCGAGTACGCGGGCATGCGCAAGTGCTGCGGCTTTCCGATCATCACGATGAACAAGGAGGCCTCGCTCAAGCAGGCCGGACGGCATCTCGGCGACGCTGTCGACGCCGAAGCCGATTGCCTCGTCACGCCCTGCCCGCTGTGCCACCTGAACCTCGATCTGCAGCAGCCGCTCGCCGAAGGAGTCGTCGGCCGCCAGCTCGAGATGCCCGTGCTCCACCTCCCCCAGCTCGTCGGCCTCGCGCTCGGCCTGGAGCCGAAGGAGCTCGGCATGAGCCGCCACGTGGTGCGGCCGACGTCGGTGATCGACTGGTCGACCTCCGTCGTGGGCGCGGCCGCGTAGGGACTGTAAGAAGCATCGGGCAGCTCAAGGCGTCCGCTGCTCGGCCATAGCCGGGCGACGATGTCGTGATAACTGCGGCGGAGCTTCGTAGTTAAGGTGTGGAGGAAACTTTGACCTTGACGGTGCTCGCGCCTCTAACGGCCGATACGCCCAAGCAGCGGCTCGAGCGGCTGTATGGAGAGTGCCGCGACGATGTCTACGCGTACCTGGCATCGCTGCTTCGCGATCGGTGTCTGGCCGAGGACCTGACCGCCGTTGCCTTCGAGCGCGCGTTTCGTAGACGCCGCCTGTTCAACCCACGGCGGGGCAGCGAACGCGCTTGGCTGTTTGCAATCGCGCGGAACGCTGCGCTCGATGAGCTGCGCCGCCGCAGCCGCAGGACGGCCCTCGTGAGCGATCTCCCGGCGGACGCGTTCAAGAGCGCCGAGGAGACCGAGGGCGTCCTGCGGCGCGTCACGGTGCAGGCCGCCCTCGCGGGCCTGACGCCGCGCGAGCGGGAGCTGATCGCGCTGAAGTTCCACGCCGGATTGAGCAATCCGGACATCGCGCGTGTGCTCGGCGTGAGCGAGTCCAACGCCGGGACGCTCCTGCACCGGACCATCACCAAGCTGAGGAAGGCATGCGATGAGCAGGCTTGAGAAGACGCGGATGACTGACGAGGCGCTGCGCGAGCTCGTGGCGATCGACGCAGCCCTCTGTGGTGAGACCGTGGCCCCCGAGCACGTACCGCTCGCCGAGCTCGCCCTGGCCATGCGGGCGCTGCGGCCACGACCCACTGATGAGTTCGTGCAGACGCTCGACGCGCGGGCCGCGCGTGGGTTCCGGCATGAGAGCCACGAGGCTCCTGTGGATGACCACTCGCGCCGTTTCGGGTCGGCCGGCGAAGCCTGGCGGCGATTGACGAGCCCTCGCACAGCCCTGCCCGTGCTCGGCCTGGGAGTTGCCGTGCTGCTTGCGGTGGCGGTGGCGGTTTCGCTGTGGGGGTCTGGTGGCGGCCGGGTGGCGCGCCCCGTGCGGGGCGGTGCCCCCGCCGCTCCGGGCGTCATCGCCGGCGCGCCCGCCGCCCCGCACGGGCCACTGGTGAGCGCCCCGGCTGCCCGACCGGCCGGCGCCGGCGCAGCGGCGCCCACGGCCGGCGCTGCGGGCCCGGCCCGCCAGGTCGAACGGACTTCGACGCTCGACATCGGCGTTGCTCAGGACTCCATCCAGTCGGCCGCCCAACGGGTCTTCACGCTCGCAAGCGCCTTCGGCGGCTACGTCAAGCAGTCGAACGTGAGCTCGGGCGGTTCGCAGGGTGGAGCGAGCTTCGACATCCGCCTTCCCAGCTCGAATCTCCCATCGGCGATCGCTGCGCTCTCGCACCTGGGACATGTGCGCTCCGAGAACGACACGACCAACGACGTCACGAACCAGGTCGGCTCGCTTCAACGCTCGCTCGGCGATCTCCAGGCCGAGCGCTCGAGCCTGCTCCGCCAGCTCGCGGGAGCCTCGGAAGCCCAGCAGGCCGCGGCGCTGAAGGCGCGACTCCACGCCGTGGAAGCGCACATCTCGCAACTGCAGGGTGCGCTGCGCGCGCTCACGGCTCGCGTCGACTACACGAGCCTTGCCCTCTCGCTGACACCCGAATCATCAAGCGGAGCGGCATCCGGCGATCTGACCCCGGGCGCAGCGACCGGCGATGCCGCCAGGATCCTCGACGCGGCGCTCGCCGTGCTCGTGATCGGCGCCGCCGCCGTGCTGCCGCTGGCGGCGATCGTCATCGCGGGCTGGATGGCCGTCGCCCTCACGCGCCGGCGGCTGCGCGAGCAGGCGCTCGACGCGAGTTGAGCCCGCCAACGCGCGCGTGCTGGGCGAGCGCATAGGCTGCCGGACGTGAAGATCCTCACCGTCGTGGGCAACCGGCCGCAGTTCATCAAGGCGGCGGCCATCTCCGGCCTGCTGCGCGAGCACCACGAGGAGGTGCTCGTGCACACCGGACAGCACTACGACGACTCGCTCTCGGAGATCTTCTTCTCCCAACTGGGTCTCGCGCGACCCGACCGCGAGCTGGGCATCGGCGGCGGAACCAACACGTCGCAGACGGCCCGCATGCTGGCGGCACTCGAGCCGCTGCTGGCCGGCGAGCGGCCGGATGCGGCGCTCGTGTACGGCGACACCAACTCGACGCTCGCGGGGGCGCTCGCGGCGGCGCAGGCGCAGGTGCCGGTCGTGCACGTGGAGGCAGGCATGCGCTCGTTCGAACGCGCGATGCCGGAGGAGATCAACCGCATCCTCAGCGACCACCTGTCGGCCCTGTTGCTGTGCTCCTCCGAGAACGCGGCGAAGAACCTCACGGCGGAGTCGGTCACCGGTCGGGTGGAGGTGGTCGGCGACGTGATGGTCGACGTCGCCCAGCGGTGGGCGCAGGCGGCGCGCGAGGATCTGGGCGTGCTCGAGCGCTTCGACGTCGAGACGGGCGCGTACCTCCTGCTGACGGCGCACCGTGCGGGCAACGTCGACAACCTCGCGAGGCTCGACATGCTCGTCAGGCTGGTGAGGGCCCTGCCGGTGCCGATCATCTTCCCGCTTCACCCGCGAACGCTCCTGCGCCTGCAGCAGGCGGACCTGCTCGAGGAGCTCGAGTCGATCGACGGGGTCCAACTGAGCGAGCCGCTCGGCTACGCCGAGTTCGGCGCTCTGCTTCATCACGCGCGAGCCGTCGTCACCGACTCGGGAGGCGTCCAGAAGGAGGCGTACCTTGCGAGCGTGCCCTGTGCGACTCTCCGAGTGAGCACGGAGTGGGTCGAGACGGTCGAGACGGGCTGGAACACGCTCGTCGACCTCGACCCACCGCTGGCGCTCGCCGCGCTTGACCGACCGCGCCCGGCAGAGCACCCGCAGCTGTACGGCGACGGTCACGCCGCCGAGAGGTGCGTGCAGGCGATCGACGCGCTCTCCGACACCGGGGCTTGATGAGCGAGGCGCCGGACACGATCCGCGTCGGCGTCGTCGGTCTGGGCTACTGGGGCCCGAACCTGGCGCGCAACCTCGCCGCGATCCCCGGATGCGAGGTGAGCTGGCTCTGCGACGCCTCCGAGCAGGCCCGCGCCAAGCTCGAGCGCTCGTTTCCGGGCGCACGCTCGACCGAGGTGATCGGCGATCTGCTCGATGACGAGCACCTCGACGCGGTCGTGCTGGCGACCCCCGTTCCCACCCACGCCGATCTGGCGATCGCGGTGGCCGAGGCCGGAAAGCACTGCTTCGTCGAGAAGCCCCTGGCGACGAGTGCCGCCGCCGCCGAGCGCGCCGTGGCGGCCGCCGAGTCTGCGGGAAGGACGCTGATGGTGGGACACCTGCTCGAGTACCACCCGGCCGTCGCACGACTGAAGGAGCTGATCGACGGTGAGGAGCTCGGAGAGCTCTACTACATCTACGGCAACCGCCTGAACCTCGGCAAGCTGCGTGCCGACGAGAACGCGCTGTGGAGCCTCGGCGCGCACGACGTGTCGGTCGCGCTGCACCTGATCGGCGAGGAGCCGCAGGAGTGCCTCGCCCAAGGCGCCTCCTACGTGCGCCCTGGCGTGCAGGATGTGGTCTTCTGCTACCTGCGCTTCCCGTCGGGCATCGTGGCCCATCTGCACCTGTCGTGGCTGGACCCGCACAAGGAGCGCAGGCTCACGGTCGTGGGCGCGCGGCGGATGGCGACCTTCGACGACATGCAGATCGAGGGCAAGCTCACGATCTACGACAAGGGCTTCGACGAGGACACGCGCTCCTGGGGCGAGTACATCGCACGCTCCGGCGACACGTTCTCGCCGCGCATCCCCAACGTCGAGCCGCTGCGGATCGAGTGCGAGCACTTCATCCACTGCGTCCGCACCGGCGAGGTTCCACGCTCGGACGGTCGGAGCGGGCTGCGCGTGGTGCGGGTGCTGGAGCGCCTGCAGCAGTCGCTGGACGAGCAGGGCGCGGGGGCGCCTAGAGCGTCTCGCGTGCCCTGAAGGTCTCCTCCTCCCCGAGCGTTCCCTCGCCCGAGAGGTCGAAGGCGCTGTGCAGGGCCTGGACGGCGTGAGACACGCGGTCCCGGTCGATCACGCACGAGATCTTGATCGGCGAGGTGGAGATCATCTCGATGTTCACGCCCTCACGCGCGAGCACGCCGAACACCTTCGCCGCCACGCCCGGGTGCGAACGCATCCCGGCTCCGATGATCGAGACCTTGCCCATCTCCTCGTGCGTGTGCATCGTGGCGAAGGCCTCGCCCGAGAGGGGCTCGAGCGCCGCACACGATACGCGCAGGTCCTCGCGGGGGACGGTGAAGGAGATCTCCGCCTGACCTCCGGCCGACGCAGGCTCGTTCTGAACGATCATGTCGACGTTCACGTTCGCCTGCGCGAGCGCGTCGAAGATGCGCGCGGCGGCGCCCGGCGCGTCCGGCACCCCGATCAGCGTGAGCCGCGCTTCGGAGGTCGAATGCGTGACCGCTGTGATGAGTGGCTGCTCCATCGTTTCCTCTTCTGCCACGACAAAGGTACCGGGCGCGTCGTCGAAGGACGAGCGGCAATGGATGCGCACGCCATGGTTTCGCGCGTACTCGATCGAGCGCAGCTGCAGCACGCCCGCCCCCGAGGCGGCCATCTCCAGCACCTCCTCGAATGACACCGTGTCCAGCTTGCGTGCCTCGGGGACGATCCGGGGGTCGGCGGTGAAGACGCCCAGCACATCGGTGTAGATTTCGCACACCTCGGCGCCAAGTGCCGCCGCGACCGCGACCGCGCTCGTATCCGAGCCCCCGCGCCCGAGCGTCGTCACGTCCCTGCCGGTGCTCGAGACACCCTGAAAGCCTGCGACGAGCACGATGCTGTCCTCCTCGAGGGCGGCCTTGATGCGCTCGGCGCGCACGTCCACGATCAGCGCCTTCGTGTGCGACTCGTCCGTCACGATCCCGGCCTGCGAGCCGGTCAGCGAGATCGCGCGGTGGCCGAGATCGTGGATCGCCATGGCGCAGAGCGCGCAGGAGATCCGCTCGCCCGTTGACAGCAGCATGTCCATCTCGCGGGGGTCGGGAGCCGAGGAGACCTCCTCGGCCATCCCGATCAGCTCGTCGGTCGTCTTCCCCCGCGCCGAGAGCACGGCGACGACGCGATCGCCGGCCTCGCGCTTGTCGACGATCCGCCGCGCGGCGTGCTTGATGCGCTCCGCGTCGGCGACGGAGGTGCCTCCGAACTTCATGACGACGATGCCGGGCATCCCGTGGAGGATATTGGGCGCCGGCGCAGCAGCCGCCGCCCCGCATCTCGCCCACCCACCGTGAATCCGCGCCTGAACGACGCCGGCCATGTCGGTATGTTCCGCCGATGGGACGCTGGCGCAGCACGCGGATGGCGGCGCTCCCACTGTCGCTGTCGCTGTGCCTGTGCCTGCTCGCGCTCGCCCTGGGACCCGCCCAGTCCCACGCCGCGGCGTCCAACCGCAGAGCGAGCGGCAAGCCGCGGCAAGGGGCGAGCAAGGTTCCCGCGTCGGAAGTCACGCTCACGCCTGCGCTGGCGGTTCCGGGGGCCACAGTCACAATGCCTCCGGTCGGCCTCTCGGTC
>DATMQX010000153.1:0-24692 GCA_035567055.1 Solirubrobacteraceae bacterium
CCGCCGATCTCCTATGGCTACCAGTGGCAGGTCTGCAACGCGGCTGGGGAATCCTGCAAAAACATCTCCGAAGCCGTGGAATCGACGCTGAAACTGTCTCCGAGCCTGGTCGGCTCGACGGTGCGGGTCGTGGTGACGGCTACGAACGCTGCCGGGCCGGTCTCTGCGACATCCGCTGCCACTGGCCTGATTGCCGCGCTGCTTCCGAGCAACACGGCTCTACCGACCATCTCCGGTGTGTTGAAGGATGGACAGCTGCTGAGTGCTGCGAGTGGCACGTGGTCGGGTACGCCGTCGATCTCCTATGGCTACCAGTGGCAGGTCTGCAACGCGGCTGGGGAATCTTGCAAAAACATCTCCGAAGCCGTGGAATCGACGCTGAAACTGACCCCCATCCAGGTGGGCTCGACATTGAGAGTGGTGGTCACAGCGACGAATGCCGCAGGGTCGACGTCGGCGACGTCGGCGGCCACGGGATTGATCGCGGCCCTTCTGCCGAGCAACTCCTCGCTGCCGGGGGTCTCGGGCGTATTGAAGGATGGTCAGCTGCTGTCGGCGACGACGGGTATCTGGTCGGGCACGGCGCCGATCTCCTACGGCTACCAATGGCAGCTGTGCAATGCCGCTGGGGAATCCTGCAAAAACATCTCTGAAGCGGTGGAATCGACGCTGAAACTTTCGGCTGCCGACGTGGGCTCGACCTTGCGGGTCGTGGTGACGGCGACGAATGCCGCCGGGCCGGCCTCTGCGACTTCAGCCCCGACGAGCCTGGTGGCTGCGCTGCTGCCGAGCAACACGGCGCTGCCGAGCATCTCCGGGGTGTTGAAGGACGGTCAGCTGCTGTCGGCGACGACGGGTAGCTGGTCGGGTACGGCGCCGATCTCCTATGCCTACCAATGGCAGGCGTGCAATGCGGCTGGGGAATCCTGCAAAAACGTCTCGGAAGCCGTCGGATCGACGCTCAAACTCTCACCGGGACTAATTGGCTCCACGTTGCGGGTGGTCGTAACTGCCACTAACGCCGCCGGCGGCGTGGCTGCGACGTCATCCGCCACGGGACTCGTCACTGCGTTGCTTCCGAGCAACACGGCCGTGCCCACGACATCCGGTGTCGCTCAGGACGGGCAGTTGCTGTCGGCCACGACCGGCAGTTGGTCAGGGACCGCGCCCATCTCCTTCGCGTATCAGTGGCAGCTGTGCAACGCGGCCGGGGAAGCGTGCAAAAACCTCTCGGAAGCGGTGGCATCGACACTCAAACTCGAACCTGCAGACGTTGGTTCGAAGCTGAGGGTCGTGGTGACCGCGACCAACGCGGCCGGCTCCACCTCTGCGACCTCTGCGGCGACTGAACTGATCACGGCGATACTTCCCAAAAACACGGCGCTGCCGACGATCTCCGGGCTCCTCAAACTTGGTTCGCTGCTGAGCGTCACGAACGGCACTTGGTCCGGGACGCCGCCCATCACCTTCACGTATCAGTGGCAGGTCTGCAGCCTGCTGAAAACCGAATGCAAAGACATTCTGGGAGCAACCAAAGCGACCTTGACGCTGGAAGGGCTGTTGAACCTCACGGTGAGAGTAATCGTGACGGCCACCAATGCCGCCGGGTCCGTGCCGGCGACTTCTGCGATCACGGGCCTGATCGGGCTTTAGCGTCGGCGTTGCTTCCGAAATGCCGTAGGAAGCGCACCCGGTTCGGCTGTCGCTCGTAGCCAGCCGCCTCCCAGAACTCGAACGCGAGCGGCTCATCCTCGGCGACGATCGCCGTGAGACGTACGGCGCCACGCTCGCGCAGCCGCCGCTCACCCTCTCGCAGCAGGGCGGTCGCGATGCCCTCGCGCCGGCGCGAGGGGTGCACAGCGAGGCGGTAGAAGCTTCCCCTCCAGCCGTCCCAGGCGGCGATGAGAGACCCGACCAACCGGCGCTCGGACTCGGCGACCAGCAGCGCCTGGCGGTCGGTCTCGAGCAGAGCCGCGAGGCCCTCCGGCGTGTCGCTCACACCCGCTGGAACCTCCGCCGCGCTCCACAACGAGAGGACCGCCGCGGCATCTGCGGAGCTTGCGCTTCTGATCATCCAGACGGGAGCGGGCACGTTGGCGGTTGCGTCAAGCCGGCCGGGCCAGCAGGGAGCGTGGGCGTGCTCGCGTCAGACGTCGAGCTCGATGTGCTCGTCACTGGCCGGGACGCCCTCGCGGCGCTCGCGCAGCGCTCGCGCGAACCGCCCGCCCAGCGCCCCGAAGAGCATGCCGATGATCGCGGTGACGACCGCCAGGAACGGCGGAAAGCTACCGAGCGACACTTTCGCGTGGGTCCCCGCGATCGCGTGGGCGATGAGCAGCGACGTGCCGTAGATCGCTCCACCAACCAGGCCACGGTCGGCGCCTCCCCACCCATCCTGGTGCTCGAAGCCGGCGAGGAATCCCCCGATCGTGACGACGGCTGCGAGCGCCCAGTATCCGCCCGTGGACACGCCGACCAGGACGCCGGCTGCCGCGCCGAGGACCGCCGGAATGACGCCACCGAGCACGATCTGGACGGGCCGCGGACGGTCCCGGAACAACACAGGCTGCATCGCCGACTCTCCTCTACCTTTGACGTCGAAGCCTACCGCGTTATCGAGGCAACTCGCGCCCGCACGGGCGCGGTGTCAAGCGCCGGTGCTCAGCACCATGCGGAAGCGCGCCGCGCCGCTCATCATCCGCTCGTAGGCCTCGTCTGCCTGCTCGAGCGGGACCGTCTGGATCATCGGCCGGACCTCGGCCAGGGCGCTGAAGGCAAGCGTGTCCTCGGAGTCGCCTGAGGTGCCCGACGCGTGGCCGGCGATCGATTTGTCGCCCGAGATCAGCATCGCCGGGGGCAGGCCCATCGGTTCCATCCCCGCACCCACGACCATGAGCTTCCCGCGTATCCCCAGGCCGCCGGCAGTGGCCGCCATTGCCGCGGTGCTGGTGACGGTCGCGAGGATCACCCTGGCTCCCCCGAGCCGCGTCAGCTCCTGCGCGGGATCCTGCACGGTGCTGTCGATGTAGTGGTGGGCGCCGAGGCGGCGGGCCATCTCCTCCTTCTCGCTGCCGCGGGCGATCGCCACTGTCTCGAAGCCGAGCTTCCTCGCGAACTGGACGCCCAGATGCCCGAGTCCGCCGACCCCGAGGATCGCCACCAGATCGCCGCCGCGGGCCCCGCTGTGTCGGAGGGCGTTATACGTAGTGAGCCCGGCGCACAGTAGGGGCGCTGCGTCCTCGGCGGCGATCTCGTCGGGTATCAGCGCCATGGCGTTCGACCTGACCAGCACGTAATCGGCGTAGCCGCCGTCCTCGGTGATGCCGGGAATTCCCATGTTCTCGCAGAACATCGGCTCGCCGTGACGGCACTGCCGGCAGTATCCGCAGTTGCCGCCGAACCAGCCGACGCCGACGCGCTGGCCGACCTCCCATCCGCGCACATCCTCACCCAGCGCGGCGACGGTGCCGGCGATCTCGTGCCCGGGCACCGCCGGATAGGTGATGCCGGGAAAGCCGCCCTCCTTGACGTAACTGTCGCTGTGGCAGATCCCGCAGGCATGGACGCGGACGAGGGCCTCGCCCGGCCCTGGCGCGGGGACCTCGCGCTCGACCATCTCGAACGGGCCGGCGGGCTCGCTGACCTGCACCACTCTCATGCTCGCCATCGTCTCTGCACCTCACTGGGATCGCGTGGGCCTCGCCGCTCGCGGCCGGTCCTCGCCACCCGCCGAACGGACTCCTGACGGGGATTCACCCTATCCGCGCGGCGCGCCCGTCCAAACCCCCACCGGGCCAAACATCCTCACGGGGGCCTATCGTGATCGGCCCGTGTCCTCAGCCCCATTCTCCGCGACGCTGGCCCGCGACGAGGCCGTGCTGCGCTTCCCCTATGACGAGCGCCTGCGCCTGCTCCTGCGCGCGATCCCCGGACGTCGCTGGGATCCGCTCGAGCGCGCCTGGTGCGTGCCTGTTCAGCCCGACCAGTCGGAGGCCCTCGCCCGCCTCTTCGCGAGCCTCCCCGGCGAGCCGGACATCGGTGAGACGCTGCTCCGTGCGGTCGAGCGCTCACGACGCCGCCGTAGTCACCGCGAGTGCGTCGTTGACCTTGCGCGGCCAGACGAGAACTGGTGGCTTGGCTTCGCCACCGACGCGGCACCTGATTCCGTCGCGGCCCTGCTCGAGCATCCGGAAGCGCACGAGTTGCCCACGATCGGACGCGCGCTGGTGCCGCTCGACGACGGTGCGGCCCAGCTGATCGAGCGGATGCGTCCGCCCAACGGCGCCGTGAAGCTCACTGACGCCGCGCGGCGTGCCGTTAGCGCACATGCTGAACGTGCCGAGGGAGACGGTCGTGCTTCGGAGCGAGGCGGAGACGTCCCGAGTTACGACGTCGCCTTCCGGCGCGACCGACGCGGCGAACACTGGATCCTCGTCGCAGCCGAACGCGCTCCGCTGGCGCGCGTGCTGGCCGGACAGGCTGGCCTGCGCGCGCTTGACGGTCCGGCTGAAAGCCTCGGGCTCGCCGCCGTCGAGCATGACGCCGATCTGCTCGTCGAGCTGCTTGACCGGCTCGGGGAGGTGAGCGTGGATCCGCGCGTGAGGAGCTGGCTCGAGCGTGCCACGAGCTGGCATGGCCACGTCGAGGTCGACGGTTCCGGCGAGGAGCCGCGCTTCGTCCTTCTCGGCGAGATCGCCCGCCTGCCGCGGGCGATTCGTGAGTCGGCGGCGAGCGCGCCCGGAGGCACCACGCTGCCCCTCACGCTCGAGTCCTGGCGGCTGATCGACGGGCAGCTCGAAGGTTGGATGAGCCCCGCCGCCAAGCGGTGCGTCGCGGCGCTCAGGGACGGGCGCCCACCGCCGCCCGCCGTGCTGGAACTGTCGAGCGTGCACGACGAGCCTACCTTCGTGCTGGCGGCTGGTCACGAGCCACGCCTGCTCGCCGAGTTCGCGACGATCAAGGGTGCGCTCGCCGGCGAAGGGGCTCGGCGTGGCGGGGGCCTCGAGCACGCCCGGCTCCCGTCCGTTCGCGCCGATCCGTTCTGCGTGCCGGAGCTGGACAGCTTCCTCGCCGCGCACGATGTGTGGGTCGACCCGACGACGCTTCCCCTCCTGCAGGAGGTCCGCGAGCAGCATGCTCGGGCCGCCGGGCTCGTGGCGCTCTCCGCCGCCACCGACGCGCCCCTGCTCGTTCGCGGCCTCGGCGGCGAGCTCAAGCCCTTCCAGCGCGCCGGGGTCAGCTACCTGCTGGCGCAGCGCAGGGCCTTTCTAAGCGACGAGCAGGGACTGGGCAAGACCATCGAGGCGATCGCCACGCTCGAGGCCGACGGAGCGTATCCCGCGGTCGTCGTCTGCCCGGCCAGTCTGAAGCTCAACTGGCTGCGCGAGCTCGAACGCTGGCTTCCGGAACGCTCCGTCCAGGCCGTCGCGGGCGGTGGCGGGGGCACCCCCCTTCCCGAGGCGGCGGTCACGGTCGTCAACTACGAGATCGTGGCTCCCCGGCTGGAGGGACTTCGCGCGCTGCGCCCGCGCGCGCTCGTGCTGGACGAGTCGCACTACTGCAAGAACGGCGCGGCCAAGCGCACGCGCGCAGTGCAGCGGCTCGCCACGGCACTACCTAGCGACGCGCTGATCCTGGCTCTGACCGGAACGCCTGTGCTGAACCGTCCCGCGGAGCTCATCTCTCAACTGCGGATCCTCGGACGGCTTGGCGATTTCGGGTCGGGCACGCAGTTCGGCAAGCGCTTCCGCGGCGTCGACGCCCATCAGCGCCTGCACTGGCACCTGCGGTCGCGCTGCTTCGTGCGCCGACTGAAGGCCGACGTCCTGCCGCAGCTGCCCGCGAAGACACGCGCGATCGTTCCTGTAGAGCTCGACAACGAGGCCGAGTACAGACTTGCCGAGCGCGACGTCGTCGCGTGGCTGCAGAGCCAGCCGCTGGATCTGCGCGAGCTGGACGCGAAGGTCGCCGCGGCGCTGCGGGCCGAGCGTCTCGTGCGCCTGAATGCACTGAAGCTGCTTGCGGCCCGGGGCAAGCTGCACGCCGCCCTCGGCTGGATCCACGACTTCTGCACCTCCGGCGAGCGACTGGTCGTCTTCGCCCACCACCAGGAGATCCAGCGCGCCGTGCTCGCACGCTTCCCCGGAGCGCTGCACATCCTCGGCACAGACACCCCTGCGGCGCGGGATCACGCGCTGGGCGCCTTTCAAGCGCCCGATACCCACGCGAATCAGCTGATCGTCTGCTCGATCGAGGTCGCCGGCCAGGGTCTCACGCTGACGCGCTCCTCGAACGTCGTCTTCCTCGAGCTCGACTGGACTCCGGCCAAGCACGACCAGGCGGAGGACCGCTGCCACCGCATCGGTCAGGACGACGCGGTCAACGCCTCATACCTGCTCGCCGCAGGCACGATCGACGAGACGATCTCGAAGTTGCTCGAGCGCAAGCGCGCTGTGATCGGGGCGGTGACGGACGGTCGCAGGGAGGATGAGGAAGGGGTTCTCGACGCGCTCGTTCGCGAGCTGCGAGGCGCGCCCTACCGGCATCTCCGCTCCGTCGCATGAGGCGCCTGCCGCGCGCGCCGCGAGCCGAAAGCTAGGGCAGTACCCCGAGGGCGTTCATGAGTTCGCCGTAGCTTTCGACGGCTTCCGCTTCGAAGTTGCTCAGCTTCATTTCGAGCTGGCTGGTGCGCTGCAGGATGGTCCGCTCGTCCGAGCGCTCGAATGCCGCGAGACCCGACGGAAGTTCCCCCAGCGCGACCCACGCCGGCACGAAGCGCTGGTCGAAGCTCACCGTGCGAGGCGACAGAGTCTGAAAGCCCGTTGCGACCCAGGCTTTGACATCGCCACAGAGGTCTGGCCGGCCGAGCGTGGCCATTGTCTTGACCTTGCTGGCGTAAGCATGAACCGCGGCGGTCAGGCCACGGCTGCTCCAGCGGGTACGTTCGGCGGTGCGAACGAACGCATTGAGCGGCGGTAGGTTCGTGTCGATCGAAGCCGTCACCATCGCGCCGATCACCTCGTAGCTGAGCTGCGTGGACTCGGGGTTCTGAGGCGAGTTCGCCGCGGCGTCGGGACAGGTGGCTCTCACCCGGCTGAGGACGTTTCGATACGCCGCGCGGGCGCCCGCGAGGTGGGAGCCGGCGCTCTGCACGAGCGCGTAGTTGGCCTGGATGTATGTACGCGTGGCGGCCACGTCGGCGGGTGACGCAAGGGCAGGTGCCTGCCCTGCCGTCAGGGCGAGCACCGTTGCGAGGAATAGAACTCGACCGCCGGTCACAACGAGAGCCTATGCCATCGCTCCGCGGCCGGTGCCGGTTGAGGATGAGCAGGCGATCGAAGACACGCCTGAGCCGGCGAAGGCGCGGGCATCACCCCGATATTGTCTGCTCTCAACGGCCGTGCCCCACGAGTAGCCGGGATGCACGGCACGGGTCCGCCGGCCGCCCGGTCGCCGGGCCCGAAGCGCGTCCCCACAGGCACCCAAGCGCATATGAGACGGAACGGATACATCGTCCTGCTGGTCGCGGCCGTCGCGTGGGTGACGGTCGCGATCGTCCTGGGAACCGGCAAATCGGGAGCCCGCAGCGCGGTCCCCCCCAGCGGGCCCTCACCGGCCTGCCTTCCGGCGACGCTCGACCACAGCGCCGCGCTTCCCGGTGCGGGCGTTGACGTCTCCCCGGCCCCCGGCACCGGCACCGCCAATCCGAACACGCAGATCAGCTTCCGTGGCATTCCCGTGACGGAGATCGAGGACGTGGCCGTCGAAGGCTCCCGCAGCGGATATCACCACGGGCACGTGTACGGCTACTTCCAGGGTGACGGAGGCAGCTTCGTTCCGGACAAGCCGTTCCTCGCCGACGAGCGCGTCAGCGTGCGCGCGCTGCTCGGCCCGCCCGGGCGCGAACGCCGCGCCTCGTTCGGCTTTCGGGTCGCCACGCCATACCCGACAGACGGGCTGCCGGGATTTCCGAATCCGCCAGCTCTCGCTTCCTCCTACCAGAGCTTCGTGTCGGCCCCTGCGCTGCGTCCGCCGATCCTCAACGTCACCGCCGCCGACCGCGATCCCGGCGCCGGTGCGGTGATGATGACCGTCGGGCCCGGGCCAGGCGAGTATGGGCCCGTCATCTACAGCCCGCAGGGTCGCCTCATCTGGTTCGAAAATCTCCCGAGCGGCGTCAACGCCCTGAACCTCAGCGTCCAGCGCTACGAAGGTCAGCAGGATCTCACCTGGTGGCAGGGGCGCGTGTTCGCCTCCGGCTTCGGCAAGGGCCAGGACGTGATCATGGACTCCAACTACCAGACCGTCGCCACGGTCAGGGCCGGCAACGGCTACGAAGCCGACCTTCACGATTTCCAGATCGCCCCGGCAGAGGTGGCGTACGTGACCATCTACGACCTGATCCGCTGCGACCTGTCCTCCACCGGTGGAGCACGAAACGGGGCGCTCGTCGACACGGCCGTCCAGGAGGTCGACATCAAGACAGGCCTCGTCCGCTCGGAGTGGCACAGCGTCGATCACGTCGCCACGAGCGAGTCCCACACCCCCGTGCCCACGAACGCGGCGCCGTGGGACTACTTCCACCTGAACTCGATCGACCGCGAGCCCAACGGAGACCTGCTGATCTCGGCCCGCAGCACGTGGGCGACCTACCGGCTGGAGGCTGGCTCGGGTACGGTCCTCTGGCGGCTTGGCGGTACCAAGAGCAGCTTCGCGATGGGCCCGGGTACGGAAGTGGCCTGGCAGCACGACGCCCGGCTTCAGCCCGACGGGACGATCACGCTTTTCGATGACGGCTCGAATCCGCGCGTGCACTACCAGTCGCGCGGCGTGCGCGTGCAGATCGACACCCGGCGCCACGCAGTCCGGCTGGCCCGCGTGTACCGGCATCCCGAGAACCCGCTCCTCTCCGACAGCCAGGGCAACATGCAGACCCTTCCCAGCGGGAACGTCGTCATCGGATGGGGGTCGGTGCCGAGCGTCACCGAGCTCGGGAGCACCGGCGAGCTGCTGCTCGACGCCCACATGCCAGCCGGATACTCCTCCTACCGCGCCTTCCGCTTCCCCTGGATCGGGCATCCGATCGCCCCGCCCACGGTGAGCGCCCGGCTGCTCGCCGCCCGCGACTCAACCGCCGTGTTCGCGAGTTGGAACGGTGCGACGGACGTCGATTCCTGGCGCGTGCTCGCCGGCGCCTCCGCGAACGCCCTCAGCCCGCGCGCGACGATGCCGCTAGCCGGCTTCGAGAGCTCGCTGACGCTGCCGGATCCCTATCCCTACGTGGCCGTCCAGGCCATCGGGAAGGCAGGTCAGCTGCTCGGCACCTCTGCAGTCGCGAAGGTCGAAGGCCTATGAGCGCCACGCCCGCCGGCAGCGCCGCCAGCAGGCCTCTCGCGGCGGTGCGCCAAGCGGAGCCCTCCGCCGACTCGCGCCATGCGCTGCTGCTCACGGCATGTTGCCTGGCGCAGTTCATGGTGATCCTCGACATCGCGATCGTCAACGTCGCGCTGCCGTCGATTCAGTCGAGTCTCGGCTTTTCCGCCCCCGACCTCCAGTGGGTGGTGAACGCCTACACGATCACCTTCGCAGGCTTCCTGATGCTCAGCGGGCGGGCGGCCGACCTGCTCGGCCATCGCCGCACGTTCGTTTCCGGCCTGCTGATCTTCTCGCTCGCGTCGCTCATCGGGGGCACGGCCGCCAGCAGCGGGGTGCTCGTCGGCGCCCGCGCGCTGCAAGGTCTCGGCGGGGCGATCATGGCGGCGGGTTCGCTGACGATCATCACCTCCTCCTTCGCCGCCGGTCACGAACGCAACCGCGCGATCGCGCTGTGGGGGGCGATGAACGGAGCGGGCGGCGCGACCGGAACGCTGCTCGGCGGGATCATCACGCAGGAGTTCAGCTGGCGCTGGATCCTGCTGATAAACCTGCCCATCGGGATCGCCGTCGCGCTGATCGCCCGCGTCGTGGTCTCCGACCGCCGCAGCGAGCGCGAGGTTGGGGGCTTCGATCTGGCGGGCGCGCTGTCCGTGACGACCGGCCTGCTCGCTCTGGTCTACGGGATCGTCACCGCCGGCTCGCACGGGTGGGGGTCACTGGAAGCCCTCGGCCCGATAGCACTGGGCCTCGCGCTGCTCGCCGCGTTCGTGATCGTCGAGGCCCGCGTCGCGGTGGCGCCGCTCGTGCCGTTGAAGGTGTTCTCCAACCGGCTGCTGCGTGTGTCGAACATCGCGGTCGTGCTGCTTAGCGCGGCTCTGTTTCCGATGTGGTACTTCGCCTCCCTGTACCTCCAGGAGGTGCTGCACATGCGCCCGCTCGAAGCGGGCCTGGCGTTCCTTCCGATGTCGCTGACGATCTTCGCGTGCGCGATGCAGGCCGGGCGCCTCGTCGCGCGCTTCGGCGCCGGTCGCGTGCTCGGGTGCGGCCTCAGCTTGATGGCGGTCGGGCTGGCGCTCTTCGGTCGAGTCTCGGTCGGCGGGAACTACGTCTCGGACTTCCTGCTTCCGAGCCTGCTCGTGTCGACGGGCATCGGCCTCTCGATCGTGCCTTCCACGATCGCCGCCACCGCGACCGCCGCACCGGGCGAGGCGGGCCTCGCCTCCGGTCTCGTCAACACGTCACGACAGGTGGGCGGCGCGCTGGGACTGGCGATCCTCGCCTCGCTGGCCGTCCTGTACACCAACCACCTCACGAGCGTCGACTACCTCGCCCCGATCGTGGCGCTGAACGACGGCTTCCACCTGGCCTTCCTGCTCGGCGGGGGCTTTGCGGCGGCGGGCGCGCTCGTCGCCTTCAGGTTCATACCGAGGACAACGCGCCCGCCCGGCCAATCGCTCGCTCCCGCGGGGCGCGTGGCCGTTGATGACGTCCACGGCTCGAGCGCCGCCGGACGCTCGCTGCCGGAGGATCCGCCCGCCGTCCGCGTCGTGCCCATGCCCGAACGCCGCACGGCGCGGCGAGTCCAGGCGCCGGCGATCGAAGCCGGTGAGGCGCAGGCGGGCTCCCCAGCCGTGGAGAGTGCCCCGGGGCAGGCCGCGTTCGGACGCCGACCCGCTCGCAAGCCATTCACCCGCGTCGTCCTGTCTGTCGCGGGCGCCGAGAGCTGGGCCCTCGCGCCTGGATCGATGACCGTCTCCACCACGACCGACGAGAGCGGACGGGCCTCCTAACAAGGATGCGGGGACCTTGCCGGACCGCGCGAGCGCTCGCGGCCATCCTTATGGCGGCGTCGATCGCCGGTTGCACGGGCAAGGGCGCCCACCGCCCCCACAGCGCCAATCCTGAAGCCGACGTCAGGGCCGCGGCGGCCGACGCCGTGACCGTCTCGCCATTCCCGGGGACAGCCGACGCCTCCCCGCGGACGCAGATCAGCTTTCTCGGTCAGCGCGGCATGCGGGTGGAACACGTGCACGTGGTCGGCTCGCGAAGTGGCGTGCACACGGGCCGTGTGCGCGCGTACTCGACCGGCACCGGAGCCAGCTTCCTTCCGGATCGTGCCTTCCTTCCCGGCGAGCGCGTCTCTGTCAGGGCGCTCGTCGGCAGACGCGTGCCGAGCAGTCCGGCCGGGACCACGTTCACCGTGGCCAGGCCCGTGGCGGTCAGCGAAGCCGAGTTCCCGCACGAAGCCGGCGACCCGCACGCGGTACAGCGCTACAGCACCGCGCCCGGACTGACCCCGACGACCGTGACCGTCACGACCGCCTCCCGTCGCGGCGCAACTCGAGGCCTATTCTTCCTCGCGCCCTATCAGGGAGAGGGTTCGCCGGGGCCGATGATCGTCGATCAGCAGGGCGGCCTCACGTGGTTCCATCCGCTCCCGGCCGGCGAGCAGGCGACGAACTTCGGCGTGCAGCGCTACCGCGGCCGCCCGGCGCTCGTCTGGTGGCAGGGACGGATCCTCCAGGCGGGCTTCGGCCTGGGCGAAGACGTCATCTACGACAGCTCCTACCGGCGCGTCGCCTCCGTGCGAGCCGGCAACGGCTACGCAGCCGACCTGCACGCGGTCCGGCTCACCCCGCACGGCACCGCATGGATCGACGCGTTCGCCCCCGTCGAAGCGGACCTTTCAACGGTCGGTGGCCAGAGTACGGGGATTCTCAGCGACTCGCTCGTGCAAGAGGTTGACATCGAGACGGGCCTTGTGATGTGGGAGTGGCACGCGCTCGGCCACCTCCCGCTCGAGGAATCACAGGCCGCACTCGCGCAGCATGGCTATCCGTGGGACTACGCCCACATCAACTCGATCGATCCCGGGCCCCGCGGCGACGTGCTGCTGTCGGCGCGCAGCACGTCTGCGATTTATGACGTGGACGTTCACAGCGGCGGTGTGCGCTGGCGGCTCGGCGGAAAGAACAGCACGTTCAAGTCCAACAAGGGCGCCGAGTTCTACTGGCAGCACGACGCCGAGTTCCAGCCCGGTGGAGCGGTCTCGGTGTTCGACAACGGCTCGGAACCGCCGAAGGAGAAGCAGTCGCGCGGCCTGCTCCTGTCAGTGGCGCCGGCGACCCGTTCAGCCTCGTTCGTGAGGGAGTTCGTCAACCCGACGCGCACGCTGCTGTCCGCGAGCCAGGGGTCGATGGCCGCATTGCCGGGCGGCAACTGGCTCCTCGGCTATGGCCGCCTGCCGAACTTCACCGAGTTCGATCCCGCCGGCAGCGTTCTGTTCGACGCCACGCTGGCGCCGGGCGTCCAGGACTTCAGCGTCAACCTGTCGCCGTGGACCGGGCGCCCTCGGACGCGGCCCGCGGCGCTCGCCGGACTGCGCGCCGACGGCCGCGTCAGCATCGAGGTGAGCTGGAACGGCGCGACCGAGGTCAGCAGCTGGCGGGTGCTCCGCGGAAGCCGGCCGCGCGCGCTCTCGCCCGTGGCGACCGTACCAAGGACGGGCTTTCAGACCTCGATCGCCGCGCAAGCGTCCGGCCGCTACGTGGCGGTCCAGGCGCTCGATCGCTCGGGGGCGGTCATCGGCGCTTCGGCGGTTCTGCGCCTCTGATGTTGCCGCGCCTCGGGTCTCGCACGCCGGCCTCCGGCCAGTCGAGGCCCCCGGCGCCGCGGTCGAGCCTCAGCCGGCGGAACTTGGCGGCGCTCACGGCGGCTCGCGCGGCGCTCGCGTGATAGTCGGCCATGCCCCGCCGCTGCTGCGCGCCAAGGTGGACGGGCAGCGGGGCGCGAAGCTCTTCTGCGATCGCGCGCTCGAGCTGGGCCCGTAGCGAGTCCTCGAGCGGGCTGCGCCCGGCCTCGTTCGCCAGCTCGAGGCGACCATCCTGCGTGCGGTAGTCGTAGAGCTCGCTTTCAGCGCCCTCATACAGCGGATCGATGACTCCCCCTGCCCAGTTGGAGTACGTCGCATACTTCGCCGCCGCGGTACGCAGGCCGACCACGTGCAGCGGCGCGCTCGCAGCGTACGGTTCGATCGCGAACTCGGTCACGATCTCGTCCGTCGCGTGAAGCACGTATGGGCGCCCGACGGACGCCGGGTCGGCGAGGATGCGCGCCAGATCGTGGCGGCCGGCGATGTGCGCGTAGTGCGGATCGCTCCTCCAGGCGTCCGAGCCCGTGGCGATCGTGAGCAGCAGGGGTGCGACGTCGACGCTCGAGGTGAGCTGAGTGCGCGTCCGCTGCGGAGCCCGCGTCAGCAGGCCGCGTGGATCGCTGACCATCAGCGGCACGCGGATGGCCTCCTCATATACGCCGGCGCCCTTGCCGCGCAGCCCGTGCGAGCCGCCGTACTCGCCATGGTCGGAGGTGAAGAGGATCACCGTGTTGGCCGCGACCTCCGGGCGGCTGTAGAGCGTACGAAGGACGTTCCCCACATGACGGTCCACCTCGCGTTGCAACTTCATGTACAGATCGAGGAAGCTCAACCAGAGGCGCGTGGCATCTGCACCGGAGAACGGGACCGCTCCGAAGGAGCTCGCGGCGGTTTCCTGGAGCGAGCGCTGGAGGCGTGGCTTGTTGCGCGCGATCAGCAGTTCTGGCGTCTCGAAGTTCGGGGGCAGCTGCCTTGCCACGCTGGCGGCCGTGGCCTCCGCCTGCACCCGCTCGCTCCACACGTACCACCAGGCGATGTCATGAGGATTGACGAAGGACACGGTCGCGCACCACGGCTCCGCGGCCGCCTCCTGGCCGAACCACTCGGCGAACCTGCCGGCGATGTGCGGGTCTCTGCGCCAACCCTGGCCGGGAGCCCCGTCGGGTGAGGGGTAGACCCCGCCGCTGAAGCCGTAGCGCTCGAGCGCCGTTTCGCCCTCGCCTCTGGTCCACCAGTTGTCGTGCCGGGTCAGATGCCACTTGCCGAACCAGCGGGTGTGGTAGCCGTGCTCGCGGAGCATGGTTCCCCAGGTCGGAAACCCCGGATCCAACGTGCTGGCTCCTGTGATCATGCAGCCCGTCTGATGCGTGTATAGGCCGGTCAGCAGGGCGGCGCGCGCCGGCGAGCAGTCGTTGGAGGCCGTGTAGTGCCTGGCGAACGAAACCGAGCGGCTGTTCAGGTGCGCGATGTTGGGCGGCAGGCCGACGCCGCCGAGTCCCGCGGATATCCACTGTGGAAAGCGCAGCTGGTCGACCAGGATCACGAGGATGTTCGGTCCGCGGGCCGCGCGAACAGCGGGTGCCGAGCCCGTAGGAGCGGTGACGCTCGGGCCGGGTTCGGAGTCGGTCGCCGCGTCGGCGAGCTCGCCGATCGCCGTTCCAGCGGCGAGGAGCCCTCCGGCGAGGAGCCCGCGCCTGAGGAACGTGCGTCGGTTGACGCTCTTATCCTTGTCCGGATCGATGCTCGCCATGCGCGCCCTCATCCTAGGGCCGACGGTGACGCTACTGCTCGTGACGCCGGCCACGAGCGCTGCAGCGTCGCGGACGGCCCCGACGTGCACGCCGGTCACGACCAACAATTCCGCGGTGCTCGCCGGATCGGTCATGGTCTCGCCGCTGCCGGGCAGCCGAGACGCTTCCCCGCGGACGCAGATCAGCTTCCTCGGCGTGCCCGCGGGAGAGCTCAGCGCGATCAACGTGCGTGGCGCTCGGACGGGTTTCCACGCCGGTCGACTGCTTCCCTACTCGCAAGGAGACGGCGCGAGCTTCCTACCGGGACGGCCTTTCGCCGAAGGGGAGCAGGTCACGGTGCGCGCTCGATTGCTGGTGGGCCGCTCGGTCAAGCTCCTGTTCGATCGGTTCGTCGTCGCCGACCAGGACGCCATCAGCTTCGTGCCCGAGGCCATCCACGCCGGAGCGCCAACTGAAGTGCAGAGCTTCACCTCACGTCCTGATCTGCAGCCCCCGGTCGTGACCGTGAATACGCAGTCCGCGGCGGCCGCGCCAGGAGACGAGTTCGTCGCACCGTACACAGGGCCCGGCCAGGCCGGACCGATGATCCTCGACGCGACGGGCGGCCTGCTCTGGTTCAAGCCCCTGCGCACCCACAGCTCGGCGACGAACCTGCGCGTACAGGAATACAACCAGCGGCCGGCGCTGACCTGGTGGCAAGGGGTCGCCTCGGTTCACGGGTTCGGACGCGGCGAGGACGTGATCGACGACAGCAGCTACACGGAGATCGCGCGCGTCGGCGCCGGCAACGGGTATCAGGCGGACCTTCACGAGTTCGAGCTCACCCCGCGAGGGACGGCGCTTATCACCGTCTACGCTCCGATCCTCTGCAACCTCTCCTCGATCGGCGGCCCTGCCTACGGCGCCGTCACCGACGGGATGATCCAGGAGATCGACATCAGCACGGGTCTCGTGAAGCGCGAATGGACGAGCCTCGATCACGTGCCGATGGGCGAGTCCTACGAATCGCCGAGGCACTCAACCACGAGCTGGCCCTTCGACTTCTTTCACATCAACTCGATCGACTTCGAGCGGGACGGCAGCCTGCTGGCGTCCGCGCGGAACACCCGCGCGATCTACGACGTCGACGGCCGCAGCGGCCAGATCGCCTGGCGCCTCGGAGGCAAGCGGAGCAGCTTCGCGATGGGCCCGGGGACGGGACTCGCCTACCAGCACGATCCACGAGAGCTGCCGGACGGGACGATCAGCGTGTTCGACAATGGCGCATCACCTGCGGTCCACAGCCAGTCGCGGGGCGTGGTCCTCAGCATCGACCAGCAGCGCAAGGCCGTCACGCGCGTCAGCCAGATAGTCCACACGCCGCCCCTGCTCGCCGAAAGCCAGGGGAATCTCCAGGCGCTGCCGAACGGAGACTGGTTCGTCGGCTGGGGGCAGGTGCCCCAGTTCTCGGAGTTCGACGCCGAAGGTGCTCTCCTGTTCGATGCCCGGTTCCCGCGGTGGACGCAGTCCTATCGGAGCTATCGCTTCCCGTGGTCGGGAATGCCCGCGCACGCGCCATCCGTCATCTTCAAGCCGGCCGCGGTGGGTGGCGGGGTCGTGTACGCCAGCTGGAATGGCGCCACGCTCGTCGTCTCCTGGCGGGTGCTCGCCGGCGTCGACCCGAGCTCCCTGAACCCGGCCGCTCGGGTTGCGCGCAACGGCTTCGAGACCGCGATCACGGTCCCTGCGGGAACTGTCGGCCCGTACGTCTCGGTCCAGGCGATCGACGCGGGCGGTCGCGTGCTGGGAGTCTCGCCCGCAGTCTCCGAGCCGGGTCTCGCTGCGGGCGGCTGACGACGGCGTGTTCGCCTGTTGCCCGACACGGCGACCCTCAACCGCAGCAGCTCGTCACCCAGGATCGTGGACAAAGCCAAGCGTGCGCTGGGCCGCCTTGTCCACGGCGATCACGAAGCACACGCGGTCAGCACCTCGGCTGGGAAATGGTGCGCCTGTGTACTTCACGGAGATCGGGTCCATGTAGCGGCAGCCCTCGTCGGGGCGTATCTCGATGACCCGACCTTGCAGGGCTGCCATGCGGTACGGGTTGCCGAGATCAGCAACGGACATCGCCACGCGAGGGTCGCGACGCATGTCCTTGGCCTTCCACACCGCCTCGGAAGTGCAGATGAGGATGCGATCGCCCTCGAGTCCTACCCAAACCACCCAGTTGCGCGGCGAGCCGTCTGCGCGAAGCGTGGAGAGGTGGACGTAGTTCGGTGCCTCGAGCAGCTCACGGACCGCATCTGGAATCGGGATCGCCATCATCGCTCACTGTAATTGTCTGGTTGGGCCGCTGGCGCCGGGCGTCCAATGCGGTGACGGCGGCTCAGGCCTGCAGCGGTCTCGAGCGGGTCATCGAGGCCCACGCGACTCATTCTGCTCGCGCGGGATGCTCCCGCAACACGCGGGCTCTGACTCTATAAGCGGAAGGGGGGGGATTCGAACCCCCGAGACGGGGGTTGCCCGTCTAACGGTTTTCAAGACCGCCGCATTCAACCGCTCTGCCACCCTTCCGCGGGACTCAGATCCTACGCGCTCGCGCGGGCGCTCCGGACAGGCTCTAAACTGGCCTACCGCGCCCTCCGGGAGAGGTGGCCGAGCGGCTGAAGGCACTCGCCTGCTAAGCGAGTATGGGGTGAAAACTCCATCGCGGGTTCGAATCCCGCCCTCTCCGTTTTCGGCATTTTTCGCTCAGAGCGTTCGCTTACCGTCAGCTCGCTCGCGGCTTCGGCACACGACGTCGCTTAGCGCTCATCCGCCCCCTGCGAAAAGCTGCTCGATGACCGGCCGCGCGTCAGTCGGCCCGGTGACCGCGAGGCTTATGCGTCCGTCGCCACGCTGGATCTCGAAATGAAGGAACTCGCAGCAGTCCGCCTCGGCGGATGCGAGCGCACGCAGCTCTCCCTCGAGCGCGTCGTCTTCGGCGAAGTACGCGGTTTGCCCTCCCGGCTGCTCGGCGACCTCGATCGCGCGGCTCATGATCAACTCGAACCACCGTTGGCGCGCGAGCGCATCGCCCGGCGAAAGCGTGCAGGCAAGGGCTGGAGTCGGGTTGGTTGGCACTTCCCGTAGGTTCATCCGACTACGATGCACCCTCAAGCCGACTTGAAGTCAAGGGGGTGGATGTGGGCAGCCAGGCATCAGAGTCAGCTATGACGATCGGCGAGGTTGCGGCCAAAGCGAATGTGCGCTCCTCGGCGATCCGCTACTACGAGGAGATCGGCGTCCTCCCAGAGCCCGAACGCGTCCGTGGCCAGCGTCGCTACACGCTCGATGTGATACGCCGCCTGGCGATCATTGACGTCGCCCGGTGTGCAGGATTCAGCCTGGAGGAGGTGCGGGAGTTGATGGCGGCTAACGAAGGACATAGAGCCGCGCACGAGAGCGTTCGCGCGTTGGCCGAGCGCAAGCTCCCGGCGATCGATGCTTTGATCGAGAGCGCCCAGGCAGTCCGTCGGTGGCTTGCTGTCGCGACGGCCTGCCAATGCGAGACGCTCGACGTCTGTGCGCTATTTGACGACCGCGCGCTCGGGCTGCCTGAACGTCCGAGCCAGACTGCGGGCGCCGTTCCGCCGTTCTCAAGCGCGCGTACGCCGTGACCATCCGCTCGATCGCGGTATTCATCGTCGCGGCTGTCGCGGAGATCGGCGGCGCGTACTTGATCTGGATCGCGCTGCGGGAGCACAGGAGCCCGTGGCTGGCGGTCGTTGGCGCGCTGGTCCTCGCCGGATATGGCCTGATTGCGACACTCCAGCCGAGCCACGATTTCGGACGCGTTCTCGCGGCCTACGGCGGAGTGTTCATCGTCGGCTCACTGCTCTGGGGAGTCGCCTTCGACGGGTTCCATCCCGACCGATACGACGTTGTAGGTGCTGGGATCTGCCTGGTCGGCGTCAGCGTGATCATGTACGCACGCGGCTGACCAGTGATCTGGGATCCGGCCTGGGTCGGCGGCACCCCACCGACATTTGGCGTGGGCCGGCGGACAAGCTCTCACAGCGGCGACTATCGTGCCGCCCATGATGCGCCTCTATCACCGAGAGCACGCGGGCCGTCCGATCCGCGTCGCATGGGTGCTCGAGGAGCTTGGCGAGCCGTATGAGGTCACGGTGATGACGCGCGAGGAGGCAAAGGCCGAGGAGCACCGCGTCCGCCATCCCCTGGGTCGCGTGCCCGTGCTCGAGGACGAGGAAGGGTTCGTATTCGAATCGGCGGCGATCTGCCTGTACCTGGCCGACCTGTACCCCGACGCCGGCCTGGCGCCGGCACTGGGGACCCACGAGCGCGCACTGCTCTACCAGTGGACGATCTTCGCGCCAGCCGAGCTCGAGCCACCGCTGATCGAGTCCGCCGTGCAGGCTGAGCGCGACCCCGACCGCTCCGCCGCTGCGCGACGGCGCTTTGACGAGGCCGCGCGCGCGGTGTCCAGCGCCCTGGATGGCCGCGAATATCTCGTCGGCGGGCGCTTCACGGTCGCCGACGTGCTTGTCGGGAGCGCGCTGGCGTTCACGGAGCGCATCGGCTTCGCGGATGAGCTGCCGGCGAACCTGAGGGACTACCTGGCACGGCTCTCGCAGCGGCCAGCCCGCCAGCGCGCCGTTGAGCGCATGACATCCGGCTGACGGATCCAGCGAGGCTGACCCGATGCGTCTCCGATGAATGGCGTCTGTTCGCAGTCGGCGCCTGACGACGCCCACCAGTCGCCTTCGCCTCTGCGCCGGATGTAATAGCGCGACTGCGCTAATATGAACAACCGTGCCGCGCCCCGTCATTCACCAAGCCGACGACGTGCTCGACGCCGCGCGCGACCTCGTCATCGAGGCCGGCCCGCGCGCCGTGGGCATCCGCGCCATCGGGAAGCGCAGTGGCGCCCCGAGCGGCTCTCTGTACCATCGCTTCGGCTCACGCGAGGAACTGCTGGCACGTGCGTGGCTGCGCGCGGTCGAACGCTTCCAGGCCGGTTTTCTCCGCGCGCTGGCCGCACCGGACCCGCGAGCAGCCGCCCTGGGCGCGGCAGCTTGGGCCGTGGAGTTCGCGCTGGACAGCCCCGACGACACGCAGCTGCTTCTGGAGCACAGTCGCCTGGCGCTGCTGGACGGGGAACCGCAGCCGGCGATCGCGCAAGCGCTCGCGAGCACCAACGACCCGATCGTGAACGCAGTACGGCGCCTGGCGATCGACCTGTACGGATCCGAGGCGCCTGAGGCGATTGAGCGCGTCACCTACGCGGTCATCGACCTTCCGTTAGCGGTGCTGCGGCGCCACCTCCACGCCGGGACGCTGACCGACGGCACGGTCGCGAGCCTTCAGTCCGGCGTCGCGGCGCTCCTCGCCTCACAGGACAAACCCGGGAAGGGCAGCTCATGAAGTACTACGCGGTCGGCGAGTTCGAGATCGACGATCCAAGCTGGGTCCAGGATTATCTCGCGAACGTCACCGGGCTCGTCGAAGCGCGAGGTGGCCGCTACCTGGCGCGAACGGCGCGGACCCGGAGGCTCGAGGGCGAGCGCCCGGCGCCGGCAGTCTTCCTGATCATCGAGTGGCCTTCCAAAGAGGCGGCCGACGCGTTCTATGAGAGCGCCGACTATGCCCCGTACCGGCGAAGGCGCGAACGTGGGGCGAGGAGCGAGCTCGCGCTCGTGGCTGGCGAGGACGTAGGTCGCGCTGCTCGCATCCCGAACGGACACGCGCCTTGAGGCTTCCCAACAGCGAGCATCTGTCCCGCCACTGGCGGATCGAGGAGATCGCACCCGAGTTCCGGCTCGAGGATGTGTGGGCGCTGCCGGCGACCGGTGGCGCGGGGGACTTCGCGAGGTTGCTCGAGCTGATGGGCTCGCTCGATCCGGCGAACGGCGGCTCGCTGGCGACCCGCGTGCTCTTCAGCATTCGCTTTCGCCTCGGCGGCTGGCTCGGGTGGGACGACAGGGGCGCTCAACTTCCGATTCCGGGTGACGGCGAGACGACGCTGCGGGCGCGCCTGCCCGAGGATCTGCGCGGCACCGCCGACCCCGGTCGCGGGCCGTCGAGGTTCACCCCGCTCTACCGCACCGACGAGGAGTGGGCCGCCGAGATTTCCAACCGCACGGTGCACGCCATCATGCACCTGGTCTGGATAGACAGAGGAGGAGGGCGCTATCAGGGCCAGATGGGCGTCTACGTGAAGCCTCGCGGCGGGCGCGGAAGCGCCTACATGGCCGCGATCGCGCCGTTCCGCCATCACATCGTCTACCCGGCGCTGATGCGACAGATCGAACGGGCCTGGAAGGAGCAGGTCGCGAGAGCGTGACCCGGCGACCGCGCGTGGCGTGGCTACGTCGGCGATCGCTGCGAGCGGACCTTCAGCTCTGCGGCGGTGGTGACTCGCGCAGCATCGAGCAGGCGATCGGCACGGCGGCGCGCCTGACGACCGACGAAACGCCCGAGCGAGATACGCCGCTTCGCGACAGCGGCGTAGAGCCGGTCCGTCGTTCGCGGCGAGCTGCGGGCCAAGCGGGCAAGCAGCCGCGTGCGGTCGATCGCCCCGAGGACCTCGGCGGCAGCCGCCCCTCCCGACTGACGGCACCCGTCCTCGCCGACGACGTGCGCCGCAGCGAGGCGATCGCCCGGCGCAAGGTCGACCAGCAGTTCAGAGCCGAGCGAGGACTGGATCGGCGCGGCAACGAGCACGCTTCGATGGTCGAGCCTCAGTGCCCACGCGGCCGCCCACCTGCAGAAGCCGCAGTCGGCGTCGTACAGGACGATCACGGTTTCCTACGAGAGCGCAGCGGTGCCGGCAAGGCCTGCACTCTAGGCGCCTCCGAACGCGACTCGCGCGTCACGAAGACCGCGGCATCCGTCGGCGGCGCGCCGGCGATCGGCGAGCCGCGGGCGTTCCGGCCTCGCCGGCCGCTCCGTGCGCCAGGGGGCCGCGGCGCCGTCGTGCGCCTGCGTGGAGAGGCTTCTGAGGTACGTGGCGAGCACGCCCTCCGCCGCATGAACCTGCCGTGCCGGCAGGCCGTCGCCGATGCGCTCGGCACTGGTGACGGCCTGGTGGGGGCCGGTCACGCCGGCTGCTTGGCGGGCTCTCCCCCGCTCGCCGGGATCCGCGTGTCGGGGCGGTCGATCGCGAGGTGCGGCAGGCGCCGGCCGAGCCACGACGGTATCGCCCACGTGCGCCGCCCGAGGAGCTCCAGGACCGATGGCAGCAACAGGATGCGCACCACGAACGCGTCGAGGAAGACCGCGGTCGCGAGGCTCAGCCCGAAGAGCTTGAGCACCCGCTCGTCGCCCACGGCGAACGACAGGAAGACGCAGATCATGATCGTCGCGGCGGCGGTGATCACCCGCCCGGTCGACGCGAGCCCGCGCGTCACCGCCTGCGTCGCGTCGCGTCGCCGCGTCCACTCCTCGTGGATGCGCGAGACGAGGAACACCTCGTAGTCCATCGACAGCCCGAAGACGATCGCGAACAGCATCACGGGGATGAACGCCTCGATCGGGCCGCCCTTCACGTTGAAGAAGCTGCCGAGCCATCCCCACTGGAAGATCGCGACGACCACGCCGAGCGCGGCGCCGATCGACAGCAGATTCATGAACGCGGCCTGCAGCGGGATCACCAGCGAGCGGAAGACGATCAGCAGCAGCAGCGCCGACAGCGCGACGACGATTCCGATGAACAGTGGGAGCTTGCTCGAGAGCACGCTCGTGAAGTCGATCGTCGTCGCCTGCTGGCCGCCGACGAGGATCCGTGCGCCAGTGCTCTGCGCGAGGGGCGGCAGCGTGTGCTTTCGCAGGTTTTCGACGAGGTTGCTCGTCGCCAGCGATTGGGGAGCTGAGGTCGGGTACACCAGGAAGACGGCGGTCTGGCCGTTGGGGCTCAGGCGCGCCGGCGAGACCGACGCGACGTCCCCGCTGGCGCGCAGCGACGCCGCGACGGCGGCGACCGCGGCCGAGTCGCCCGCATGCGGCAGCGAGGCGACCACCTGTAGAGGTCCGTTGTAGCCGCGGCCGAAGCCCTTGGCGAGGAGGTCGTACGAGTGGCGGGTGGTCGTGCTCGTCGGGTTGTTGCCCGCGTCGCTGTTGCCGAGGCGTAGCGCGAGCGCCGGCGCCGCAAGCGTCAGCATGATCGCCAGGCCCGCGAGCGCTCCGGGCCACGGGTGACGCTGGATGAACCCCGCCCAGCGCGCCCAGACACTGCGCGCTTCGCGCGCCTCGGCGGATTCGCCGCTCTTACGCGCTCGGCGGCTGGGCCGTGCCACGCGCTCGCCGAAGCGCGAGAGCACCGCGGGCAGGATCGTGAGCGCGGCGAGCATCGTCATCAGCACCGCCAGGGCCGACGCGACGGCGAGGCCGTAGAGGAAGCTGACGCCCAGCGCGAACTGCCCGAGCAGCGCGATGATCACGGTGATGCCGGCGAACAGGACGGCCCGTCCGGCGGTGTCCATCGCTTCGGAGATCGACGTCTGAAGGTCCATGCCCGATCGGTAGTTCTGCCTGAAGCGGGTGATCAGGAAGAGCGCGTAGTCGATTCCCACGCCGAGACCGATCATGGCCGCGAGCTGTGTTGCGAAGTCGGGTGTCGAGATGATCTGCGAGCCGAGGCCGGCGAGCCCGATCGCGGTGCCTAGTCCGAGCAGGGCCGTGAGGATGGGCAGCCCCATCGCGAGCACCGAGCCGAAGGTGATGAGCAGTACGACCATCGCCGCGATCAGCCCGACGGCGGTCGCCGTACCGATGGAGACTTTTTCGGTCTGCTCGATCGCCTGGCCGCCGAGCTGGACCTCCAGCTGGGGAGAGCGCGCCTGGTGAGCGACCGAGATCACGCGTTCCACCGCCGCCTTGGGCAGCACGTTCGCCCGCTGGTCGAAGTTGACGGTCGCGAACGCGATCTGGCCGTTACTCGAGACGTCGCGTGCGCCGGCCGCGGAGTAGGGGCTTACGACGCCGCTGACATGCGGAAGCCGTGCGATCTGCGCCAGCACCGGCGCGATGCGCGCCTGCGCCGCCGCGGAGGTGATGCTGCCGCTGCGAGCGTGGAAGACAATCTGGTCGGAGTCTCCGGACTGGGCGGGGAAGTTGCGCTTCAGGAGATCGACCGCGCGCTGTGAGTCGGTGCCCTTCAGCGAGAAGCTGTTGCTGTAGTTGCTCCCCACGGCGCTCGAAAGCCCGAGCGCGACGATCAAGCCGACGATCCAACCGAGCAGCACGACTCGCCGGTGTGCGGCAGCCCACCCACCAACTCGCGCCACGATTCCCAGTCTGCCCTCCTGCGGTGTCGTTGCGCTCATGTCAGACCTCCGTATATACTCTTGCTTAGCGAACAGTTATAATGGAACAATAGTTCGCAGATCGAAGGAGCGTAGCAGACACATCATGGCCGTCAAGAGCAAACCCGAAACCGACTCCCAGCCGAGCGTAGAGGAGGCCCTCACCGAGCTCACCTCGCTGATGCCCATCACGCTCCACGACCTCAAGGACGCCGTCCCTGCCCCCATGCCCATGCGAGACGCGATGGAACGCTCCTCGCTTGGAAAGCGCCACGCAAGCGCGCTGCTGGCCGTCGCGGCGACCGAACCGATCGGCGTCAGTGAACTCGCAAAACGCCTCGGACTGCTGCTCTCGAGCACCAGCACGATCGTCGGGGAGCTCAGCCGCGCGGGCCTGGTCGAGCGCGCCGAGGACGATCAGGACCGCCGTCGCACGATCGTGCGCGTGCACGAGGACTACCGGGACGCGATGGAGGGATGGCTCGAAATAGCACTCGCGCCGATGCGAAACGCGCTCGAACGGCTCTCACCGCAAGCACGCGGGCATTTCATGCAAGGCTGGCGCGTCCTGGGAGAAGAAGCAGCCGCGCACGCCGAGCACGCCTCCACCGGAGAGGTCTGCGACCCCTA
>DATMQX010000154.1:0-9402 GCA_035567055.1 Solirubrobacteraceae bacterium
CTCCGGTCGCTGCCGGTCACCGGGCCGATCCTGTTCGTCTCGCCGCTGAGCGGCCGGCTGACGGCGCGCGTGCCGGTGCGGCTGCTCCTCGGGACGGGGCTCGCGTTCGTGACGGTCGGGCTGCTGCTGATGGGGAACCTGTCCGACTCGTCCGGGTGGACCGCGCTGCTGCCCGGCCAGATCCTGGCGGGCATCGGGATAGGCCTGGCCACCCCGGCGCTGGCCTCGACCGCAGTCGGCGTGGTCCGACCGCAGCTGAGCGGCATGGCATCGGGCGCGAGCAACACTGCTCGTCAGCTCGGGATCGCCACGGGGATCGCCGGCCTCGGCGCGATCTTCCAGTCGAAGATCCAATCGACGCTCACCCCGCTGATCGCGGGCATGCCCGCGTCGTCGCACGTCCACGAGCTTGCGCGGGCTGTTGCGTCGGGCGGCACCGGGCGCGCATTGCGGGCGGTGCCGCCTGCCGACCGCGCCCAGGTGGGGCATGCCGCACACCACGCGTTCGTGACGGGCTTCAACACGATCGCGCTCGTGAGTGTCGCCGTGGCGGCGGCGGGGTCCGTGGCAGGCTATGCGCTGGTGCGGTCGCGGGACTTCGTGGGCGGTGGGGCCCCGGCGGCGGCTGCGCCGGAGCCGACACCGGCGTAGGCGGCGGCAGCGGGTCGATCGCCTATTCGAGAAACCTTGGCGCAAGCGTGCAGCCTTGTGACGGTCGAGCATGCGCCTACGGCAGCCCGGCGGTTAGCCTTGCCTCGTGCCTGATGCGAGCGCCCATCGCGTCGTCATCGTGGGCGGTGGCTTCGGCGGCCTTCAAGCCGCCCTCAACCTGCGCCGTGCCCCCGTGGAGATCACGCTTGTGGACCGAAGGAACTTCCACCTGTTCCAGCCGCTGACCTACCAGGTTGCGACCGGCGCGCTGTCGCCGGGCGAAATCGCCTATCCGTTGCGGGCGATCTTCAAACGTCACCGAAGCACCCAAGTAATGATGGCGCAGGTGAGGGACTTCGACCTCGCCACGCGCGAGCTGCAGCTGGCACCCGCAGACGGGATACCGGTGCCCGCTTCGATTCCCTACGACACGCTGATCGTCGCCGGCGGATCGCGCTACTCGTATTTCGGTCACGACGACTGGGCGCGGTACGCCGCGGAGGTGAAGTCGCTCGAGAGCGCTCTCAAGGCGCGCAGTCGCATCCTCAGCGCTTTCGAGGCGGCCGAGATGGAGCCGGACCCGGAGCGTCGCGCGGCCTGGCTGACGTTCGTCGTGGTGGGCGGCGGACCAACGGGCGTTGAGATGGCAGGCCAGATCGCCGAGCTTGCACGCGATTCCCTCAGCCGCGACTTCAAGACGGCCGACCCGCGCACAGGCCGCGTCGTGCTGATCGAGGCGCTCGATCGCGTCCTCACGAGCTTCCCGCCGTCGTTGTCGGAACGTGCCGTACGGTCGCTGAGGAGGATTGGTGTGACGCCGATGCTCGGCAGGACCGTGATCGGCGTGGATGGTCAATCGGTGACGATCGACGACGGGGATGGGACGGCGGAGCGGATCCCCACGCGCACCGTCATCTGGGCGGCAGGCGTGACAGCCTCCGGCTTGGCCGCGAAGCTGGCCGAGCGCAGCGGCGCCGAGCTCGACCGCGCGGGGCGCGTGACCGTCGAGTCCGACCTCACCCTGCCCGGCCACCCGGAGGTGTTCGCGCTGGGGGACATGGTGCGAGTGCGCGGCTCAGGTGGCACACCGGTCGTGCTGCCGGGAGTTGCGCCGGTCGCGATGCAGCAGGGCCGCTATGCGGCCGGCCTGGTCCGCGCCCGCTTGCGCGGCCGGACGACTACGGCGTTCCACTATCGCGACAAGGGCAACCTCGCGACCATCGGCCGTGCAGCAGCGGTGGCCGACATCAAAGGGCTGAAGCTGAGCGGGCCCATCGCGTGGGTCACCTGGCTGGTGGTCCACCTCTGGTACCTGGTCGGCTTCCAGAACCGCATCCTCGTCTTCATTCGCTGGTCCTTCAGCTTCGCCACACATGGACGCGGAGCACGGCTGATCACCGAAGACGAGTCGCACCACACACGCGCAAACGATCTTGCATCTTGATAGGAGGATTGCAGCCGTTGGTCTCGACGGGCCGCTCCGGAACACTGCCGCCATGCGCCTGCGAGCTCTGCTGCCGGTCGTCGCCGCGATGCTCGCCTTCCCCGGGGCAGCCTCCGCTTCGTTCCCTCATGTCGTCGCTCCTGGTGAGTCGCTCTCCTCGGTGGCCGCCAGCGACGGTGTGACCGTCGAAGATCTCGCAGCGACGAACGGGCTCCCGCCCGACGCCTCGCTGCTCGCCGGCAGCACGTTGATGATCCCAGCGCAGGCGCCGGGCGACGCCGGGTCTGAAGCCAGCGCCGGTGAAACCGCCACGAGCACGGCGGAATCCGGGTCGAGCTCTGAAGGCGCCGAATCCAGTGATGCTTCCTACGTCGTCCAACCCGGCGACACCCTCTCGGCGATCGCGGCCAGAGCCGGCACGAGCACCGCCGCGCTCGCCGCGGTGAACGGCATCGATCCGAATGCGCCGCTGCTCTCGGGAGCGGTCCTGACGCTCTCGGGCGCCTCGACCGAAGCCGCGGAACCTGCGAGCTCGGCCGCAGAAGCAGCGCCCGCGGAAGGCTCGGCCAGCGAACCGCCGTATCCGACGGCGGAGACCGTCACCCCGTCGGAAGTTGGCTCCATCGCTGCGGAAAACGGCGTGCCGCCTTCGCTCGCAGAGGCGATCGCCTCGCAGGAGAGCGGGTTCAACAACAACCTCACCTCGAGTGCGGACGCGCGCGGCGTGATGCAGATCCTTCCGGAAACGTGGAGCTGGATCGGCAAGACGTTGGCTGGCCCGACACCCCTGGCGCCCGCCTCAGCTGCATCCAACGTCCGTGGCGGCGTGCTGCTCCTTCACTCGCTGCTGAGCGAAACGGGTGGCGATCCGGCACTTGCGGCAGCGGGCTACTACCAGGGCCTGTCTTCCGTGCTCCAGGAAGGCGAGGTTCCGTCGACCGAAGAATACGTGGGTAACGTGCTCGCGCTGCAGCAGCAGTTCGGCGGCGAATGACGCCTCGCGCGGGGGCGCCTTTGCCGGGAGCCTTCACGCACCGACCGGTGTCGGACTGCCGGGCCGTAGCATCACGAGCGTGTCTCTCCCTCTTCTCCGCGAGATCTCGCTCGCCGAGACCCGGCCGCTGCGGCACGCGATTCTGCGACCGCATGAAACGCTCGACAGCTTGGCCGCGCACGAGCCCGCCGATGCGTTCGCAGTCGGCGTCGTGGACGGCGAGACGCTGATCGCCGTCGGATTTGTCGCTCCTGATGGCGAGCCGGGCGCGTGGCGGGTACGGGGCATGGCGACCGAGGCCAACGCGCGGGGAAAAGGAGCGGGCTCGGCAGTCCTTGATGCGCTTGTCCGTCACGCCGTGGCGAGCGGAGCGTCACGGCTGTGGTGCAACGCGCGAACGCCGGCCCGCTCGCTGTACGAGCGTGCCGGCTTCCGCGTCGTCTCCGAGGAGTTCGAGATCCCCGGCATCGGTCCCCATTTCGTCATGGAGCGCGGGACGGTCACCGCCCAGCCTACGGCGTCCTCGACCCGCGGAGTTGCGGCCGCGCAATGACGCTTGCTAGGGGAGGCAGCTGCCGATCGGCTCGGGCACCGTGCTGGCCGGCGGCCGCGGCGTCACGCTGCCATCGGGCCTGGGGAAGCCCCATCGCGTGTAGAACACCGGGCTCAAGTCGGTGCGCGCCGCATAGTTGGCGGCCTGGACCCAGTTGGTCACGGCATCATTGTTGGACGACGCGGGGGGCATCGCTCCAAGGTGGTGCCAGAAGCGCCTCACGAACACCTGTCCGCCGTGGCGTTGGGCCAGCTGCGTCATGAGCGACGCCCAGAAGTCCGTGCCTCCGTACAGGCCAGGCGACCTGTCGAGGGCGAGCGTTCCGGCGAAGGTGAGCGCAGGGTTCGCTTCGTAGTCACCGCTGAGCGCGGCGACCTGCGTCTGGAAGGTCGTGAACGGGGTGCCGTTGAAGGGGGCGCCTTTCACGCCGGCGGCAGTCATGGAGCGGAAGCGCATCCATACCGCGAAGCCAGTCACGACGGGATCCTGGTCGGGTGATTTGAGTTCGAGCTGCGAGCTCCAGAACCAGAAGCTGCGTCCAAGCTCGTAGAACGGGATCTGGTCGTACAGGTTGCTCTGGGCGATCTGCTGATACATCGACTCGAAGTACGAGGTGAGCATCTCGGTGCCGGTCGCGCCGATGTAGGTGCAGCCGGCGCCACACGTGCTGGTCACCTCGGCGACCTCATCGCGGCCGTTCAACGAATGCGCCACAGCCGGCGTGCGGCCCGTGGTGGCGGCGTAGTAGCTCCACGCACGATCGAGAGCACTCACCAGTTTCGTCATCACGCGTGGGTCGCGGGTCACCGCGGGCTCGACAAGCACGCTCACGTGCCGGCCCTGCCAGGGAACCAGGGTCTCCTTGTGCCCGTCGATGGCCGTGTAGTTGACTGCGGGAAGTTGTTCGACCGACACCGTCGAGGTCGTCGTTGTGGCTTGGCCGTTCGGTGCGGCTTCCGTACCGTCCACGGCCGCCTGGGCGCCGGCGACGACCAGGCCCGACGATAGGGCGAGCAGCGTCGCCGCCGTCACGACGATCCGCCTGAGACAGCCGAAGCCGGTTGCTGTTGCGCCTCGCATGGTGATCCCTCCTCATCGCTTTGGGTTTCCTGCACCCGTGAGGCTTGCCGAGAAGAAGGCATGGCGCCAGCGACCCAAGGTGTCGAACACCGTTACCTCGGAACGTGGCGGTCGCCTGGCGAGTATCCCGAGCTGGGCAGCACGTCCAATCTGACTAAGCTCGGCGCTGGATGGCTGACCGGCTTCGCGTGCTCGTCGCGCACCTCGCCGGCGATTAAGCGTCGGGCCCCTCGCAGTAGAGCGCGTGCCAGTTCAGCAGCGCCAGCTGGTGGACCGCGTCGTTGACGCGGCGTCTGCTCGACCGCGGGTCGAACGATGCGAGGACCGCCTCGATCATCAGGTAGAGCGCCCGCGTGGCAAAGTCCAAATCGACGTCCTTGCGAAGCAGGCCTCGCTTTGCCTCGCGACGGTGGATCTCGAGGATCCAGTCGTGCATCGCCGCGTCGGCGGCAGCGTTGAGGCTGGGCCACGGCGAGTTGGGCAGGTGCTTTGACAGGTCGACCAGCGGGCGCAGCTCGGCGTTCTCGATCCGCCACAGGATGGCGCTCCTGATCATGTCCTCGACCAGCTCGAACGACGTCTGCTCGGGGCGGGCCTCCGCGCGCAGGCTGCGCGGGATCTCGACGCAACCGTCGAAGTAGCGGCGCATGATCTCGGCGAGGATCGCCTCCTTGTCCTTGAAGTTGTTGTACACCGTCGCGCGCACCACGTTCGCGCGTTGCGCGATCGCCTCCATCGAGGTCTCCGGGAATCCCTGCTCGATGAAGAGCGCCTTCCCGGCGGCGAGAATTCGCTCGTAGCTCGGGTTGGTTTCGCGAGGGTTGGTCATTGACACTTCAGCATCGACGAGCGTCGGGCGCACACTAGCTGCAGAACCTGAGGACGTTGTTCATCCGCGCCCCCTTTGAGGCTGGGAGGTGTCAAAGCCACCAGTCCCAGGGACGACTTCACGGTAACTCAGCCTGAACAAGGTGACTTTTTCCCCGGGGCGTGGTCACCGTCGTCAACGATCCGACAGTCCGTGGCGGTCGGCTACTGCACGACCAGGGGCGGGGTACGCGCATTCGCGGCGTCGCTGCCCGAGACCTCGTGCCGTGGCGCGCGTAACGCAGGTCAGGAAGCACGCCGCAGCTCCCGCCGCTACAGGTCTCCGCCGCAGCGGGCACAATGGTCGCAGCGACCCCGCAGCGAGCAATCGTGCTCGCGTGAACGATCGGCCAGGGAGGACGCGTGGAGGCAGCATCAGGAGCGAGCGACGGACCGAGCACACGCCGCATCGCGGTCGAGGGCGCCGCCGATGAGATCGTCCTCGTCACGGCGTTCGGCCCGCACGGCTCTCCCGCGCGCACGCGCCCGCCGCGGCGCCGTCCGCTTCGTGTCGCCGCCGTCCAGCAGCGCTGGCACGCCGATCCCGAGGTGCACGCGGCGGCCCTCGCGGCCGGGATCCGGCTGGCCGCGGCCGAGGGCGCAGAGGTGGTCTGCCTGCAGGAGCTGACGCTCAGCCGTTACTTCGCGGTCGATCCGTCGGGGCCCGGCGCAACTGGGATCCAGCCGGAGGAGCTCCCGGGCGGCCCCACGTACACCTTCGCGGCGCGGATGGCGCGCGAGACGGGCACACACATACACGCGTCGCTATACGAGCGCTCGCCCGCGGACGACGGGCTCGGCTACAACACGGCGATCCTCGTGGCGCCGGACGGCCAGCTCCTCGCGAGGACGCGCAAGCTCCACATCCCCGTGTCGGCGGGATACCACGAGGACCGCTACTTCAGGCCGGGTCCGGCGGACGCGGACCCGTTCCCGCTGGTCGTCCTCGCGGACGCGCATCTCGGCCTGCCCACATGCTGGGATCAATGGTTCCCGGAGCTCGCGCGCGCGTACAGCCTGGAGGGCGCCGACGTGCTCATCTATCCGACCGCGATCGGCTCCGAGCCGGAGCACCCCGACTTCGACACGCAGCCTCTCTGGGAGCAGGTGATGATCGGCAACGCGATCGCCAACGGCGTGTTCATCGTCGCCGTCAACCGCTTCGGCGAGGAGCCGCCGCTGCGGTTCTACGGCTCGTCGTTCATCTGCGATCCCTATGGACGCAAGCTCGCTCAGGCTCCACGCGATGAGCCTGCCGTGCTGGTGGCGGACCTCGACCTGGACCAGCGTTCGGACTGGCTCGAGCTGTTTCCGTTCCTGCGCACCCGACGGCCGGAGGCCTACGCTTCGCTCGCCGAGCGATGAGCGCGACGCTCGCCTCCACGCCCGCCGCGGACGGTTACCGCATGCCGGGAGAGTTCGAGCCGCACAGCGGCTGCTGGATGGCGTGGCCCGAGCGTCCGGACAATTGGCGCCTGGCCGCGCAGCCCGCCCAGGGCGCCTACGCCGCGGTGGCGGAGGCGATCAACGCCGCCGAGCCCGTGACGATGGCGGTCTCGGACGCCGAGTTCGACCGTTGCCGCGCGACGCTCTCCCCGTCGGTGCGGGTGGTGGAGGTCTCCACCGACGATGCGTGGATGCGCGACATCGGCCCGACGTTCGTCGTCGACGGCCGCGGCGGGATTCGTGGCGTGGACTGGCGCTTCAACGCGTGGGGAGGTCTCGAAGGCGGTCTCTACTCGCCCTGGGATCGCGACGAACGCGCGGCGCAGAAGGTCCTGGAGATCGACCGCGCCGATCGCTACCGGGCGCCGATCGTCCTGGAGGGCGGCTCGATCCACGTCGACGGTGAAGGGACGGTGATCACGACCGAGGAGTGCCTGCTCAATACCAACCGCAATCCGGGCCTCACGCGGCAGCAGATCGAGCGGGTGCTGTACGAGCATCTGGCGGCCGAGCGGGTCATCTGGTTGGGACGGGGGCTCGAGAACGATGAGACCGACGGGCACGTCGACAACCTCGCGTGCTTCGTCGAGCCCGGCGTCGTGCTGCTGACGTGGACCGACGATCAGTCCGATCCGACGTACGCGATCTCGCGAGATGCGCTCGAGCGGCTCGAGTCGGCGACGGACGCTCGCGGCAGGACCCTCAAGGTCGTCAAGATCCCGTCGCCTGGACCAATGCTCATCTCCCAGGAGGAGGCGGCGGGCGTGATCGCCGTTGCCGGCAGCAAGCCGCGCCGTGCCGGGGACCGCATGGCGGCGTCATACGTGAACTTCTATCCGTGTGCGAATCGCATCGTTTTCCCCTTGCTCGACGTGCGCTTCGACGACGCCGCCGCGGAGGTGCTGCGCAGCTGCTTTCCGGGTCGCGAGGTGGTGGGTGTCGCAGCTCGCGAGATCCTCCTGGGAGGCGGCAACATCCACTGCATCACCCAACAGGTGCCCGCTGCCTGACGGCGCCGCGACGCTCGCTCAAGCGAGAGCGTTCGCCCGTCAGATACTCGCTGGTCCCGCCCCCGCTGCGGCGGGACCAGCGCTGGTGCGGTTCAGCTCGCCGCGACGCGCGCGTCCGCGCCGATGAACTGGAGCAGTGCCCGGTTGACCTGCAACACGTGCGTCCAGGCGATCGCGTGGGGACCACCTTCGATGGTGACGAGTTCCATGTCGTTGATCAGACCCGGCAGGCGCTCGCCGGTCTTCTCGTACGGCAGGATCCGGTCGGCGTCACCGTCGATGACCAGGATCGGCACGTCGATCTTGGGCAGATCCTGGCGGAAGTCGGTCTCCCAGGTCGGGATGCACGCCACCGCCCCTATCGCCGAAGCACCCGCCGCGACGTTCCAGCTGGCCTGAAATGCCTGATCGCTGACAAGGGTCCCGCCGTATTCATCGATGTTGTAGAAGTTGTCCAGGAAGCCCTTCAGAAAGGCGGGGGCGTCGGCCTTGGCTTCCTTCATGAACCCGTCGAACAGTTCAGCCGGAAGCCCCTCGGGGTTGTCGTCGGTCTGGAGCAGGAAGGGTGGGATCGGCGAGATCAGGACGCCCCTGGCGACCCGCGCGGAGCCGTGCGTGCCCAGGTAGCGGGTGACCTCGCCGGTGCCCATCGAATGCCCGACCAGCGTCGTGTCGTGAAGGTCAAGCTCGTCCATCAGAGCGGCGAGGTCCGCCGCGAAGGTGTCGTAGTCGTAGCCGGTGGCCGGCTGGCTGGACTTGCCGAATCCGCGCCGGTCGTAGGTGATCACGCGGTGGCCCGCCTCGAGCAGGACCGGGACCTGCTTGTCCCACGCGCGTCCGCTCAACGGATAGCCGTGGATCAGCACGATGGGCGCTCCCGAGCCGTGGTCTTCGTAGTACAGGTCGATCGATCCCGAGTTCTCATCGCCGACGCTGACGTAGGGCATGATGCTCCCTTCGGTTGAGGTCGCCGATCCGGATGGTGAGGCCGGACCGGTCTTGTCCGGCAGAGTCCCTGAAGGCGCGGGTCAGCGCTCGTTCGCGTCGAAGGACCGCATTGGCTACCGCGCGGTCGAGGGGCCCGTTCCACGCATCCTCGCACCGCTGTCAAGCGCCCTCGCGCAGGATCTCATCAAGCGTTCGCCCGCTGAGCACCGACGCGCGCTGCTCGGCGACCACGTCCGATCCGGGGCGTGCGCGGTCGTCGCGCCGCTTGACGAGCAGCCACTGCGAGCCACCGCCCCTCCCCGTACGCTGCAGCGCGAAGCCACCCTCGAGCTTCTTGCCGTGCAGTACGAAGACGCCGTGTCCACGGTCCAGCGCCTCGGGCCAGGGAACCCGGCCGCCCTGCTCGTAG
>DATMQX010000155.1:0-7258 GCA_035567055.1 Solirubrobacteraceae bacterium
AGCAGCGTCCCGGCGAGGGAGAGCAGGGTTCCGGCGTCGACCCCGGAGCGCCGCGAAAGCCCAACATCAAACGGACGCTTCGGATCCTGTTCGGCATCTACGTGGCCGGATTGGTCGTACTGGTCGCCGCCTATGGCTTCAGCGGAACGCGCAACACAAGCTTTGAACCGCAGAACGAGTTCAAACTCGACAACTGGGTGAACCTTGGCGTCTTCTCGATCAACAAGGCCGTCCTCTACCTGATCCTGGCCGGCATACTCACCTGCGCGACGATGATCTACGTCGCGCGGCGCATGCGTCAGCGCCCCAACAAGGTGCAGGCGGCCGTCGAGCTGCTCTTCCGCCTGATGCACGACAACATCACCGCCGGCTCGATGAGCGAAAGGATGGCGGCCAAGTGGTTCCCGTTCATCGGGACGCTGTTCCTCTTCATCCTCTTCTCGAACCTGATCAGCTACATACCGCTGCCGACGAACACCGAGAACGAGATCACCGTCTTCGGCCTGCAGATCCCGTCATTTTCGCTCTACGCGGCCACGGCGAACCTCTCGATCCCGCTCGCGCTGGCCCTCGTCGTGTTCGTTTCCTACACGGTCGAAGGCGTACGCGCCAAGGGCCCGATCGGCTACCTCAGAGGGCTCATCCCGGGCGGGGTCCACGGCGCGATGGCGGTGCCCATCTTCTTCCTCGAGGTGCTGTCGAACCTGCTGCGCGTGCTCTCACTGACCGTTCGTCTTTTCGCCAACGTCCTGGCGGGCCATCTGATCATCCTGTTCATGGCGGGGGCCCTGGCCGTGATCCTGGGCTCGGCCTGGCTCGGCTGGTTCACGCTCCCGTTCGGCGTCATCCTGTTCGCGTTCGAGGTGGGCCTCGTGGCCGCCCTGCAGGCGTTCATCTTCGCCCTGCTCACCGCTATCTACCTCGGCGGCGCCGTCGCCGAGAGTCACTAAAGGAGCCAATCGCTGTGCACATAGCCCTTATCACCCTCCTGGCAGCCACTGAAGAAATAGCCAAGGCCGGCAAGTCGATCGGTCTGGGCGTCGGCGGCGGTCTTGGGGCCGTGGGCGCCGGCGTCGGCATCGGACTCGTCTTCGGCAAGGCGATCGAAGCGATCACCCGCCAGCCGGAGATGAAAGACGAGATCACGCAGCTCCAGTTCCTAGGGTTCGCGTTGACCGAGGCCTGCTTCTTCTACGGGCTCGTGGCCGGTCTCCTGGCCGCCTTCATCGTCTAGCGCCATGCTCGCCTCTCTCGCACACGGTCTCCTCACCCCGCTCGCCGCCAAAGGGAGCTTCCTGATCAAGCCGGGTATCGGCCTGATGGTCTGGACGCTGCTCGTGTTCGTGATCACGATGGCCCTGCTCGCCAGGTACGCATTCCCGGCGATCAGCGCCGCCCTCGAACGCCGCCAGAGGACGATCGAAGAGTCGATCGACACGGCCGAGCGCACGCGCGCCGAGGCCGACAAGATCCTCGCGGAATACCGTGAGCGGCTGCAGCTGGCCAGGGCGCAGGCCGACGAGATCATCCAGCGCGCGCGCCAGACGTCCGAGGCGCAGGAGCGTGAAGCCAAGGAGCGTGGTCAGGAAATCGTCACCGAGGCCTCGCAGCGCGCGCAGCGCGAAATCGAGGCGGCGACGAAGCGGGCGCTGGAGGAACTTCGCACCGAGATCGCCGACCTGACGATCACGGCGACCGAGAAGGTCACCCGCAAGGCGCTCGATCCCGACGATCAGAAGCGTCTGGTCGAGGAGGCGCTGCGTGAAATGGACTTCTCCGGCCTCTCCTCGGGGGCATCCAACACCTGATGGAGGAGATCGCCAAGGTATACGCCCGCTCGCTGTTCGAGGTCGGCCGGGAGCATGGCAAGCTCGACGAGGTGCGCGCGCAGCTCGTGCAGTTCGTCGACGCGCTCAACCAGTACAGCGAGCTTGCCGTCTTCTTCTTCTCGCCCTACTTCTCGGTCAAGGAGAAGCAGGACGCGCTGCCCCGCATCCTTCAGGGCGTCGACCCGACCGTCCTGAACTTCTTGAGCCTGCTGATCGAAAAGCACCGCATGCCGGTGATCTTCCGCATCCGCGACGCCTTCGAGCGGATGTGGGAGGAGGAGAACCGCACGCTCCCGGTGGAGATCACCAGCGCGATCGAGCTCGACGAGGGCACGATCGAGAGCCTGGCCAGCGAGATCGGCGAACGTGCGGGACGCAAGGTCAAGCTCGCCACGCGCGTGGACCCCGACATCCTCGGCGGCCTCGTCGTCAGGGTCGGCAACTCGATCCTGGACGCCTCTATCCGAAACCGACTGGAGCAGCTGCGCAGGCACGTTGCCCAAGGAGCCGCGTAGAGAGCCCTCGCACCGGGCACAGCCGGGCGTAGGCCGGCGAGCCGGGCGGGCGGGCCTCTTTACCCCAATCAGGAGAAACCCACATGCAGATCAACCCAGATGAGATCACAAGCATCCTCAAGAGCCGCATCGAGGGACTCGAGGGCGGCCGGGCCGAGCTGACCGAGGTCGGCACCGTCCTCTCGGTCGCCGACGGCATCGCGCGACTGCATGGCCTTGAGAACTGCATGTCCTTCGAGCTGCTCGAGCTCCCGCACGGCGTCACCGGGCTGGCGCTGAACCTCGAGGCCGACAACGTCGGCGCCGTGCTCTTCGGCGAGTGGGAACGCGTCTCCGAGGGCGACATGGTGCGTCGCACGGGCCAGCTGCTGGACATCCCGGTGGGCGAGCAGCTGCTCGGACGCATCGTCGACCCGTTGGGGCGCCCGCTGGACGGAAAGGGCGACATCGGCGCCACCGAGACCCGTCCGGCCGAGTTCAAGGCCCCCGGCGTGGTGCAGCGCCAGCCCGTCAAGGAACCGATGCAGACCGGACTGAAGGCGATCGACGCGATGATCCCGATCGGCCGCGGGCAGCGCGAGCTCATCATCGGCGACCGCCAGACGGGCAAGACGGCGATCGCGATCGACACGATCATCAACAACAGGAACACTGGAGTCGTGTCGGTGTACGTGGCCATCGGCCAGCGCATGTCGACCGTGGTGGCGCTCGCGCAGACGCTCGACGAGCAGGGCGCGCTCGAGAACACGATCATCGTCGCCGCGGGCGCCGACGAGGCGGCGCCGATCAAGTACCTGGCCCCCTACGCCGGCTGCGCGATGGGCGAGTACTTCCTCTACGGCGGAAGGCACGCGCTATGCGTCTACGACGACCTCACCAAGCACGCCTACGCCTACCGGCAGATGTCGCTGCTGCTGCGCCGCCCGCCCGGCCGCGAGGCGTATCCGGGCGACGTCTTCTACCTGCACTCGCGGCTGCTCGAGCGGGCCGTCAAGCTCAGCGACGACCTCGGCGGCGGCTCGCTGACGGCTCTGCCGATCATCGAGACGCAGGCGGGCGACGTGTCGGCATACATCCCGACCAACGTGATCTCGATCACCGACGGGCAGATCTTCCTGGAGTCGAAACTGTTCAACGCCGGGGTGCGCCCGGCGATCAACGTCGGTATCTCCGTCTCGCGAGTCGGGGGAAACGCCCAGATCGGACCGATGAAAAAGGTCGCTGGACGGCTCAAGCTCGAGCTCTCGCAGTATCGCGACCTCGAGGCGTTCTCACAGTTCGGCTCCGACCTCGACGCCGACACCCAGCGAGCGCTGGCACGTGGGGCACGACTGGTATCGACGCTCAACCAGGGCGAGCGCGAGCCGCTGCCCGTCGCGGAGCAGACGGTGCAGATCTACGCCGCCACCAACGGGTTCCTGGACCGCATCAAGGTCGAGCGCGTGCCCGATTTCCTCGAGGGCCTGGTCGAGCGGATGCGCGCCCAGCAGGGCGAGCTGCTCGAGAAGATAGCCGGCGGCGACTGGTCGGATGAGACCCAGAACGCCGTTCAGGAGGCCGTCGAGGCCTACGGGAAGGACTTCGGCTACGACCTCGACGAGGAGGGCCAGCCGCTGGAGGAGGCCTACGCGGAGGGCACGCCGCAGGTGGCCTGAGGGCCCCTTCGCGATCAGCCATGGCCAGCCAGCGCGACGTCAGGAACCGGATCTCCTCGGTGAAGAACATCCAGAAGATCACGCGTGCCATGGAGATGGTCGCCGGCGCGCGCCTGCGACGGGCCGAACAGCGGATCGAAGCGCTGCGTCCATACGCCGATGCGATCAGGCGCATGACGCGGCAGGCGGCGCGGGACGCGGGCGCGGAGGCCTCGCAGCTGCCGCTACTCACTGTGCACGAGCAACAGACCAAGATCGGGTTGCTGCTGATAACCGGCGACCGCGGGCTTGCGGGCGCCTTCAACTCGCAGGTGATCCGCGCGGGCGTGCAGGCCACCCGCGAGCTCGCCGAGGAAGGGCTGACGAGCGACTGGTATGCGACCGGACGCCGCGGTGTCTCCTCGCTGACCTTCCGAGGCCTCGAGCTAAGCGGGAGCTACACCGGCTTTTCCGACCGACCCTCCTACGCCGACGCGCGAACCGTCGCCGACGACCTGATGACCGGCTACGTCGACGGGCACCTCGATCGCGTCGACATCGTCTACAACGCCTACGTCTCGCCGCTGACGCAGCATGTGACTCGCGAAACGCTCCTGCCCATCGCGCAGGCGACCATCGCCGGCGAGGAGCAGGACGCCGAGGGCGAGCGCACGGACGGCCCGCGCGCGCTCGTCGAATACGAGCCGAGCCCCGAGGAGATCCTCAGGCGCCTCGTTCCCGACTACGTCGAGATCTCGATCTACCGGGCGCTCGTTGAGTCGGCCGCGGGCTTCTACGGGGCCCAGATGACCGCCATGCGCAACGCGTCGGAGAACGCCGGAGAGCTGATCACCACCTATACGCTTCAGATGAACCGTGCCCGCCAGGCCGAGATCACGCAGGAGATCCTGGAGGTAGTCGCCGGCGCAGAGGGGTTGAGCTAGGACGACCGCTGCGCTGCGCGATACTGCGTCCTCGGTCGCTCGCTTGACCACCCCCGATCGGAGATCCGCCCGATCTACGATCGGTACGCCACGCGAACTGCCGTTGCCCCCGAGCGGCGCGTCCCTGTCTTGCGTGCCCATCGATCGCCCTGGGCGCCTTCCACAACCAACAAACTTGAATCGATAAAGAGGAGAATCAACACAAATGGACGCCAGCACAGCCACCGAGCCGACCACCTCCCCGACGCAACCAGAGGGCGGCGAGGCGCCGCGCCGCAACGTCGGGCGCATCGAGGAGATCCAGGGCGTCGTCATCGAGGCCGTCTTCCCGGAGCGTCTCCCCGAGATCTACCACGCCATCACCGTCGCCCGCCCCGAGGCCGCGGCCTCGGAGGAGGCGCCCGGGATCAGCCCGATCACGGGCCAGGGCGTGCTCGTGTGCGAGGTCCAGCAGCACATCGGCGATGACCGCGTGCGCGCCGTCGCGATGGACACGACCGACGGCCTCGCCCGCGGCGCGGAGGTCATCGACACGGGTGCGCCGATCTCGGTGCCCGTCGGCGAGGCGACGCTGGGGCGCATCTTCAACCTGCTCGGCGAGCCGATCGACCTCGGCGCCGACCTGCCGGCGGACGTCGAGCGGCGCAGCATCCACCAGGAGGCCCCGACGCTCGAGGACCTGACCCCGACGGCCGAGATGTTCGAGACCGGCATCAAGGTCATCGACCTGCTCGCGCCGTACGTCAAAGGCGGCAAGACCGGACTGTTCGGCGGCGCGGGCGTGGGCAAGACGGTGCTGATCCAGGAGCTGATCCACAACCTCGCCAAGGAGCACGGCGGCCTGTCCGCGTTCTGCGGCGTGGGCGAGCGTTCGCGCGAGGGCAACGACCTGTGGCTGGAGATGAAGGAGTCCGGCGTCCTCGAGAAGACGATGCTCGTCTTCGGCCAGATGAACGAGCCCCCCGGCGCCCGCATGCGGGTCGCGCTCTCGGGCCTGACGATGGCCGAATACTTCCGCGACCAGGGCCAGGACGTGCTTCTGTTCATCGACAACATCTTCCGTTTCGTGCAGGCCGGCTCCGAGGTCTCGGCGCTGCTCGGGCGGATGCCCTCCCAGGTCGGATACCAGCCGACGCTCGAGACCGAGATGGGCGAACTGCAGGAGCGCATCACCTCCACGCGCGAGGGGTCGGTGACCTCGGTGCAGGCGATCTACGTCCCCGCCGACGATCTCACCGACCCCGCGCCGGCCTCGGTGTTCGCCCACCTCAACGCCACCACCACCCTGTCGAGGGCGATCTCCGAGAAAGGCATCTACCCGGCGGTCGACCCGCTCGACTCCACCTCCACGATCCTCAAGGCGGACATCCTCGGCGAGGAGCACTTCCGCGTCGCCAACCGCGTCAAGGAGATCCTGCAGCGCTACAAGGAGCTGCAGGACATCATCGCGATCCTCGGCATCGACGAGCTCTCCGACGAGGACAAGCTCACGGTGCAACGCGCGCGCAAGATCGAGCGCTTCCTCTCGCAGCCGTTCTTCGTCGCCGAAGAGTTCACCGGCACCCCGGGGGCGTACGTGCCGATCGCCGAGACGATCAGGGGCTTCGACGAGATCATCGAGGGCAAGCACGACGAGGTTCCCGAGAGCGCGTTCTTCCTGAAGGGCACGATCGACGAGGTAGTCGCGGCGGCGAAGAGGTAGCGCGGTGGCGCGGAGCAAGTTCCCAGTCGAAGTGCTCACGCCCGAGGGCGAGGTCTTCTCCGATGAGGTGGAGATGCTCTCGACGCGCACGGTCGTCGGCTCGATCGGTGTGCTGGCGCACCACGAGCCCGTGCTCGCGCGGCTCGAACCCACCGAGCTGCGGCTCTACCGCTCCGAATCGGAGGTCGTACGCTACGCCCAGGCCGAGGGCTACCTGCAGTTTGCCGAGAACCGCGCGCTGGTGCTCGTCGAGGAGGCGATCGCGCCGGAGCAGATCGACCGCGCGACGCTCGAGACCAAGCTCGCTGAGGCCCGAGCAGCCGCCGACGCCGCGCAGGACGGCACGGAGCAGCGCGCCCGCGCCGAACGCGACCTCCGCCGCTACGAGGCGTTCCTGACGGTCGGGCAGTAACGGGCGGGAGCGATGGACGCCTCGACAGACAGGCACTTCCGGCGGCCTGGCTGGTTCACGAAGAACGTCTTCAACAGGCTCGTCGCATGGCTGACGCGTCTCGGGCTCAGCGTCTGGGGCTCGCGCGTGCTCGAGGTCCGCGGACGTAGCACCGGAGCGCCGCGCCGCACCCCCGTGAACCTGCTCGAGCTGGATCGGCAGAGCTACCTCGTCGCCCCGCGC
>DATMQX010000156.1:0-6920 GCA_035567055.1 Solirubrobacteraceae bacterium
ACTCGGGCGGGCAGTTCACCGTCGGCACCGCGCTCGAGATGGACGCCCTGATCCAGGCCGGGATCGAGCGTGCCGACGTCTTCATCGCCTCGACGGCGGGCGACAACACGAATCTCGTGATCGCGCAGATCGCGCAGAAGCGCTTCGACGTGGAGAAGACGATCGTGAGGGTCATGGACCCGGCGCGCGCCAACTGGTATGGCGAGCAGGGTCTGCACACGATCTCTCCGACCAAGCACGCGATCGAGATGTTCGAGCGTGCCTTGGAGCTCGAGCCCGAGCGGGTCTAGCGACGATGTACGCAATCATCGTCGGCGCGGGGAAGGTGGGACGCAACCTCGCGCGGGAGCTCATGAGCAAGGGCCATGAGGTCACGCTGCTGGAGTCCTCCCGTCAGTGCTATCTGGCGATCGAGGAGGAGTTCGAGCACGCCGCCCAGTACGGCGACGCCACCGAGCTGTGGGTGCTCGAGCGTGCCGGCGTCCAGCGCGCCGACCTCGTGATCGCCGTAACGGGCGACGACGAGGACAACATCCTCGTCTGCCAGGTGGCCAAGGAGAAGTACCTCTGCGACCGGATCATCGCCCGTGTCAACAACCCGCGCAACCACGACCACTTCAGGCTGCTGGGCATTCAGCCGGCGGTCTCGGCGACCGACCTGATCCTCCGCCTGATCGAGCACGAGGTGCCGCGCTACGGCCTGGTGCACCTGCTCGCCCTGGAAGAGGAGCGTCTGGAGATCATCGAGCTGGAGGTCAGCTCCGATGCTCCGACGGTGGGCCTGCGCGTCGCCGACATCTCACTGCCCGAGGGCAGTCTGATCATCTCGGTGCTGCGCGACGGCACCGGATTCGTGCCCAAGCCCGACACGGTCATCGAAGCCGGCGATGAGGTGCTGCTCGTGCTGGACCCCGGCCTCGAGGACGCGATCACGGCGTACTTCGCGTCTGACGGGCAGCCGGCGGCGCTGTAGCGCGCCGGCTGTTGCGCCCGCCCCAGCTGTCGGTCTGGCTGTGGCAGTTGGGACAGAGCAGCGCTAGGTTCTCGAGGCGGTTGTCCCTGCCGTCGCCGTTGATGTGATGGAGCTCGAGCGCAAGCGGGCGGCCACGCCAGGTCGTTATGCCGCATTCACCGCATAGGTGCTGGAGCAGGCCGGCCTGTTCGAGTCGGCGCCTGAGGTGCCTCCGGTTTCTCGGGCCACGCAGCAACTCCTCGATCGACATCGCGGTTGGGCGGGCAACGGCGTCGCCCCGCCTCACCGCATTCGTCCAGGTTGCGCTGCTGAAGCCGAAGCGCTGTTGGCATTCACGGACTGTGTGACCGGCGTCGTAATAGGCCTGGACGACGGTCCAGTCGTAGCGCCGGCTCGCCTTGTGATCCATCTCGAGCCCGAATCGCTTGGCGTGATAGCTAACGGTTGACTTCGAGATGTCGAGCCGGCGCGCGACCTCGGCTCGCGAGCATCCCTCATCGAGTAGGCGGCGGACTTCGTCTCTGGTCCAGGCCCTTCGGTCCGGCCCGCCATCGGCGTTCGAAGTCGCATCACCGGCATTTAGGCGATCACGGTGGTGTCGAACGACGTTGTACGCGATGCCGGTTCGTCGCGAGACTTCGGCCAGAGAGACGCCCGCCTCGAGTAGGGATTGCATACGTGATGGGTGCGAGGGCACGAACATATGTTCGTGTTGGCTTGGGATGGGACGCGGAATTCGGTGTATGCCCGAAACCGGCGAGGCGGAATGGCGGCGCCGGTGCCTGCGGGGCAACGCCGGCTATCCTTTGACGTCTCTGCGGGGTCATCTAGCGGCAGGATGCGGGTCTCTGGCACCCGTCACGAAGGTTCGAATCCTTCCCCCGCAGCTCTCCGGTTCGAATCCTCCGCGGGTCTTGCGGTAGGGGCCGGCGGAGGCGCCGCTACACCGCCGCCTGCGAAGCCCAGTCGCGATACAGCTCGAAGTAGCGGCCCTCGGCGGCGATGAGGTCGTCGTGGGTGCCCTGCTCGGCGATGCGCCCGTGCTCGAGCACCACGATTCGCTCGGCCTGACGGATGGTCGAGAGGCGGTGGGCGATGACGATCGCGGTTCGCCCAGCGAGCAAGCGCCGCAGGCCCTCCTCGATGCGACCCTCCGTGTGCAGGTCGACGTTCGAGGTCGCCTCGTCGAGGACGAGGATCCGCGGGTCGGCGATCAGCGCTCTGGCGAAGGCGATCAGCTGGCGCTGGCCGGCCGACAGCTGGGCGCCACGCTCGCCGACCTCCGTGTCGTATCCGTGCTCGAGCTCGGCGATGAACTCGTCCACTCCGACCGCCGCGGCAGCGGCGCGGATCTCATCATCCGTCGCGTCCGGCCGTCCGAAGGCGATGTTCTCGCCGATGGTGCCGGAGAAGAGGAAGGCCTCCTGGGGGACGATCCCCATCTGCGAGCGCAGCGAGGAGCTCGAGATCTCGCGCAGGTCGTGCTCGTCCACCAGCACCCGCCCTTCGGTCGGATCGTAGAAGCGGGCGACGAGCTTTGCCATCGTCGACTTGCCGGCCCCCGTCGCGCCGACCAGGGCGACCGTCTCGCCGGGCTCGACGTGCAGGCTGACGCCGTCGAGCGCGAGCACCGGCTCGCCGTCCTCGGAGCCGCGCCGGCGGGCATACGCGAAGGAGATGTCCTCGAAGCGGATCTCGCCCTCGATCCGCGGCAGCTCGAGCGCGTCCGGACGATCCTGCAGGTCAGGTCGCACATCCAGCAGCTGGAAGATCTTCTCCAGCGCCGCCATCCCCGACTGATAGGTCGTGTACAGCTGGGAGAGCTGTTGGATCGGATCGAACAGATACGAGAGGGCCGCGATGAAGGCGACCACCGTCCCGACCGTGATCGACCCTTCGATCGCCTGATAGCCGCCGTAGAGCACGATCACCGCGATCGCGACGCCCGAGAGCATTTCCACGGCGGGGAAATAGGTCGCGTTGAGACGGACGGTCGTCATGTTGGCATCGCGGTTATCGGCGTTGAGCTCGGCGAAGCGCGCCTCGTGGAATGGCTCCTGCCCGAAGCTCCGCACGACCCTGATGCCCGAAAGCGTCTCCTGCAGATAGGCGGTGATCGATCCGATCGTCTCCCGCGTGCGCCTGAAGGCGCCCGCCGACGCCAGGCGGAACCACAGCGATCCCGCAGCGAGCAGAGGGAAGATCCCGAATGTGATCAGCGCCAGCTTCACATCCAGCGTGAGCAGGATCACGATCGTGCCGATCAGCGTGAGGCCCGCCTGAAACAGCGTCACGACAGAGTCGGTCACGAGGCTGTCGAGTGCCTCTATGTCGTTCGTCATGCGCGAGATCAGCACCCCGGCGGGCCGGCTCTCGTAGAAGCCGATCGGCAGCGACTGCAGATGCGTGAAGATCCGAATTCGCAGGTCAGCCAGCGCCCGCTGACCGACCCAGCCGACCAGGTAGGTCTGCACGTAGGTCATCGCCCACACGATCAAGGCGGAGAGCATGAACGCCAAGACCACCAGCACGAGCGTCGTGGTGTCGTGCTTGGAGATGCCGTCGTCGATCGCCACCTTTGCCAACAGCGGCGGCGCCAGCGACGCGGCGGTGCCGAGCAGCAACGCGGTGAACATCACCGCCACGCGCAGGCGGTAGGGACGCAGCAGCGCGAGCAGGCCGCGGAGGTTGCGCCCGCGGCTGCCACGGGATGCCCGCTCGCCCGCCCACTGCGCCCGCCCGAAGCCGGGACCTGACGGTCCCCGTCCAACCGCCGGGCTCACAGGCCGCTCACCTCGCGCTCTCGCGTCTCGCGGGTCAGGAACACCTGGTCTGGAAGTCCCTTGGCGACGATTTCGCGATAAAGGTCCGAGGTCTCGAGCAGCTCGTCGTGATCGCCGTGCGCAAGCACACGCCCGTGATCGAGTACGACGATTTCGTCCGCGAGCGCGATCGTCGAGAGGCGGTGAGCGATGATGAACGTCGTCCGTCCGGCCATCGCCTCGTCCAACGCCAGCTTTATCAGCCGCTCGGTCGACGAGTCCACCGATGAGGTCGCATCGTCGAGGATCAGCACCCGGGGGTCGGCCAGCAGCGCCCGGGCGATCGCCAGTCGCTGGCGCTGACCGCCCGAGAGCGTCAGGCCGCGCTCGCCCACGCGCGTGTCATATCCCTGCGGAAGGCGAGCGATGAACTCGTGCGCCTGCGCCCGGCGAGCCGCACGTTCGATCTCCTCGGGCGCAGCGTCGGGGCGCGCGTAGGCGATGTTCTCGGCCACCGTCGCCGAGAAGAGGAACGGGTCGTCGCTGACGACCGCTACGGCGCGTCGCAGCGACCGAAGCTCCACGCCGCGCACGTCCGCGCCGTCGATCATCACGCTCCCCGAGCTCGCGTCATACAGGCGCGAGATCAGCGAGACGAGGCTCGTCTTGCCGGAGCCGGTCGCTCCCACCAGCGCCACGGTGCGTCCGGCCGGCACGTTCAGGTCAACGTCGCGCAACACAGCCCGAGGGCCACGCTGCGCGTGCGCGAACATCGCGCCGCCGGCGCCGTTGGAAGCGTGGCCGCCAGCTGCTGGCGGGGGCCCACCGTTCCCGGCCGCTCGGCCGTTCGAGCTCGAGGTGGCGGGCACGTCCCGACCGCCGCCGTCCGTGGGCGTGTGAGCGGCCGCCTCCGACCGGTAGGTCGCGCCGAAGTCGTCGGCGTCGTCGTAGCGCAGAGTCACGTTCCGCAGCTGCACGTGCCCGTTGCCGGGTGGAAGCTCCGGCGCGTCTGGCGGTGAGGTCAGGCGTGGCTCACGGTCCAGGACCTGGAAGATCCGAGCGCCGGATGCCGTCGCTCGTTGGGCGAGCCCGAGCGTCACCCCCAGCGACCGCATGGGGGAGATCAGCATCGCCAGGTAGAAGTAGAACGCCGTGAACTGGCCGAGGGAGAGGTGCGAGTGGATCACGCTCGTTCCACCCACGAGCAGCACGGCCGCCAGCCCGAGCTGCGGCAGGAAGCCGATCATCGGGTTGTACCTCGCCTCCAGCCGCGTGGAGACCATCGCCTGATCGAACACGCGAGCGACGCTGTGGCGGAACCGCGTCAGCTGAAGCGGCTCGCGTGCGAAGGACTTCACCACGCGCACCCCGGAGATGTTCTCCTCGGCGTTCGCCGTCAGCTCGGCGATCCGTTGCTGGACCTCCTGTATGGCGGGACGCGCGCGCCTGCCGTAACGCTGGGAGATGAGCACGACGAACGGCACTGGCGCGATCGCGATGAGCCCCAGTTTGGGGTTGATCAGAACCATCGCGACGCCGGCGAGCACGAGCGTCAGGGCCGACTGCAGGATGAACACGAGCCCATACCCGAGGAAGAAACGGACCGCCTGCAGGTCAACAGTCGCGCGCGACATCAGCTGACCGGTCTGCTGGTGGTCGAAGAAGCCGAGCTCCAGCCGCTGGAGGTGGCCGTAGAGGCGCTCGCGCAGGTCGTACTCGATGCCGAGCGATACCCGCCCGGCGATCATCCGCCGCATGTACGTGAGCCCCCAGCGAAGAAGAACGGCCCCCGCGATCGCGAGCGCTACGAGCAGCAGCGTGTGGCGATCGTGGTTGCGAGCCACGAGCTCATGGCGCTGGCTGTGCAGCGCTCCGGTGCGGAGCGCGTCGACCGCTCGGCCCGTCAGGTAGGGCAGCGCCACCGTCATCACCATCGCGACGCTCGCGAGCGCCCAGGATGCGCTGAGGCCGCGCTTGTACGCACCCAGGAACCCCAGCAGTCGATAGAACGTCTTCATAGTTGTCCGGACAACGAGTATCGCAGGCGCCTTACGCCCGACCCGGGCGCCGGGACCCCCAGAGCGGTCCTAACCTCCCATCATGAGCGAACCGCGCAAGCAACCCGTGGCCGGCACCGCTTCGGCCGCCGGGCTCTGCGACAGCTGCGTGCATCAGCAGCTCGTGCGAAACACCCGGGGCTCCACGTTCTCGCTGTGCAAGCGCTCGCGCGCGGACGCGGCCTATCCCCGTTACCCGCGCCTGCCCGTGCTCGAATGTCCCGGCCACGAGCCCGGCGAGCCCGACTCCGGGCGCTGAGGCCCGTGGCGGACGCCGCGGGAGCCGTCAACCCGCCGCGACCCCGAGCGGCGCGCCGCCCTCCTCTGCCCCGGCGGGTGCCTCCGAGGCCACGAAGTCGCGGCTGCGAACGAGGGCGAAGCCGAACACCGCGCCCGCGAGAGCGACCGCGGCGGCGATCATGAGGATGCTCGTCAGAGCCTCGGTGAAACCGACGTGGTAGGAGTGGGCGAGGGCCGTCCGCGCTGCGGAGGGCAGAGAGCGCGCAACGCTTGCAACGTCGCCGGAGACGAGTGCGCCGCCGAGTTTGCCGTGAGCGGCGACGAGGACTTCGCGGCCGGCGTGGCTGGCCGCGAGCGAGGAGGTCGTGTCGTGCGTGACGTCATGCTGGAACACGGCCCCGAGGCCTGCGATCCCGGTCGCGATCCCCACCTGGCGGAACGTGTTGTTGATACCGGATGCCATGCCGCTGCGCGTGTAGTGCACAACGCCGATGGCGGTCGATGCAAGGGGCGGGTTGACCATGCCGATGCCGATCCCCGCGAGGACGAACCCGGGTATCAGCGTCGTCCACCCCGAGCTCGCGTCGATCGCGGTCATCGCCAGCAGTCCCGCCGATACGAGCAGCATTCCCGTGCCGAGCAGCAGGCGCACCGGCACTCGCACGCTCAACCTCCCGGAGATCGGCGCGGCGACGAACGATAGGAGCGTGATCGGCAGGAACCTCAGACCCGCCTGCAGGGGGCTGTAGCCGAGCACGTCCTGGATGTAGAGCGTCAGGTACAGGAACATCGCGAACATCGACGCCGATATCGAGAAGGCGACGATGCTCGCGCCGGCGAACGCCGGCCGGCGGAAGAGCGCCAGGTCGAGCATCGGCCGTGCCTGGC
>DATMQX010000157.1:0-2278 GCA_035567055.1 Solirubrobacteraceae bacterium
ACGGGTGGCGGGCGGGAGCGAAGGGCTCTCGAGTGAGCGCGCACGCTCGCTGAGGCCCGGCTGCGCGGGAGCCGGCGACGCCCGCGGCTGCGGAGGCTGCAGCAACCGCGATCCTTTGCTACCCGTCAGCACGCGGACCTGGGCCGTGGGGGCGCCGGCCTGCAGCCGATCGAGATCCGCTCGCGCGAGCGGATGGCCGCCATTCGCCTGGATGGCCGCGAGCTGCGTCGCGAAGGAGGCCGGCGCGCGCGGCGGCGGCGCGTGCGCGATCACGGGACGATTGGCGAGCGCGGGCGGCGGACGGGTCACTCGGGGTCCGCTCCCTGCTCCGAGCACACTCACTCGTTGCGGCGCGACCGGAGGAGCCGCAGCGGCCACGCTCATGCCGGCGAGCGTGACTGCAGTCACGGGGAGCGTGTGGCCGCTGACGCGCTGCGCCGAAGTGAAGACGTTCTGCGGGACGGCGCTGATCGCACCCGCCGTGCTGTTGACGTAACGGATGTTGGTGACGCGGTTCTGATAGACGTCCGTGATGTAAGTGGTGCTCGTGATCGTCGTGTTGGCGGTGTTGACGTTACGCAGGTACGCCTCACTCACGCGATGCGAGGGGGCATAGACCTCGTGCGGGCCGAGCGGGAACCATCCGACACTGGGACCCCCGGCAGCAGGCCCTGCGAAGCCGGGTCCCCGAGTCCAGGCGACGAGCGCCGGCGCGTATACGGGCCGCAATAGCCTCGGTCCCGGCACCCAGCACCACGAGCCGCGCAGCTGCGCCCAGCGCCCGTAATGAAAGGTGGCGTAGCCCCAGGGGGCATCGTCCACCCAGGTCCAGCCCCAGGGCGGGATCCAGGCCCAGTGTCCGAAGCGAAACGGCACCCACCCCGCCACCACCACCGCCGGCGTCCAGACGTAGCCGTACTCGGGCGTGCTCTGCCAGCGCCCGTAGTCATCGAGCTCATAGGTTCCGGGCGTGTCGTCGGCGACGTATTGCCGGGACGGGGATTCCTCGGCCTGCCGATCGCGCGTCGCCGACCAGGTATCGAGATCGTCGGGTGGGCCGAGCAGGGCGGCGCTATAGGAGAGCGAGCCAGAGGCTCCGCCGGTGAAGACCATCACCTGCTGGGCGTCGATCGGCATCGACCCGTCCGAGCCGAGTGCGACCGCCTCGCCTTCCGAGACCTTGACGGACGTGGTGCTCCCCGGCTCATCCACCTCGATGCGGTACATGCCGGGCTGCTTCAGCTGCACGGCGAGCTGCGGCGTGTCGATCTCGTAGCTCTGGCCGCTCGAGGTGTCCCACACCCGCAGCAGGAGGACCCCTGAGCTCAACTGGATCTGCGTGAAGCGATCGTCGAGATTGAGGAAGGCAAATCCGGTCATGCCGCCGAGGCGCAGCACCGAGTCACCCAGGTCGAGCTCGGCCTCAGATTGCTGATCGGTCCAGAGCCGATCGCCGGTCGTGAGCGGGCGATTGCGCTCCGCGGCCGTCCACTCCTCGAGCCCCGCCGGCTCGAGCGAAACCGCGCCCTGCAGGTAGCTCACGCGCGCCACCCGCGAGGGCGGATCGCCCTCGTCGGCGCGTGCGCTGCCGAGCACGGCGAGCGCGAGGAGCGCCAGGACCCCGGGGACCGTGAGCTTCTGAGGTGCGGCTGAACGGGGAACTCTCATCGCTGACACGCTCCCTGCGGACACTCCTAGTGTAATGACCTAGCCTACTAAACGCGCCGCGCTGCCGTTTGACTGACCGGCTTTTTTGACTTAGAGCAGCGCCGGCAGCCGCTCGGCGAGAAAGTCGATCAGGGCCCGCACCGCCGGCAGCATGCCGCGCCGCGTCGGGAAGACGACGTGCACGATGCCGAGGGGGCTGTGCCAGGCGGGCAGGACGCGCGCCAGCCCGCCGCCCGAGAGATCGGCACGAATAACGCTCTCCGGGAGCCGCGCGACGCCTAAGCCTGCCAACGCTGCCTGGCGCAGGACCACGAAGTCATGGCACACGATGCGCGGCTGGTGCTCGACGGCCGCGCTCTCGCCGAAAGGTCCGAGCAGCTCCCAGGGGCGGCGGTCGAACTCGCCCCCGTAGTCGAGTGTGGTGTGGTGCTTCAGGTCACCCGGCTCCGAGAGCGGCGCGGCGTCCTTCAGGTACGCCGGGCTCGCCACCAGGAACTCGTCCACCTCGCGGAAGGTGCGCATCACGAGCCCGTCTTCGCCGGTGGGCCGCGAGCGCACGCGCAGCGCCACATCAAAGCTCTCGGCGAGCACGTCGACCCGCCGGTTGCTC
>DATMQX010000158.1:0-10695 GCA_035567055.1 Solirubrobacteraceae bacterium
TGGCAGAAGGCCGAGGGCCTGCCGCAGACCGGCGAAGTGGAGCTCGGCCGGGTCGTGTTCGCCCCAGCGGCGCGGCGCGTCACGGCCGTGCACGTCAGCGTCGGCGAGGATCCGCCCGGCAGCAGCACCAAAGAACCGGCAGCCAATGAACCTGCCGCGAAAAAACCCGCCGCCAACAGACCCGCGGCCACCAAACCGGCCGCCACTAAACCAGCCACCAACAAACCCGCCGGCAACAAACCCGCCGCCAACAAACCCGCCGCCAAACAGCCGGCCTCGAAAGAAGCTGCCGCCTCGAAACCGTCGGGATCGAACGAAAAAGCCCCCGGCGGATCCAAAGAAAAAGAAAAATCGCCGTCGGGGTCGAACGAAGCCGCGGCTCAGCCGAAGCTCGCGCTCGCCACCACCTCGACCCAGCAGATCGTGCAGCTCGCGGTGAAGGCCAACCAGCAGGAACTCGCGCACGTGGGCGAGTCGGCGCCGGTGACGCTGCCGAACGGCGACGTCGTGCGCGGTCACGTCGCGAGCGTCGGCACGGTCGCGAGCGAATCGAGCGAAAACGAAAAAGAAAAAGAAAAAGGGGGAGGCGGCGGTGGTGGCGGCGGAGGCGGCGAAAACGCCACGATCTCGGTGACCCTGACGCTGGAGCACCGCGTGGCGCGCCTGGACAAAGCGCCGGTCAGCGTCCAGCTCGTGAAGAGCATCAGGCGCAACGTGCTTGCGGTGCCGGCCACGACGCTCGTCGCCACGGCAGGCGGCGGCTATGCGATCGAGGTGCTCGAAGGTGCGCACCGCGTCGAGCTGCCGGTGACGCCGGGCATGTTCGCCAACGGCTACGTCGAGGTCGAAGGCCCTGCCGTCCACGCCGGCCTGACGGTGCTGGAGCCGCAATGAGCGGGCAGCTCGTGCTCGAGCTGTGCGATGTCGTCAAGCGCTACCCCGGAGGAGTTGAGGCTCTGCGCGGCGTGGACATGAGCGTCGAGGAAGGCGAGCTGTGCGCGATCGTCGGACCGTCGGGATCGGGCAAGACGACGCTGCTCTCGATCATGGGCACGCTCGAACGGGCGACCAGCGGCGTGGTGCGGATCGCGGGAATCGATGTCGCCGGGGCCTCCGACAGCGCGCTCGCCGCGCTTCGCGCACGACGGATCGGCTTCGTCTTCCAGCAGTTCCACCTGCTCGAGGCGAACAGCGCCGTGGAGAACGTCGCCGACGGCCTGCTCTACACCGGCACTCCCGCGCGCGAGCGCCGGCGGGCCGCGCGAGAAGCGCTCGAGCGGGTCGGGCTCGCGCACCGAGCGTCGCACACCTCGGCACTGCTGTCGGGCGGCGAGCGCCAGCGCGTGGCGATCGCACGCGCGCTGGTCAGCGCCCCGGCGATCGTCCTCGCCGATGAGCCCACCGGCAACCTCGACACCGCAACCGGCGGCGACATCCTCGAGTTGCTGCGCGCCCTGAACGCTCAAGGTACGACGGTGGCCGTGATCACACACGACCAAGAGATCGCCTCGACGCTACCGCGGCGTCTGGAGATGCGCGACGGACGCGTGACGCGCGACGAGCTGCTTGCGGTGGGCGCATGAGCGCCTTCGACGGCGTCGCAACGCCGGAGCGCAGCCGCCTGCTCCCGCTCGACGTCGTGCGCACGGCCAGCGTCGGACTTCGAACCCGCCCCGTGCGCGTCGCGCTGTCGGCCCTCGGTGTGGCGATCGGCATCGCCGCGATGGTGGCCGTCCTGGGCATCTCCGAATCGAGCAAAGCGGGGCTCGTGGCGGAGCTCAACCAGCTCGGGACAAACCTGCTGACGATCATGCCCGGCCAGACGTTCCTCGGCCAGAACGCGCAGCTGCCGGAAGCCGCGGACCGCTCGGTCCGCAACCTGAGCAGCGTGCGCAACGCCGCTGCGGTCACCGCCGTCAGCAGCGCCACGATCCGACGTAGTCCGTACATCGAAGCGGCCGAAACAGGTGGCATCGCGGTCGAGGCGGCCGACCTCGGGCTGCTCACGACGCTCAGCGGCACGGTCACGCGAGGCCGTTTCCTCGACGCGGCAAGCGAGCGCTATCCATTGGTCGTGCTCGGCGCCGTCGCGGCGCAGCGGCTCGGGGTCGATCGCCTCACGGTGAACGGGCGGCCCGTCCTCGTCTACATCGGAGGAACCTGGTTCACCGTCGGCGGCGTCCTCGCTGCGCTGCCCCTCGCGCCGGAGATCGACCGTGCCGCCCTGATCGGTTACCCGGTTGCGCACACCCTGTTCGGCACGACCCGCAGCGCGAGCACGTTGTACGTTCGCGCCGACGCCGAACGCGTCACCGAAGCAGCGGCGCTGCTGCCCGGCGCAGCCGACCCGCAGAACCCCGAACAGACGCAGATCAGCCGACCCTCGAGCGCGCTGCAGGCGCGCGCCGATGCGCAGAGCACGCTTACCGCGCTGTTCCTCGGCCTTGGCGCGGTGGCACTTCTGGTCGGCGGGGTGGGGATCGCCAACGTGATGGTGATATCGGTTCTCGAGCGCCGCCCGGAGATCGGGCTGCGGCGCGCCCTGGGCGCCCGGCGGGTCCACATCGGGGTGCAGTTCCTGGGCGAGTCCGTGCTGCTCGCGATGCTCGGCGGGGTCACAGGCATCGCCCTCGGCTCGGCCGCGACCGCTGGCTACGCGTCGCTTCAGGGCTGGAGCCTAGTGGTGCCGGTGCTCGCGGTGGCGGGCGGAGTGGGCGTCGCGCTGCTGCTGGGGGCGCTCGCCGGTCTGTATCCGGCGATCCGCGCCGCGCGGCTGACTCCCACGGCGGCGCTGCGAAGCGTCTAGGGCCGCAGGTCCCCGCACCGACACGGCTGCTCGGGTTTCCCTCACGGCCCGCGCGTATCCTTAGCCCGGATCGAGTTCAAGAGCAACCGGTTGTGGGCGCTGAGCTTCCTCGCCTCGCCCATGTGATGCGAGGTCCCGTGCCGCACCCCCGCCGACGTCCCAACGATCTCAAGCGCAAACCATCCGCCTCGCCGACGGGGACGGTTGACGAGCGATCACTGCCTGGTGCTCCGCGCCGAGGCCTGATCCTCGCGGGGCTCGCGGTGCTCGTGGCGGGGGCCGTGGCGCTCGGGCTCGCTTTGAGCGGCGGCAGCTCGGCGAAGCCCCGCCGCAGCGCCACCGCGTCCGCCGCGACCATCGGTTCGCAGACCTCCACCAAGCCAGCGCCGAAGCCGCAGTCCTCGTTCGCGGTCGGCCTGCGCGTCGTGCGGTTGGTCGACCCGACCCGCGTGATCACTCTCGCCAACGGCAGCACCCAGCCGCGGGTGCTGGTGACGGACGTCCGCTATCCCGCGACGGGATCGCCCGGTCCCTCTGACCTCCCCGGCGCGATGCCCGCGCGCGCCTCCGGCCCCTTCCCCCTCGTCGTCTTCGGCCACGGCTTCAACGTCACGCCGACGCTCTACGCACGGCTCCTGCATGCCTGGGCGCAGGCGGGATATGTCGTGGTCGCGCCCGTCTTCCCGCTGGAGAACGCCGGCGCACCGGGCGGCCCGAACGAGTCCGATCTGACCAACCAGCCCGCTGACATCAGCTTCGTGATCTCCCGCGTGCTGGCGTCGAGTCGCGGCGGCTCCGATCCGCTGGCGGGGATGATCGATCCGGGGGCCATCGCCGTCAGCGGGCAGTCGGACGGCGGGGACACGGCGCTCGCGGTCGCATACGACTCCCGCTACCGGGACCCGCGGGTCACCGCGGCGGTGATCCTCTCCGGCGCGGAGATACCCGCATCGGGATCCTTCACCTTTCCTACGGCTGGGCCCCCGCTGCTGGCCACGCAGGGAACCGCGGACGTCGTCAACCCCCCGAACCTCACGGAAGCCTTCTTCGAAGCGGCAGGCCGGCCGAAGTACCTGCTCCGCCTGATCGGAGCCGAACACCTGCCGCCCTACTCCGACGAGCAGCCGCAGCTCGGCATCGTCGAGCGGGTCACGCTCGCGTTCCTGGATGGCTACCTCAAGCGACGGAGCTCGCAGCTGCGTCGACTGCCCGCGCTCGGCAGCGTGCCGGGGACGGCGTCGCTGGTCGCCGAGCCCTGAGGATCCTCAGGCGAGCGCGGAGCGACGGCTTCGATCGACTGCCGACTGGGGCCGTGCGTGACGGGCGATGACCGGGCCGCCTTCAGGGGCGCGAGCGGCGGCGATGCCACCCTCGTGATCGAGCGTCTCGATGCCCACCTCCTCGAAGCCGGCTCGGGCTAGAGCGCTGCGCCACCAATCCGCGTTCGCCGGGTACTCCCAGCGCCCCGCGAGCAGCCGGGCGGCGTTCTTCAGCAGCCGCCAGGCGCCGGGCAGGCCTCTGCTTGCCAGCTGGCGCAGCTTGTCGGCGACGACCCTGCGGTCGCGGCTCTGCATCGGGTTCAACGAGAACATCATGTCCCCGAACACGAGCCGCCCGCCCGGCTTGAGTACGCGCATGGCCTCGCTGAGGGCGCGTTCCTTGCCGGCATGCGGAAGCTCGTGCAGGCAGTAGTTGGAGATCACCAGATCGGCAACTTCGTCGACGAGCGGAAGGCTCGCGGCGGACGCGACGACTGTCTCGATGTTCTCGAGCTCGGCGCTGCGCGCCTTGACCCGCAGGTACTCGATCATCGCCGGCGAGCTGTCGATGGCCCACACGCGAGCGGCGCGCTCGGCGAACGCGAGGGTCAGCAGCCCGGTGCCGCAGCCCAGATCGACGACGGTCTCATCGCCCCGAGGCTCGGCGATCTCGGTGATTCGGTCTCGCAGGTGGCGAAACCCTGGGCTGCGCGCGATCAACTCGGCCTCGGCAACCCGCGCATCCCAGTCCTTGGAGGAGGTGAACATGACCCATCCTTCACAGACGCAGCTAAGCGCCAGCTATGTTTTTCTTTAAGGTTCTCTCATCTTCGGCGCCTGCACCGCTCATCCTTCGTCAGCTCAAGCAGCCGGGAAGCCGCTCCCAGGACGCCGACGTTTCACGCTCCGCCATCCGCATCCTCCGGCTCGTGGGCACCGTATCGCGCGCCCGCTGATCCAAGCGGATCGGCCGATTCGGGGTATCGTTGACCTCTCAACTGCGAATTGCTCAAGCCGCGCGGGGTGGTCGATCGTGGTCGAACAGTTGGGAGCGCAGAGGGTTGGCGCAGAGCCGCCGGGGATGATCCGGTGGCGTTGATACGCGCGAGCGCGCCGCTCAGCCGGGAGCTTCCGCGCATCTTTCAGTCGCGGCCGTTCCGCGTTCGGTTCTGGGATGGCGGCGCAGTCGAGGCGACCGAGCCGCGGGCGCCCACGTTCTTCGTCCGACGGCCGTCTGCGCTCGCGCACTTCCTGCGCGCTCCGGGCTCGCTCGGCCTTGGCCGTGCTTACGTGGACGGCTCGCTTGCAGTCGACGACCTCGACGCAGCCTTCATCGTCGTCGACGAGTGGAAGCCGCCCGAGGTGAGTGCCGTAGACCGTCTGCGCCTCGGACTGGCGATCGCCGCGGCGGCGGCGCCCGGCGGCATTCCTCGCCGCCCCACCATCGAGCTGGTCCTCCGCGGTGGCCTGCACAGCGTCGAGCGCGACGCGGCCGCCGTGCGCTACCACTACGACGTCGGAAACGACTTCTTCGCGCTGTTCCTCGACGAGTCGATGACCTACAGCTGCGGGATCTTCTCGCGTGGCGCTCGGACCCTCGAGCAGGCGCAGGAGACCAAGCTCGAGCTCGTGGCGCGCAAGCTCGGGCTCGAGAAGGGCATGCGGGTGCTCGACGTCGGCTGCGGCTGGGGAAGCTTCGCCATCCATGCGGCGCGCAGCCACGGAGTCAGCGTCACCGGCGTGACGCTCTCGCGACCGCAGGCGGAGCTCGCGCGTCGGAAGGCGGCCGAGGCGGGCGTGGGCGAGCAGGTCGAGATCCTGGTGGCCGACTACCGGCAGCTGCCACGCTCCTCATTCGACGCGATCGCGAGCATCGGCATGGCCGAGCACGTGGGTGAGAGCCAGATCGACCTCTACGCACGCTCGCTGTTCGGCCTGCTGCGTCCAGGAGGGCGGCTGCTCAATCACGCGATCGCGACGCTCGACCCCGACCACGAACCGCTCGAGGACATCTTCTCCACACGCTACGTCTTCCCCGACGGCGAGCCGCTGCCGCTCTCCCGCATCGAGCTCGCCCTCGAGCGCGCCGGCTTCGAGACCCAGCACGTCGAGGGATTCCGCGCTGACTACTCGGTGACGCTCGAGCACTGGAGCCGGCGGCTGGACGAACACCTCGAGGAGGCCGAGGCGATCGCCGGCGCGGAGCGTACACGCATCTGGCGCCTCTATCTGCGCGCTGCGCGACACGGCTTTGAAACGAGCCACACCGCCGTCTACCAGGTCGGCGCACGACGCGATGAGCGACCGCGCCGGGGGATCGCGGCCAACGGCGCCGCGCGGCTGGAGAACGGCTGGCCGCCGTCGTGGGAAGCGGCCGATCAGGGTCCGGTCGCCAGCGTCCAGAGCAGGTTGACCCGATAGACCTCTTCGTTGGCGAGGGCCCTGATCGTCGTCGGGACGGTCAGCTGGAGGCTTGTCGCGGAGAAGCCGCTCGCGGTCCACGTGGATTCGCCTGCGCCGCCCGTCGCCGCGGAGGCGACCTTGACCGCGGCGGCGCTGTCGACGTTGCATCCGGCCGCGCAAAGGAACGTCGGGGCCGCCCCCGCGCCCCCGGCGAATTTCGCACCGGTGCTGTTCAGCTTGAGTGAGTTGGCAGCCAGTTTCTGGCCTGCCGCCACATAACCTTCGGCGTCGGTGCCGCATTTCGGTTTCGGGCAGTACTGAGCGAACACGGCGCTCTTGCCGGCGGCGGCTTGGCCGATGACGGTCACGTTCCAGCCCGATTTCGTGCCCCGTGTGTCGGTCACGGAGAAGCCCGTCATCGTCGTGTTGACGGTCTGAGCCTGTGCGTTGAGAGTCACGTTCGAGAGGGTGGGCAGTTTGGGTGCGGTCCCGAATTCGAACGCCGCGTCGGCCGCCGACACCCCCAGGATGAGGGCGCACGCGCACGCGAGCAGGCAGGCGGCTGCCCCGCGGACGCGCCTCACGCCGCCAACCCGACCGGGAAGCGATCACCCCGCTCGATCATTGCTGGATCGCCTGTGGCTCTCGTTCCCGACGGCGCCACAGCAGCAGGATCGTCGTACCGAGCGCGTAGAGGATCACGGCCACAGCGGCTGCGAGCTCCCACCACGGTGTCCCGCCGCCCGCAGCGGCCGGTCCGTGGAGGTATTGCCGAGCGATCCCCGCCTCGCGATGACCGAAGCTGACGTACGTGTCGAGCCTGGCGATACCGCCGGCGTATCGCATCCAGGCCACGATTCTGTAGCGCGTGCCCTGCGAAGGCGTCTGCCGGAAGGCCGGGACCGGGTAGGCGATGCTCGTGTGGGCGATGAAGGTGCCCGCTTCGATCGGGCGCGAGACGACGACGCGGGCTCCGCGTGTGATCCGCACGAACCCGTGTACGCCCTGGAGGATCGCGTTGCCGCGGTTGCTGGCACGGAGCAGGAACGTCAAGCCGGCGGGCTGGCGCCGTATCTCGGCGCCCGTGAACCGGATCAGCGCGTGGCGCACGCCTGGAACCGTGACCTCGACGCCGATCGCGTACCGCGTGACGTTCGCGATCGCGAGGCCCTTCTTCGCGACGCTGCCCGCTCGCTGATCGAGCGCTTGGACGCTCACGCCGCTGAGGTAGTCCCCCGGCTGGACCGCCGATGGAACGCGGACCGAGATCGGGACGGCGACGCCCGCTCCGGGCGGGACCGTGATCGGCCTCCGGAGGACCTGGAGCCAGAGCGTGGATCCATTGGCTCGCGACCCGGGCGGCGCATACGAGGAGCCGAGCGTGCCGAGCGTTTCTCCGTCTACGGGCGCGAGCACGACCTGCAGCGGCCTGCCTGTCGGATTTCGCAGCTCGATCGTGCCCGGCCGGGCGGCGGACCCCGGCTTGGCCTGCAACTTGAAGTAGCTGAGGCCGGGCTGGGAGGTGGGCCGCGGTATCACGACCAGACCGGCCGGCGCCGACAGCGCCGGCTGCGCCGTGCAGGAGAGTGCCGCGACGACCAGCGCCGGGAGCGCGCAGTGCCGTCGCAACGCCGACCCGAACCGACCCGTGCGGTGAGCAGGCAGGGACATCGCACTCCGCCGATTCAGCGCGCGAGATGCTTTTCCTGCACGACGCCAGATGCGAGCTGCGAGCCTACGGGCCGGTGCCCAGCGTCCACAGGAGGTTGACGCGGTAGGTCTCGCCGTTTGCCAGGGCTTTCAGCGTCGTCGGTGTGGCGAGCGACAGGCTGTTGGCGGCAAAGGCGTTCGTGAGAAATGTGCCCATCCCTGCGCTCACCGCCGCCGAGGCGATCTTCACGGCGCTCCCGCTATCGACGTTGCACGCCGTCGCGCATTGGAGCGTCGGCAGCGTACCAGTCGATCCGTTCTGAGCTGCGAAGCTCGCGCCGGTGCTGCCGAGTGTCAGCGAGTTGGCGGGGAGGGTCGCCCCGGCCGGCACGTAGCCTTTGGCGTCGGCCCCGCAGGTGGCGGTGGGGCAGTACTGCGCGAAGACGGCGCTTTTTTCGGCGCCCGACTGCCCGGCGACCGTAACGTTCCATCCGGAGGCGCTGCCGGTCGCGTCGGCAACGCCGAAGTTGGTCATCGTGGTGGTCGTCGTCTGAGCCTGGCCGTTGAGCGTGACCGACGTCAACGTCGGCATCGCCGGCGTCGTCGAGAACGAGAGCGATCCGGCGATCACGGAGAAAAGGGTCTTGTCTTCCGCGGTCACAGCGAGCGAGACGGCGGGCGCCATCGTCAAAATGATGCAGAAGGCCGCGACGACCCCAAGTAGGCGCCACCCGAAACGTCGGCCCTCGCGGGGTGCGCGACAAGGAATCGGGGACATGTTTGTGGAAGACACGAGTTGTTTCTCCTTACTTTGCGACCGGCCTGGCGGAAAATCCTCTGCAGGCAGCTATCGGCCATACGACCTAGGCCAAGGAGACCATCTTCGTGTCAGCTTCGGAAACCCTGGGTTCCATCTCGGCGCGAGGAGGCCAGGAACCTGCGCAGCCCACCCGGCCGTTTCGGGCACCCGACCTGGTCGAGCTCGAGGCGCTGGTCGCATGCGCCGCCGAGGGAAGTCTCGTCGCGGCCGGCGAGCGGCTTGGGATAAGCCGGCCGGCGGTCGCCAAGCGCATCGCGAATCTCGAGGCGCTGGCCGGCGGTGCCCTCCTGCATCGAGGCGGCCGCGGTGTTCGGCTGACCGACGCCGGCGCGGTCCTGCTGGCAGGCGCCCGGCGGGTGCTCGATGAGCGCGATGTGCTGCTCGGCCTCGTGACCCAGATCCGGGGTGAGGATCCTTCGCCGATCTCGGGACTGCGGGAGCTGCTGGGGCACACGCCCGCGGCCGCGCGCGCGGCGCAGCAGCCCGAGGCGCGACTGGCGGAGACCGAGCGCGTGCTCGCGCTGGTCCTGCGCGCCAGCGGCACGGCCGTCGTGATATCCGACCCCGACACGGCGGTCATCCACGAGGTCAACGACGCGTTCTGCCGCTTCACCGGCAGGTCTCGCGACGAGCTGCTGAGCGGACCGGCGACGCAGACCTGGGACCAGTCGAGCGAGCGCGACGGCGTGGTCGGCGAGGTCGGGTGGGGCGGCATCGCCGAGCGCGTTGTCGTCCGGGTCAAGCGGCCGGACGGATCGGATCGGATCGGTGAAGGCGTCGCCCACTCCGTCCTGCTTGCGGGGAGCCGCCGGCTGCTCTCGACGGTCGATGACGTCACCGAGCAGCACCAGCTCCAGGCCGAACGGGCGGCCGTCACCGCTGCCTACGCCGTTCTCGGGCAGCTGGCGGCGGATCTGCTGGCCGGTCGTCCGCTGATCGAGAGCGTCGGCGCGATATTGCCCGAGCTCCGCAGCAGCGGCGCTTTCGCCACGGCACTCGTTTGGGATGCCGAGCAACGCTGCGCCGTCGGCCGCGATGGACAGGAGCCGCCCCCCGGGCTGCACCGCGGGCTACTCCGCGGTCAGCCGTCCAGCTCCGGCGTACTGCGCCTCGGAGCCGATCGCCCGCCCGATCACGGCCTAGGCGGCTGGGCCGTCCCGCTCTCCGCGAGCGGGCACTGGGTCATCCTTCTCGGCGGACCCTCGCCCGCGTGCTTCTCGCAGGGCGTGTTCGCCGACGTCCTCGCCGGTCTCGCGATGATCGCCTCGGCGGCCCAGCCGGCGGAGGCTAGCTCGCCGCCGCGGGCGCGGGGTTCTCTGCGACCCAGCTGACGATCGGGCCCGAGCCGGTGATCACATCGCCGCTGTCGAGCACGAGAATCGGCACGCCCCGCTGCCCGCTCAGCTCCTCGATCTCCGTCCGGTCGCGCGCGCGAGACGGCCACGTCCAGAACTTCAGCGTGCCGCCTTTGACCTTCTTCCAGTCGTACTCGTAGCCGGCGTCGTCGAGCGCTTTCGCCGCACGACCGCACGGATGCGCCATCGGCCCGGGAAGGCCGCCGAAGGACTTGCCGTCGGTGCACGTGTAAAGCACCACGCGGGGATCGTACTCCCTGGCATTTCAGCTAGCTCGGCGAGCGGGCGTCGAGCGAGTCCGCATGTCGTTCGACGTCAACCACGCGCCGCTCGTGCGTGCCAACGCCGATCGTGCGACCGCCCTCGCTCACCTCGACGTCAAACCGCAGCTTGGGATCGTCG
>DATMQX010000159.1:0-4876 GCA_035567055.1 Solirubrobacteraceae bacterium
CAGCGATCAGGAGCGTGTACAGGCGGGCGATCCGTCCGTCGCGCACCAGCGCCACGTCGATGCCGCTGACCGCCGGCGACTGCTCCGGCACGCCCAGGTTGAAAGCCAGGAGGCCGAGATCGCCGCTGATGTGAACCGGTCCCGCGGCGCTGTACACGACGTCCGGCATGCGATCGAGCAGCTTCTCCGCCTGCTCGTTCATGGCCTCGTGGCCGTGGAACGTCGCGTCGGGGTCGGTCCATGTCACGTCCTGTGTGTAGTTGCGCTGGATCGCCTCCAGCCGACGCTCGTGGTCGCGCACGTTGAACACTGCGAAGAGGTTGTCGAGCAGCAGCTCGCGGATCCGAGCGGGGTCGGTCGGTTCAGTCATTAGGCGGACCGGCCCCTTTACGAGTCGACTTTTACGGGTGGACTTGCGATCCGTAGCCGAGATCGAGCCGGACCGACTGCATCACCCAGAATGTGGTGTTCTCGGTGCACACGTCCGCGGCCGCGAGTACACCCGTGTACTTCTCGATCACGGGGGCGGCGGCTGTCGCCGAGATCTCCTCGAGGTAACGACTCACGGCGGCCCAACTGTTCTCGCCGTACTTCACGAAGTACCGGGTCGGATCGACGGTGTCGATCGCCTTCCGCGAGCTCTCCACGATGTCTGCCATGTACGCCTGGTGCAACGTGACGTCGTCGCGGGTGCCTAGCCGGCCGTTGTGGCCGCCGATGAAGTGCTTCCACGAGTAGGCGAGTGCGTTTGCGGGCGCCTCGATGTAACCCTGGATGTCGTCGCTGAGGTTCGCGTGGTAGAAGGGCGCCCAACCGGGGTTGACGATGTCGATGAGCATCATCGTGTCGTGGTCGGGCAGGTGGATGAGGATGTTGTCGGGTGAGTGGTTGGCGCCGTGCCAGGCGAGGTCGATGCGCTCGCCGCCGATTTCGAGGCTGCGGCGGTCCCGGAAGGTCTCCTCGTTCGGCTGGCGTGCCGGGTCGTCGTCGCGTAGCAGCAGGTTGCGTGTCTCCTCGTGCCCGATCCGGGTCACGTTCTTGTCGAACAGCGACGCCGCGCCGACGTGGTCCGCGTGGTGGTGCGAGTAGATGAGGTACTCCACCTTGTTGCTGACGCCGTTTGCGGCGGCGATCTCGTCGATCGCGCGCTGGATGTTGTTCCCGATGGTCGGCGGGGCGTCGAGCACGACGACGCCGTCCGACGTGGTGAGGAACGCGCACTGGTAAACGCCGTCGGTGATCCAGTAGAGGTTTCGCTCGACTCGTCCAACGTGGTAGCCCTGTTCGTTCAGCGTCGCCCCCACCGCGGCGCTGGGGATCGGCGCGTAGTCGGGGAGGTCGGACGTGTCGAATGTCGCTTCGATCGTGCTCATGCCTTTACTCCTTCGGTCGCGAATGGTGGCTCGTGGTTTCGATGGCGGCTCGTGCCTCGTCCAGATCGAGGATCCGGCCCTGGAGGTCTCCGTCGGGGCCCTCGATCCGACCCGCGTCGGAGACGCCTCCGACCCTCAACGGCTCGAAGCCGGCAACCCTGATCAGCCGTTGGGCGGTGGCCTCCGCAACGTCGTCGTCGGTGACGTAGAAGAGAACGATCCGCGGCTCGTGGTTCGCGCCGGTCGCGAGCTGCTCGACGGCGCCGAGAGTCCCGAACGCCTTGACGTAGTGCGCACTCGTGGGTAGAAGGCCGACAACCACTGAGCCGGACGACTGTCGTTCCGGCAGCGTCCGTAGCATCTGACCGTTCTCGTCGAAGCCGATCGGGTTCGAGGGGTCGATGACGACCTTGTCCTCGAACAGCCGGGTTCGGGCGGGCACGAGCTCCCTGGTCTGGTCGAGCCAGGTGGCGAGCACCACGACGTCTGCCCCCGCAACTGCGTCGTCTACGGACGCAGCGCTCGCGTTCGGCCCTAGCTCCTCGGCCAGCGCCTTTGCGTGTAACTCGTCCTTCGCCGCCAAGACGACAGACTCGCCGCCGCCGACGAGGTGCCTGGCAACCGTGCCTCCCAGGTTGCCGATACCGATGATTGCGGTTGGCATGACAAGGATTGTGGTCGCGCCGGCCCGGCAATCGCATCTAGGAAACCCTTAGTTCGTCGTGGGTGGCATGCTGCCAAGATCGCTACGAGAGCACCCGCAGCGCAGCTCTTCGGCCGGCAACGCGAGTGCGAGGTGCTCGACCGCGTGATGGAGGCGGCCCGCGACGGTCACGGCGACGTGCTGGCCGTGTACGGCGAGCCGGGCGTCGGCAAGACCGCACTGCTCGAGTACGCGATCGAGGCCGGACCGAACTTCAGGATCTTGCGGACGAGCGGGGTCGAAGCAGAGATCGAGCTTGCGTTCGCGGCGCTTCAGCAGCTGTGCTCGCCGAGCTTAGATCCCGTGGAGCACCTGCCCCCGCACCAGCGGGAGGCCATGGAGGTCGCGCTCGGCCTGAGCGGCGGCCGAGCCCCGAATCCGTTTCTCGTCGGGCTCGCGGTGCTCAGCCTGCTGTCGGAGGCCGGCGAGCACGAGCCCCTGCTCTGTCTCGTCGATGACGCGCAATGGCTGGACGACGCGTCAGCGCGAGTGCTCGCCTTCGTGGCGCGCCGCCTGCTGGCCGAGAGGGTCGCGATGGTCTTCGCCGCGCGGGAGCCGCTCGAGGCGCTCGAGGGCTTCGCTGCCGTTCAGATCGGGCCGCTCGGCCGTCGGGACGCGCGGGCGCTGCTCGACTCGGTGCTGCCGGCGCGGCTTGACGAGCGGGTGCTGGAGCAGATCGTCACCGAGACGGGCGGGAACCCGCTCGCGCTACTCGAGCTGCCTCGCGGCTTGACGCCCGCGCAGCTCGCGGGGGGCTTCGGGTTGCCCGGGGCGCTGCCGCTCTCGGCGCGGATCGAGCAGAGCTTCGACCGTCGGTTGGCCCGTCTGCCGCGCGACGCACGGCGGCTGCTGCTGCTGGCAGCGGCTGAGCCCACGGGCGATCCGGCACTCGTGTGGCGGGCCGCCGATCTGCTTGGAATTCCGGAGTCGGCTGCGGATCTCGTCGAATCTGAAGGGTTGTTGCTTCTAGGTCCGCAGGTGGCGTTCCGCCATCCGCTCGTGCGCTCGGCGGTGTATGCGGCGGTCGAGCCGAATGAGCGGCGGGAGATCCACCGGGCACTGGCGCAAGCGACGGATCCGAAGCTCGACCCCGATCGGCGCGCTTGGCACCGGTCGCAGGCGGCGATCGGCCCCGACGAGGACGTCGCCGCCGCGCTCGAGCGTTCCGCAGCGCGCGCGCAGGCGCGCGGCGGATCGGCGGCGGTCGCTGCCTTCCTCGAACGTGCCGCGGCACTTACGCCAGAGCCCACGCAGCGTGCGCGGCGCCTGCTCGCGGCCGCCGCGGCGAAGCGCGGCGCCGGCGACCTCGAGGCGGCGCTTGGGCTGCTCGAGCGCGTCGAGGCCGGGACGCTGGACGAGCTGGGGGAGGTCAGGATCGATCTGCTGCGCGCGCAGATCGCGTCGGAGCAGTGGCGCGCCGACGACGCCGGCCGCCTCTTGATGTCCGCGGCGCGCCGCCTCGAACGACTCGACCCCGGGCTGGCGCGCGAGACGTATCTCGACGCGCTCGGAGGCGAGATGGCCAAAGACGTCCAAGTCGCGGGCGGCCCGTCGGCGGTCGCAGCCGCCGCCCGGGCGGGGCCACCCGCCACTGTTCCGCCGCGGAGCGTTGATGTGATGCTCGACGCCTTCGCGATTCGCCTCACCGACGGATTCGCGGCCGCAGCGCCGGCACTCGTCCAGGCTCTCGAGCATCTGCTCGCAATGGACATCTCCAGCGCGAGTGCCGGACGCTGGCTCTCGCTCTCGGGTCTCAGAGACAGCAACATCGTCGCCGAGGAGATGTGGGACGACGACGCAATGTACGTCCTCGCCGCTCGTCAAGTACAGGCCGCACGCGACACGGGCGCGCTCGGGCACCTGCTGTTTGCGCTCAGCTTCCACGCGAGGAACCACATGCTCGCCGGCGAGCTGACCGAGTCGGGCCAGCTGATCGACGAAGCGCGCGAGATCGCGGACGCGACCGGAAACCCAGCACTCGTCAACGCCCCCATGATTCTTTCCGCCTGGCGCGGCCAGGAGTCGCAAGCGTCTGAGCTGATCGAAGCCAGTTCCGAGGAGGCGGCGCGGCGTGGGTGGACGTCCAACAACTACGCGAGATGCGTGCTCTACAACGGGCTCGGTCGACATCAGAAGGCACTCGATGCAGCTTGGGGAGCGATCGAGCCCGACCCGATCGGCTATTGCACGTTGCTCGTGCCCGAGCTGGCAGAAGCGGCAGCGAGGACCGGCGACCGAACCCGGCTCGAGTTCGCCCTCGAGTGGCTTTCGCAACGGATGGGCGCGATCAGCTCGGGTTGGTTGACCGGAATCGACGCACGCGTCCGCGCGCTGCTGAGCGAGAGCGACGTCGCCGACGCTCACTATCGCGAGTCGATCGCGCACCTCTCGCGTACCCGTGTGCGACTCGAGCTCGCGCGCAGTCACCTGCTTTACGGTGAATGGCTGCGGCGCGAGCGTCGCCGCCTCGACGCCCGAGAGCATCTGCGTAGCGCGTTCGACGCGTTCACAGGCATGGGCGCCGGGGCATTCGCGCGCCGAGCGGAACGCGAGGTGCTTGCCACAGGCGAGCATGCTCGCAAGCGGACGATCGCCACGCTCGGCGACCTGACACCTCAGGAGGCCCAGATCTCCCGTCTCGTCGCTGAGGGGCACAGCAATAGGGAGATTGCCGCGCAGATCTACATCAGCCCGAGCACCGTCGAGTACCACCTGCACAAGGTGTTCCGCAAGCTCGACGTCAAGACGCGGACGCAGTTGGCGAACCGTTTGCGAGCTTCGACCTGACCTGCGGAGCTGG
>DATMQX010000160.1:0-28870 GCA_035567055.1 Solirubrobacteraceae bacterium
GGTCGCGATCCTGACCGTGATGATCACGCCGATCATGGTCGCGCTGATCTGCGAGCGCACCCTCGCGCCACGACCTGGGAACCGAGGTCAGCGCCTCGCAGATCAGCGCGACCATGATCGGCGTGATCATCACGGTCAGGATCGCGACCGCGACCGCCAGCCCGGCGCCGGTGAGCTCGACCACATTCTGGACCGATGCCTTCTGCGAGGCGCTGATCAGGTCGTTGCCGACGAACGGGACGAGCACGAGCACGCCGATCAGGCCGTAGATCACCGAGGGAACCGACGCGAGCAGGCGGATCACGGGGATCGCGATCCGCCGCAGCCCCGCAGGGGCGAGCTCGACGATGAAGACCGAGGCGAGAAGCGCAAGCGCGAGGGCCACGGGGACGGCCATGGCCGTCGTCAGCAGCGAGCCGTAGACGATGGGCCAGGCGCGAACGAAGAACGCCGAGGGCGGCGGATGGACGCTCGTCCCGACCATGTTCCCGATCTGCTTGTCGACGTCCCCGCCGGACCCGAGCCAGCTCAGGCCCTGATGGGAGAACGTCGGCCAGGCGCGCAATGCGACGAACACGACCATTGCCAGGACGAGCACGCACACCAGCAACGACACCGCGCCGAGCGTGCGCTCGGCGCGGTTGTCAGGCCATGGCCGTCTGAGCCGCTCCAGCACGCGTCGCTCAGCTGTTCGGGATCCACTGCGTTGAGATGATCCTCCTGGCGGCGGCCGATCTCTCGATCCACGCGATGAACTGCGCGGAGGCGCCCTTCGCCTGGCCCTTCGTCACCTCGTAGAAGTGAGCGACGCCGGAGTACTGCCCCGAGATCGCATTTGCGAGATTGCAGCCGACACCATTGAGTCCGACCGGGTTGACGGAGCCTTTGTCCGCCCTGTAGTTGGAGAGGAAGCCGATCGAGTTGGGATCGTTCTGCACCTGCTGTTCGAGCAGGCCCTCGGAAGCCTCCTGCGCGGCGATGCTCGAGACCGACTTGCCGCCGAGCAGGATCGTCTGGAAGTTGCTCAGCACGCCGGCGACCGACGTGCGGCTGATCAGGTCGATCGCACCCGTCGCGGTCGCGCCGGGCACCTGGGTCCACGAGCGGGTCTTTCCCGTGAAGATCGACACGAGCTGCGCCGAGGTGAGGTTCGACAGCGGGTTGCTCCTGTTGGTGACGGCGCAGATCGCGTACTTGGCGATCGGGTAGAAGACGAGCCCCTTGGGGTCCGATTCGATCGGATCGCGGGAGACATCTCCGATCGAGACACGTCCGGCGGCCACGTCGTTGATGCCGATCTGGGCGCCGCCTTGAGCGATCCTGAACTTGACCTTGCGCGGGTGAAGCTTCACGTACTTCTGCGCGAGCAGCGACACGAGCGGAAATGACGCGGTGGCGCCGCTGAGCGTCAGCGTCGTGACCGCGGACGCAGCCGCGGGCGCCGCGACCCCGAGCACGCCAGCTACCGCGAATGCGACGGAGAGACGGCGAATTCGATGCATGAGGAAAGGGCTCCGTTTCAACGTGAATTGACTTTGAGTTGGACCAACTACGAGCGGCGAAGATAACAGATCTTCATAGACTTGATCGATATTAGGTATTTTATGCGGAACGTCCTCTTCCGTCTCCGACGTCCGCTATGGCCGATCCCCTCGACACCTCTCCCAACGAGCCTCCCGCCGGCACCGGCCGCGGCGCTCGGCATGCCGTCGAGCCTCCGCTGCCGCGCGCCGGGCGCACCCCATCGCCGCGCGTGGCCGCGGCGATGGCGGCCACCATGCTCGCGATCGGCGTCGCCGTCGGAGCGGCGATCGGACCGGCGCCGAGCTCCTCCCTGGCGGACGCCTCCCGCCTGCCCCTGCTGCTTCCGTCGTTGATCGCGGCCTCGGCGCCCGCGAGCGCACCGGCGCCGGCGAGCGCCACGCCGCCGCCGGCGCTCGCTCCGAGCGTGCGCGTGCGGCTCCGCAGATCGCGCGCCGCCACTGCTGTGACACCGCCCGCCACCTCGACACCCGCCGCAGTCTCCCCGCCGAGCGCCGAAGAAGCCGCGCCGTCCACTCCGGCGAGCGGGACCCAGCAGCCGACGCTGCCGCCGGTCACGAACGTCTGGCTCGTCGAGCTGGCCGGATCGAGCTTCTCCGGCGCGCTCGCACAGCCGTCGGCGGCCCCCTACATCGATGGACAGGCGGTGGCCGCCGGCACGCTGCTCAGCGGCTGGTCGGCGCTCGACGCGAGCGCCTTCGCAAGCGACGCGGTGCTCCTGGCGAGCAAGCCGCCACAGCTCCTCGACACGATCGTCGAGCCGCCGTGCCCCGAAGGCGCCGCGGGCGCTCACTGCGCGACGGGCACGCCAGGCGCACTGACCGCGGCGGACTCGTTCCTGAGCCAGACCATCGCGACACTGACGGCGAACCCTGCGTACCGCGCGTCGGGGCTGATCGTGGTCACCTTCGGCTCGGTCCTCTCGGCGACCGCGACGGGGCTTCCGGCGGGCGCCTCGACCGCGACGTTGACCTCGCAGCCGCCGGCCGGCGCGCTGCTGATCTCGCCGTTCGCGAAGGCGGCCGCAAGGCCGACCACGGCGTTCAACCCAGCTTCACCCAGGCAGAGCGTGGAAGCGCTTCTGCACAGGTGACGGATCCAAACCTCGACGAAACGGAGACCAGCGTTGCACGCATTCCAGACCGCCAACCGAAGTGCCAGATGGTGGCTCGCCGCGACCGTGGGCGCCGTGGCGCTGTGTCTCGCGATGGCGGCCACGGCTCACGGCGAAGAATCCAACCCCAACAACGACGTCTGCGCGGGCCACCTCAGCGCCGGCCACCCCGAACCGGGCAGCGAAGAACAGCAGGTGCAGTACATGTTCCTCTGCAACGGGCCGATAACCGGGTATCAGGTTCAGTCGCAGGTACCGGTGACCGGCATCCAGAGCCCACCGACGGTGACCGATCTTCTGCTGAAACCGCTGAACGACAGCTTCTCCTGCTCTGGAGACATACCGGGATTCGCCGCCAACTGCGTCGGCGCCGCGAAGGCTCCGGACGAGTGGATCACCGGACAGTTTGCGATCGGGAGCAAGCTATGCGCCGAGCCGAGGGTCGATGCATTGCTGACAGTGACCTACGCGTACCTCGAAAAGGGCGCAGTCGTGCAGGCAATATCGGGACCGTTCGAGCTGGGTCGCCCACAGGGCTGCCCCCCCTCGACGTTCTCCGGCGGTACGCGCCTGAACCCGAGGGCGCCGATCATCCTCAAGCACCACAGGGGCAAGAAGGCTCACCGGAAGGCCGGCAGGAAGGCGGGCGCCAGGAGGAGATAGCGAGTGGTCCTGCGTGGGACGGCGCCGTCAACGGACGGCGTCGTCCGCACCCGCCTGCGCGGCGCCGGGCGCGCATTCGCCGCTCGGAAGCGCTACAGGACGCTGTTGGTCATGCGTTCGACCTCGGCGATCGACGTCACGCCTTGGCGGACCTTCTCCAAGCCGTCGTCTCGCAGACGCCGCATGCCCTCCTCGACGGCGACTTCGATCATGTCGTCGATCGGAGTTCGGGCGAGTATCAACGCGCGGATGCGCTCCGTGACCGTCATCACCTCATATACGCCGATACGGCCGCGATAGCCCGAGCCTCCGCAGCGCGAGCAGCCGACCGCCTCATACGGTTCGGCTCCGGCCAGCCCGTGCTCGGCGAGGATGTGCTCGGGCACCTCCTGCCGGCGCTTGCAGTGGGTGCAGAGCACCCGCACGAGCCGCTGGGCGACGATGCAGTCGACCGCGGAGGAGATTAGGAACGGCTCGATGCCCATGTCCATCAGCCGTCCCAGCGCGCTGGGCGCGTCGCGCGTGTGCAGCGTGGAGAGCACGAGATGGCCGGTGAGGGCGGCCTCGACGGCGATGTGAGCGGTCTCTCGGTCTCGAATCTCGCCGACCATGATCACGTCGGGGTCGGCCCGCAGCATCGAGCGCAGTCCGTGGTCGAACGTGACGCCCGCCTTGGGAGCGATCTGCATCTGCTTGATGCCCGCGATGCGCTGCTCAACCGGGTCCTCGATCGTGATGATGCTGCGGTCGCCGTTGTTGATGAGGTGCAGCGCCGCATACAGGGTGGTGGACTTGCCCGAGCCTGTCGGCCCGGTCACGAGCACCGTCCCGTTCGGCCGCTTGACGGCACGTGTGAAGCGCTCGAGCTCCTCCGGCAGCATGCCCAGCGACTCGAGCCCTTCGACTTTCACGCCCTTGTCCAGGATCCGCAGCACGACGCCCTCGCCGTTGACGAGCGGGAGGGTCGCCACGCGGATGTCCACCCGGCGCCCTTCGATGGTCATCGCGAAGCGGCCGTCCTGGGGGACGCGTTTCTCCGCGATGTTCAGCTCGGCCATGATCTTGATGCGCGAGACGACGCCCACCGCCATTCGTCGCTTGACCGTCGCAGCGGGAGCGAGCACGCCGTCCACGCGGAAGAGCACGCGCGTGTCGCCCTCCTCCGGGTTGACATGGATGTCGGATGCCCCCAGCTGGATCGCCTGCCCGACGATCGAATGCACGAGCTTGATGATCGGCGCGTCGCTGTCGGCCTCGTCGATCTGCAGACCGCCGTCGGGACCGTCCTCGGTCTCCTCGTCGACGAGGTCCTCGATCGACTCGTCCATCTGCGTGAGACGTGTGAGCAGCAGGTTCAGGTCCTCGACCGATGCCGCGGCGGCGCGCACGCGGCGGCCGGTCATCATGGCGACGTCGTCGATCGTCAGGACGTTCGTGGGGTTCGCCATGGCCAGCAGCAGCGAGCCGTCCTCGCCGAAGCCGACCGGGACCGCCTGATAGCGCTTGGCCGTCTCGGCGCTGAGGAGGCTCACCGCCCCCATGTCGAGGTCGAAGATGGAGAGGTCCACGAAGTCCAGCCCGAAGCGCTCGGCCACCACGCGGGCGAGCTGGTCGTGGCGCAGCACCCCCAGCTCGACCAGCACGAGGCCAGTCGGCCGGCCCTGAGCTCGTGCGACGGCCACCGCCTCCTCGACCGCCAGGCGGTCGGCGAACCCGAGGTCGACGGCAACCTCGCCGATCATTCGGGGGGAGCGACCCGGGCGGTGGGGCGGGTAAAGGCCGCTGACCGCGCTGTCCGTGACGCTTTCCTCGGCCGCACCGTCGACGGTCCGCGGTGCGCCTACGTCAGGTGCGGGTGCTTCTGTCGTGGCGCTGTCACCCATTACGCCTTTATCGGCAGCGTGCGGGTGACCCTTAACCGGCATGCCTGCCGGGGCGATGCCTGCCGGGACGCCAGGTCAGGCGTCGAGCGCGGGGAAACCGAGCTCGAACGCACCCTTGAGATGTGCGTCGAGGGAGTTCAGGCGATAGAGCGCGAGCGCCTCGGCGGACGCGAACCGCTGGGCCGAGGCCGAATCGGGGCCGTGATGAACGATCACGGTGTGTTCGAGCGCCAGCCTGCGCTCCTGCTGCATCTCGTGGGGCATGTGCCCGGCGATCAGGCGCAGGCCGAGCTCGACGTGTCCCAGCAGCCTGCCCTCGCGGCTTTGCCGTATCTCGGCGCCGTAGGTGAACTCGCGCGTCTTGCCGAGGTCGTGAACGATCGCGGCGGTGATCAGCATGTCGCGATCCAGACGCGGATGCAGGACGCAGAGCTCGAGCGCCAGCGTCGCGACGGCGACGGTGTGCTCGAGCAGGCCGCCGAGATAGGCGTGGTGGACGGAAGCCCCCCGGCCGGCGCCTGCCGAGCGGCCGCCCGCCCCGGCCGGCGGCGAGCAGGGCGCCAAGCGGATGTCGGCTCGCAGCTGCTCGTCGCCGAGCAGCCGCTCGAGGAGGCTCTTCAGCCCGGGGTCGTAGACCTCGCGCGCGAGATGCTCGAGGAAGCCATCGAGCTCGTCGAGATCGCGATAGGCCACGGGGAGGAACCGGGTGGGGTCTGCGTCGTCGCCGTCCGCCCGAGCGATCGCGCTGAGGTCTATCTGCAGCTGGTCGCGGAAGCGCTCCACGCGCCCACGCACGCGGACGAGCTCGCCTCGCTCGAAGCCCCCGGCGAGCACGTCGGCCTCGCGGAACGCACGGGCGAGGATCGTCCCCGTGCCGTCGCGCAGTTCGACGGTCAGGTACGGAGTGCCCGCGCGCGAGATCTGGCGCTCCTTGCGCGTGCAGGCGAACACGCCGTCGACCTCTTCCGCGGCACGCAGGGTGGCGACGGATTGCTCTCGTTCCTTTGACGTATGCACGAGGGAGGCCATCCGCTCATGATGTACGGTGGTTCGGATGCAGCCCCTCATCTGGGACAGACGTCCGGATGGCCTCAGGGCCCCAGCGATGGTCTGTGCCTTCCAGGGCTGGAACGACGCCGGGGACGCAGCCTCGAGCGCGGTGTCGTTCCTGGCATCGGCACTCAACGCTCGCCGCTTCGCACGGATCGACTCTGAGGAGTTCTACGACTTCCAGGCGAACCGCCCTTGCGTCCGCTTCGCGGACGGTGGCAAGCGGGAGATCGTGTGGCCGAGCGTCGAGGTCTTCGAAGCGCCGGCTCCGAGGGCGCCGCGCGACCTGGTGCTCGTGCAGGGAGTCGAGCCGTCGATGCGCTGGCGCGCCTTCAGCGCAAACCTCATCGATCTCGCCGAGGCTCTCGGCGTGCAGGTCGTCGTATCCCTGGGCGCGCTGCTGGGCGACGTGCCCCACACGCGCCCGGTGGCGATCACCGGCCACGCATCCGATCCCGCCCTCGTCGAGCGGCTTGGCATGCAGGCCTCGACATACGAGGGGCCCACCGGGATCGTCGGGATCCTGCACGGCGCGTGTACGGACGCGGGCCTGCCATCGGCGAGTCTGTGGGCCGGGGTGCCGCATTACGTCGCGGCGGCGGCCAACCCGAAGGCGGCGCTCGCCCTGGTGCGCAGGGTCGAAGGTCTGATCGGCGTCTCGGTGGACGTCTCCGAGCTCGAGTCGGCCGCGGCCGACTACGAGCGCCAGGTGGAGCTGGCGGTGCAGAGCGACCCCGACATCCAGGCATTCGTCGAACGCCTGGAGCAGGCGACGGAGAGCCAGGAGGGCCCAACCGAGGACGTACCCTCCGGCGACATCCTCGCGCGCGAATTCCAGCGCTTCCTGCGCCAGCGGGGACCGGACGCCAAGTAGCGACCTCTCCCCGCGCGCTCAGCCCTCGGCTGCCGGGCAGACGATGCGGTAGTCGCAGATCGAGCACGCTGCCTGCGAGGGAGTCGGCTCGAACTGCTGGGCCAGAATGCCCTCGCCGACCTCGAGCACGATGTCCTTGACCGAATCGGTGTCGCGCTCGCCCCGCGGGACCGGCACCTTGCGATCGTCGAGCACGTAGTAGTACGCCTGCCTCGAGGACTCCAGCTGCCACGCTTCACGCGCGGCGAGCGCATACAACGAGAGCTGGATGTCGTCATTGAGCTCGGCGGGCGTCTTCGCGCGCGATGTCTTGTAGTCGATCAGCTCGAACTCCTCCTCACCGTCCCGCGACAAGAGGCGGTCCACCCGGTCGACCCGCCCGCGCAGATGGTGGGGTCCCAGCCGGAAGTCGAACGCGCGCTCGAACCAGACCGGCTCGGAGTCCTGGCTGTCCAGGCGGGCGTGGTAGCGGGTCAGCGCCTCGCGCGCCTTGTCCGACAGCCAGCGCTCGCGCTCGCTGTCGCCGAAGCCGCCCCGGCGCCAGCCGGCGTCGAGCAGCGCGAGCATCTGCTCGAGTGTCGTTCCGCCTTCGGAGTGGTAGCGCTCCAACACCTGATGCACCGCGATCCCGAACCGCTGGTGGAGCGTCTGCTCGGTCGGGATGCGCAGCACGCGCGCGAACTTGTATCTCAGCGGGCAGCTCCGGTAGGTCTCGATGTCGGACGCGGACAGAGCCAGGCCGATCCCCTTGCGTGGAAGGAACGGACCGAGCGAAGGCTCGCCGCGGGGAGCGATCGCCTGCGCTCGCGCGCGATCGTCCTGCTCGGTGGGGTCGCCGCGGGAGGCTGCGAGCAGCGTCTCGTCCAGCGTCGAGGTCTGAAAGATCTCGCGCTGCAACGGCGTCGCGGCCGCGAGCAGGCGGGCGTTGACGTCGTCGAGCGCCTCTTCCATGCTCTGACCGGCCGGCCGCTGTATGAGCGCGGCCAGCTTCAGCAGCTCGAGGTAGCGAACGATGCCGTGAGAGACGTCCAGATCGGTGTCGAGGCGCAGCTCGCCGAGGCGGCCGCCGATGCGCCCCACGCCGTCCAGCACCTCCTCTCGCAGCAGCGCAAGCGTCAGCTCCAACGGTCCCGCGGCAGCCTCGCCCGTGGGCGCGACCGCCTCGCCTTCACCGCCGTCCGAGTCCCTCGCCGCGACCTCCAGTCGCTCGACCGCGCGGTTCTCCTGGCGGGAATGCGGTGCCAATCCGGCCAGGTGCAGGGCGAGCTCGCGGGCCGTCGACGCCGGCCTGCCGCGCACGAACGCGCAGGCGAGCTCGCGCAGCTGCTCGAGGCTCGCCCGCTGTCCGGCGGCGTCCTCGGGCGTGAGCAGAGCTCGACCGCGCACGCCCAGGCTCTCGATCAGCTCGCCGATGAACGTCTCGGGACCCAGTTCGTCGAGCCCGGCGGCAGCGCCACGGTGAAGCTCGACGAAGCGCTGGATGCGTTCGCGCGCCTCAGGTGGCACCTGCGGCGACTCGGTGGCAGCGCCGAGACCCGCTACGAGGTCGAGCTTGCGGCGGCGCGCGACCTGGATCACGCGGGCGAGCTCGACCTGTCGCAGCTCGATCGGTGGCCGGGCCAGCGCCCGCACGACGGCCGCGGCGTCGCGCGGATCGATGAGCAGCCGCATCCAGGCCAGCACGTCGCGCACCTCCGCGCGCTCCAGGAAGGCACCCGCCCCGTGCTCCTCGCCCGGCGGGCCGCCGGGTGGCGCGGAGGCGCTTCTGGAGACGGACACCACCCTAGGATACGAGCGTCCCCGAGAACACGTGGCTCGGCGACATCCTTGTCGCGCGAGGCCGGGCATCGCCGCTTAGCCGGAGAGGGGCCCGCGCCGGGCTACGCTCTTCAGATGGACCCGATCGATTGGCGAGCTGCGCAGCGGATCGGCGAGCTGATCGCCGGCTCCCCTCCGTCTGGAGGCCTGCGCCCGGCCTCGGTCGAGCCGCTCGCCCACGACTTCGCCAAGCGCGTCAGCGACTACAGCGGCCTCGAGCTGCCGGCCCGACTGCCTCCCCTCGAGTTCGTCGACCGCTCCGCCTGGATAGCGGCGAACCTGAAGGGCATGCGCCCGCTGCTGGGGCGCCTGACCGATCGGCTGGGCGAGCAGAGCGGCGTGCTGTCCGGTCCGCTGCGGGCCGCCTCCGGCTTCCTGCTCGGCGCGCAGGTTGGCGCCCTGACGGGCATGCTCTCCCAGCGGGTGCTGGGCCAGTACGACCTCGCGCTGCTCGATGCGTCGGCGCCGCCGCGACTGCTGCTGCTCGCACCCAATCTGGCGCAGGCCGCACGCAACCTGGGCGTCGATCGCGACGAGCTGGTCCTGTGGGTGACGATCCACGAGATCACCCATGCCGTGCAGTTCTCGGGAGCGCCATGGCTGCGCGACCACCTCGGCGGGATGCTGGCCGAGCTGATCGACGGGCTGGAGGTGGCGGTGACGGGGCGCTCCGCGAACGGAGCCGGCGCAAACGGAGCGGCGAGCCCCCGGACCCCGCGCCTGCCCGGCGCGGGCGAGCTGCGCGAGATGCTCGAGCGCGCCCGCCGCGGGGAGCTGCTGCGGCTGACGCTCGGCGAGGAGCGCTGGCAACTGGTCGAGCGCATGCAGGCGGCGATGTCCCTGATCGAGGGCCACGCCGAGCACACGATGGACGCTGTGGGCGCCGAGTTCCTGCCGTCGCTACCGCGCCTGCGGGCGGCCATGACGCGCAGGCGTGAGTCCCGCGGGCTGCCGTGGCGGGTGCTCGAGCGCCTGCTCGGCCTCGAGCTGAAGCTGCGCCAGTATGAGATCGGAAGACGGTTCTGCGACGCCGTCGTGCGCGAAGGGGGCCGCGAGGCTCTTGCGCGCGCCTGGAGCGGACCCGACGCCCTGCCCAGCACCGCCGAGCTGCATGCGCCCGCCCAGTGGCTCGCGCGGATGAGCGAGGCCACGCAGGCCGGTGCGTAGGCTCGCAAACAGCGCGGAAAACATCGAACGCATGTTCCTCCTGTTACAAGCTCCGCGGTTTGGAGTGGCTTGATTACGGGGTATTCACGTGCTGCTAGGATGCCCGTGTAACAATCTCTTGCATACGGGTTACAAACAGGTGTTCGTAACAGACGACCCAACAAAGCCCCCGCCGTTGGAGCGGGGAAAGAAGAGGAGATCTTCCTAGATGCCACCCGTCAGCAAAACATCTTCCAGCAGCGCCAAACCGCGAAAAGCACGCAAAAAAACCGCTTCGGCGAAAGCATCGACGCGCACCAAAGCAACGAAAGCGAACGGCTCCCGCGCCAAGGCCGCTCGCACGCGTGCGACGCACCAGGCCGAGTCCGCCGTGCGCCAGACGCAGGCCGCGACGCGTGAGACCGCTGACGTGTTCGGCGACTACGCCGAGCGCGCTGTGCTCATCCCCGTCGGCGCAGCTCTCGTCGCCCGCGACAAAGTCGTCTCGACGGTCAGTGACACGATCTCGACCTACTCCTCCCCCACCAAGGCCCAGGCGCAGCTGCGCCGGTTCGAGCGTCGTGGAGCGACCGCCCGCAACCGGCTCGAGCGCGAGGTGCGCAAAGCGCGCGTGCGCTTCGAGCGTGAACTGCGCCAGCGTCGTCGCGAGCTCGAGAAATCGGTGAACGACCTCGACTCTCGTCGTGAGAACGTGGCCAAGCAGGTCCCGGACATCGCGAACCGCGTCCCCGAGCTGGCGAACCGAGTCCAGGAGCGCATCCTGAGCCTCGTCTGAGCCACGAGCTTCCCCCGCCCGGACCCGGAGAGGGCCGGCAGCGGGAGAGTCTGCCGGCCTCATATCCCGCCGGCAGTAGTAGCACCCTCTCCTCCCTCGACCCGCGGGCGGCCCCCACCGTCCGCGGGTCTTTTTTTGGCAGCTCCGCAAGCCCGATCGGCTCGCAGTCACCCGCGGTCGGCCGCACGTTTGCCACAATGACCGGATGAGCAACAGGGACGAGATCCTCAGCGCGCTCGAGGTCGTCATCGATCCCGAGCTTCATCGCTCGATCGTCGAGCTGGACATGGTCCGCTCGATCGACATCGGCGCCAACGGCGTCGTCGACATCACCGTCTCGCTGACGACACCGGGCTGCCCCATCAAGGGACACTTCCAGACGGCTGTCGCCGAGGCCGTCTCGGCGCTCGAGGGCGTGGCGCACGTGAACGTCTACTTCGACGTCCTGAGCGACGGACAGAAGGCTGCCCTGCAGCAGAAGCTCGGCCGCGGCAGCCTGCCCGACGGCTCGCTCGCACAGGTCTCGAACGTGCTGTGCATCGGCTCAGGCAAGGGCGGCGTCGGCAAGTCCACGCTGACCGCGAACCTCGCCGCCGCGCTCACCGGTGAGGGCAAGCGTGTCGGAGTTCTGGACGCCGACGTGTGGGGGTACTCGATCCCGCGCATGTACGGTCTCGGCTCGACCCGGCCGCCGGTGTCGGCGGAGCGGAAGATCATCCCGCTCGAGGCGCACGGCGTGAAGGTGATGTCGATCGGCTTCTTCGTCGAGGAGGACGCGGCCGTCGTGTGGCGCGGGCCGATGCTGCACAAGGCGCTGAGCCAGTTCCTCAAGGACGTCGACTGGGGCGAGCTGGACTACCTGCTGATCGACCTTCCGCCCGGAACGGGCGACGTGTCGATGACGCTCGCGCAGCTGCTGCCGCAGGCGCAGTTCGTGATCGTGACGACCCCTCAGCAGACCGCCCAGAAGGTCGCCCGCCGTGCGGCGCAGATGGCCCACAAGGTCTCGCTCGAGATCGGCGGCGTGATCGAGAACATGTCCAGCTTCACGACGCCCTCGGGAGAGCGCTTCACGATCTTCGGCGAGGGGGGCGGCAAGGAGCTCGCCGACGAGCTCGACGTTCCCCTGCTCGGGAGGGTGCCGTTGACGATGCCGCTGCGCGAGCACGCCGACAGCGGCACGCCGCTCGTGATCGAGGACCCCGACGATCCCGCCTCCCAGGCGATACACCAGGTTGCGCGTGGGCTGATCGCCATGGCTCCACTCGAGCTGCCGGTGCTCCCCATCCTCGACGACGTCCAGGTCGCAGACGAAGCGTCCAGCCCGAAACCCGTGGGCATGTCGCTGCCGATGGCCTGAGCTTCGGGCCCGCCCGCCAGCCGACATGCCCGTCCCCGACTCGCAGGCCGATCCGGCCTGAGCCGACGCGCCCGCACGGGCCGACTCGACGGCCGGTCGCTTGACAAGAACGTGCCACCTGAGAGGATCGTCTTCAAAATGCCAGTACAGGATCAGCAGGAGGAGGAGCAGGACGACCGGTCCCAGACCGGCGACAGCGACACGCGCGAGGGCGTCGTCGAATTCGACGAACGCCGAGCGAAGATGGAACGGCTGCGGGCGGAGGGGATCGATCCCTATCCGCCGGTCAGCCTGTGGGACAGCCGCACGCTGATCGCCGACGTGATCTCGGCGCACGACCCGGCCGCGCTCGAGCAGGGAGAGCACCCCGACCTTCGCTACCAGATAGCCGGCCGGCTGATCGCCCGCCGCGTGCACGGCAAGACCGCGTTCCTGGACGTGCGCGACCTGTCAGGGTCGATCCAGGCGGTCGTTCGCGTTGACTCGCTCGGCGAGGAGGCCTACAACCGGATCCTGAACCTCGACATCGGCGACATCGTGGCCATCGTGGGGAGCGTGTACGTGACGCAGCGCGGACAGCTCGCCCTCGCGGTCACGGAGTCGACGCTCCTCACCAAGACGCTCCGGCCGCCGCCGGACAAGCACCACGGACTGGGGGACACCGGCACGCGATACCGCTACCGCGAGCTCGACCTGCTCGCCAACGAGGAGACGCGCGAGCTGTTCATCACGCGCAACAAGATCGTCCTGGCGATCCGCGAATGGCTGGCAGAACGCAACTTCGTGGAGATCGAAACGCCCGCCCTGCAGTCGCTGGCCGGGGGTGCCGGATCCAGGCCCTTCACCACCCACCACAACGCCCTGGACCGCGACCTCTACCTGCGCATCTCGGTTGAGCTGTTCCTGAACCGCTGCATCGTCGGCGGCATGGAGAACGTCTTCGACATGGGCAAGGTTTTCCGCAACGAGGGCATCTCCCCGAAGCACTCGCCGGAGTTCACCATCATCGAGTTCATGTGCGCCTACTCCGATTACAACGACGTGGCCACGGTGACCGAAGAAATGTTCCGCGACGTTGCCCGCAAGGCGCTCGGGCGCACCGTGATCAAGCGCAATGGCGAGGACATCGACCTTGCGGAGCCGTGGCGGCGCGTGACGATGCGCGAGCTGATCCACGAGCGCTTCGGCCTCGACTTCATGGAGTCAACCCGCGAGCAGCTCGCCGAGCTGCTGGACGAGCCGATGGACCCCGCCGCCACCTGGGCGGAGGTGGTGGCCGACATCTACTCCGAGAAAATCGAGAGCACGATCAACCAGCCGACGCACGTCTTCGACTTCCCGCTCGAGCCCTTCCCGATCACCAAGCGCCACTCCAAGCATCCCGAGCTGGCCGAGCACTTCGACGCGGTGATCGGCGGCATCGAGCTCGTCAGCGGCGACACGGAGCTCAACGACCCCGTCGACCAGTGGCAGCGGTTCGTCGACCAGCGCAAGAGGCGCCTGGTCGATGACGCGGACGTCCCGCACCCGAACGACGAGGAGTATGCGAGGGCGATCGAGTACGGCTACTCGCCGACCGCCGGCGGCGGCATGGGCGTCGACCGGCTCGTGATGATTCTCACCGAACGCGACACGCTGCGCGAGGTGATTCCCTTCCCGATCGTGAGGGAGCTGAGATGAGCCCCTCGACCGATGGGCCCCAGAGCAAGCTCGATCTCGATCCGGGCGTGATCGCCGCGTGCCGGCAGGCCGCCAAGCAGATCGCCGATCAGGTCTCAGAGCGGATCGCCGGTCGCACGACGGTCTCCGTGGAGCGCAGCGTCACGCGCCTGCTGGGCATCGACGGAGCCGACGCGCTGGAAGTGCCGCTGCCGAACGTGCTCGTCGATCACGTGCACGATCGAGGCGGCCTCGGGCGCGGGATCGCCTACTGGATCGGCAACGCAATGACCCAGACTGCTCGCACGCCGCAGGACATCGCCGAGGCCGTCAGCGCCGGGGAGCTCGACCTGTGTGCTCTCGAGCTGGCTCCCGAGGAGACGATCCGCGAGCGGGTGACCGAGGAGTGCGGCGTGCGCCTGAGGGAGATCTCCCGACGCTTCGAGGAGCGCCGCTCGATGCGCGAGCGTCTCGGCGACGCGCCGGCGCCGCTGCGTTATGTGCTCACGGCCACGGGAGACGTCTACGAGGACGTCGTCCACGCCAAGGCCGTCGCCGAGGCCGGCGGGGACATCGTCGCGGTGATCCGTTCGACTGCTCAGAGCCTGCTCGACTACGTGCCCTACGGGCCGACGACGGAGGGTTACGGCGGAACGTTCGCGACGCAGGCGAACTTCCGGATCATGCGCGAGGCGATGGATGAGTGGTCCGAGCAGCACGGGCGCTACGTGCGCCTGTCGAGCTTCTGCTCGGGGCTGTGCATGTCGGAGATCGCCGTGATGGGCGCCTGGGAGGGCTTCGACAACATGGTCAACGACGCCCTTTACGGGATCCTCTACCGCGACATCAACGTCGTGCGTGGTCTGATCGACCAGCGGATCTCGCGGATGATCAACGGGTACTTCGGCGTCGTCATCAACACGGGCGAGGACAACTACCTGCGGACGGCCGACGCGCTGGAGGCGGCGCCGTCGGTGACGGCCTCGCAGTTCATCAACCACCAGCTGGCACGCGCCTCGGGCGTGCCCGACGCCCAGATCGCGCTGGGCGACGCGTTCGAGATCGACGTGCCCGTGACCAACGGCCTGCTGTATGAGTGGGCGCAGGCCCAGCTGACGCGCGAGCTGTTCCCGGACTGCCCGGTCAAGTACATGCCTCCCACGCGCCACATGGACGGCAACCTCTTCCGCACGCACGCGTGCGACACGCTCTTCAACCTCGTGACGATCGCGACGGGCCAGGGCGTCCAGACGATCGGCGTCCCGACCGAGGGCATCTTCACTCCCCACATCCACGATCGCGTGCTCGGCCTGCAGAACGTCGACTACGTCTTCAACGCCGCTCGCGACCTCGGCGAGGAGATCGAGTTCAAGGCCGGAGGGATCATCCAGACGCACGCCCAGCAGGTGCTGGCGGGAGCGCGGGAGCTGCTGGAGCGGATCGCGCAGACGGGCCTTCTGCAGGCGATCGAGGACGCGAGCTTCGGCGACGTGAGCCGCAGGGTCGACGACGGTCGCGGGATCGAGGGGATAGTCACCACCGAGGATGGCTACTTCAACCCCGTGGTCGAGCTGATGCACGACCGGGCCGTCGCCGACGAGGCGAGCTATGCCTAGCGAGATCGACCTCGCCGCCGTCAAGCCCTACGCCGACCATCGCGGAGACGGCCTCGTGCAGCTCAGCTTCACGCTGCCGGTGCCCTACTCGTTGGCGGCGCGCAAGGCGGCGCTGGAGCTCGCCGGGAAGATGGGCTTCGACGAGCCGGAGGTGGTGCACTACGAGCAGCTGACCGAGGGGTACACCTACTTCGTCATGTACGGCGCGTGCGCGCATACGGTCGACTTCACGGCGCTCGAGGGAGAGGGCTTCAACATCGAGTACATGACCGAGGATGAGATCGAACACTTCGCCGCCGAGCATGTGGGTCGCAAGATCGTCGTGGTGGGCGCCAGCACGGGTTCGGACACGCACAGCGTCGGCATCGACGCGATGCTGAATCTCAAGGGCTACCACGGCCACCACGGCCTCGAGGGCTACCGCTCATTCGAGACCTACAACCTCGGCAGCCAGGTCCCCAACAGCGTGTTGCTCGCCAAGGCGATCGAGGTTGACGCCGACGCGATCCTCGTCTCGCAGACCGTCACCCAGCAGAACCTGCACGTGCAGAATCTGACCGAGCTGGTGGAGATGGTCGAGGCCGAGGGCCGGCGTCGCGACATGATCCTCGCGTGCGGCGGCCCGCGGGTCTCGAGCGAGCTCGCCAAGGAGCTGGGCTACGACGCCGGCTTCTCCAAAGGCACCTACCCCCACCACCTGGCGACGTTCATCGTCCGCGAGCTCGCCGCGCGCGTGGCGAGCAGCGGCTGACGCGTGCTCCTGTCCGAGCTGACCGCCGCGGTGAGGCGGCTCGCGCTGGTCGGGCTCGCCAAGAACACCGGCAAGACGGAGACGCTCGCCGCGCTGCTGCGGGAGCTGGAGGCGGAGGGACGGCTGATCGGCGTGACCTCCGTCGGCCGTGACGGGGAGGAGCGGGACGTGATCGACTCGCGCATCGAGAAGCCGCGCGTGCGCCTCGTGGCCGGCAGCCTCGTGGCGACGACGGACGGGCTGTTGAGCGCCAGCGGCATCGCCCATACGGTGCTGGAGAACACGGGCGTGCGCACGCCGCTCGGGCGCGTCCAGATCGCGCGCCTGCGGGATCGCGGCACGATCGAGGTGGCCGGGCCGAGCGCGGCCGAGGACGTCCGGGCGGTGAGCGACGCGATGCTCGGCCACGGCGCCGAGCAGGTGCTCATCGACGGCGCGATCGATCGACGGGCAGCGTCCTCGCCGGCGGTCACCGACGGCCTGCTGATGTCGACCGGGGCAGTCCTCGGCACAGAGCTCGCGGAGGTCGTGGCTCTGACCGCCGACGCCGTGGAGGTGGTGCGCCTGCCGCAGCTGGAGGACCAGCGTGTCCGCGCGCTCGCGACTCGTTCAGGTGCGGGCGAGGAGGCCGCGAGCCTGCTCGTCGACGAGGAGTACGGGGCGGTCGAGCTGGCGCCGCGATTCGTGCTGAGCGGCGAGGCGGAGCAGATTGCGGCGCTCCTCGACGCGAACGCGCCAGCGCGCTGGCTGGTCGTGCGGGGTGCGCTCCCCGAGGCGTTCATGCAAGGCCTGCTGCGTGCCCGCCGCGGTCGCGAGGGCGAGCTCGTGCTCGTCGTCGCCGACAGCACGCACGTGTTCCTCTCGGAGAGGAGCCCGGAGTGGTATGCCCGCCAGGGCCTCGCGATCCAGACGCTCGACCCAATCGCGCTCGAGGCGATCACGGTCAATCCCATCGCCCCGCAGTCACACAGCTTCGACTCGGTGCGGCTGCGCGGCGCGCTCGGCGAGGAGATCGACGATGTGCCGATCTTCGACGTGCTCCATCACGACTACCTGTCGGCGGAGCGCGCCGCCCGCAGCGCCTAGCGCAGGTTGGCGAAGTACTCGGCGTTGATCTGCGAGTACTTCTGCCACTCGTCGGGCAGCTGGTCCTCGGCGAAGCAGGCATCCACCGGGCAGGCCTCGACGCAGGCGTCGCAGTCGATGCACTCCTCGGGGTCGATGTAGAGCATCTCGGCCGCGTCGTATCCGGGCTCGTCGGGCGTCGGGTGGATGCAGTCCACCGGACACACCTCGACGCAGGAGTTGTCCTTGGTGCCAATGCACGGCTCGGCGATAACGTAGGCCATTCGCTTCTTTCCTGGTTGGTTTGAGGGGATCTACAGGGGAGATCGCAATTTTACGGATGCGGGCCGTCGGGCCCGGCCTCCATCGTAGATGATTGCCGACTCAACGATCTTGCGCCGTAACCGACTCCGCTAGGTTGGGTCGATGCTGCTGCTCACCGGCGCAACCGGGCTGGTCGGCTCCGCGCTGCTGCGGCGTCTGGTGACCGAAGGGCAGCAGGTGCGCTGCCTCGTGCGCGACCCCCGCCGCCTCGGCGCCCAACGCGTGCGCGTGCAGATCGCGCTCGGCGACCTGACGGACCCTCCCTCGTTCCGCAACGCGCTGCGAGGGGTGCAGACGGTGGTGCATCTCGCGGCATCCATCCGCGACCAGCCGCGAGGGTCGATCGAGGAGCTCAACGGGATCGCGACATGGCGGATGGTCGAGGCGGCCGAGCGCTCCGGCGTGGAGCGCTTCCTGTTCTTCTCAGTGCTCGGCGCCTCGACGCACCACCGTTCGAGGTTCTTCCGCGCGAAGGCGCTTGCCGAGCAGGCCGTGGCCGAGGCGGATCTGCGCTCCACGATCTTCGCCCCCTCGATCATCTATGCCCCCGGGGACCCGTGGCTGACATTGCTCGAGCGTCTGGCGTGGCTTCCGGTGATGCCGCTCTCCGGTCGCGGGCGAGCCGTCTTTCAGCCGATCTGGGCCGAGGACGCTGCGGCCTGCATCACTGGGGCCCTTCGCGAGCCTGGGACCGACCACCGCGAGCGGTATGAGCTGGCCGGCCCCGAAACGCTCAGCCACAGCGAGATCGTGCGGACCGTGCTGCGTTCGCTGAGCCGCAAGCGGCCGCTGCTTCACGTCCCAACCGCCATCGTCTCGCGCAGCCTGCGCCTGCTGGAGGCAACGGTCGGCTCCAGGGCGTTCGCCACCTGGGATGAGGCGGAGCTGATGGAGTCGCCGATGACCTCCGTCCGCGGCGCCGCCGACGCCGAAGCGCTCGGCGTGAGGCCGCAGCGGATGGCGGCCGTACTCGGGATCGCTGCCTAGGCGACACGCCGGGCGGGCACGAAAGTTGCAAATAGCGGAAACTCCGCTACCTTTCGGCAGAGCAGTCGCCCCTAAGGACGGGGACGTTGAGCGTAAAAGTCGCCGCCAAGGACGGGGGTAGCAAGAATTTCCGGGGTGCGGTACCAGCGGGGGTTTTGGAAGGTCGCGCTTGTCGCGGCGGCGGTGGTCCTTTGCTATGCCGGCTCGGCGTCCGCCGAAGTGACGGGCGCGGCCGACAATCTGCGCACAGGCTGGTATCCCGACGAGCCAGCCTTGACGCCAGCCTCGGTCACGCCGAGCGCCTTCGGTCAGGCGTTCAAGACACAGCTCAACGGAGCGATCTTCGCGCAGCCGCTCATTGCGAACGGGACGCTCCTCGTGGTCACCGAGGCCAACTGGGCCTACGGCCTCGATCCCGTCACCGGGGCTGTACGGTGGGAAAAGAACTTCGGCGCGCCTGTGAAGTGGACGGAATTCGGTTCAACGGGCTGTCCGGACATCAAACCCACTGTTGGCATCACGAGCACGCCGGTGATCGACACGGCGAAGAACGTCGCATACTTTGTCTCAAACCGCTACGTCAGCGGCGAATCGGGTGAACTTGCCTGGTACGTGCACGCAGTCGATCTCGGCACTGGCCACGAGCGCGAAAACGAAGGTTTCCCGGTAAAGATCTCGGGAAAAGCAGAAAATGAACCAACCGCGACGTTCGAACCAAAGCAGCAGCTGCAGCGCCCAGGGCTGTTGATGATGGAAGGGGTGATCTACGCCGGCTTCGGGAGCCACTGCGACTACACGCCGTACCAGGGTTGGGTAATCGGCGTCTCGACCACCACCGGGCAGCTCACGACGAAATGGACGGTGTCGCTGGAAGGCGGCTCGATCTGGCAATCCGGGAGTGGCCTGATCTCCGATGTCCCGGGGCAAATCCTCCTCACCACTGCCAACGCGAATGGAACACCCGGAAAAGGAGACCCTCCAAAGGGACCTGGGAACAAACCGCCCGAAGGGAAACTGGGCGAGTCGGTAGTCCGCCTGCAGGTTCAGAGCAAAGGCGGACTGAAACCCATCGACTTCTTCTCTCCCTCGAACAACGCTGAACTCGACGAAAAAGACCTCGACCTCGGCTCGGCGGCGCCGATTGCCCTTCCGTCTCAGTATTTCGGCACAGAAACCACCGTCCCGAACCTGCTCGTGCAGCCCAGCAAGACAGGGGAGCTGTATCTGCTCAACCGCAGCAACCTCGGGGGCATGAAGCAAGGGGCCCTTGAAACCGACCTCGTCGTGCACGAGCAGGGCCTTGGAGAATACGGCGGCGTCTGGGACGGCTCCGCCCTGTGGCCAGGTGACGGCGGCTACATCTACATCCCTGGGGTGTCCAAACCAAATACCGGGAGCGAGAACTTCGACCATCTGCGCTACTTCAAGTACGGCGTCGAAGGAGGCGTGCCCAAGCTGTCGCCCGCTGCGACCGGGACGGAAGAATTCGGGTTCGGCTCGGGCTCGCCGATCGTGACCTCGAACGGCACGACCAACGGCTCGGCGGTCCTCTGGACCACGCGCTGCCCACCGAGCTCCGAAACCACCCACTGCGAAAAAGCCGAACTGTCGGCCTACCGTGCAACCCCCGTCGAAGAAAAGCCGCAGCGGCTGTGGACGGCGCCCATCGGCTGGGCCGCCAAGTTCTCGCGTCCGGATGCGAGCGGCGGACATATCTATGTAGGCAACCGCGAAGGCGAAGTGTTCGGATTCAGCGGGCCGGCGCTGGCGTCCTCAGCCAACTCGATCGAATTCGGCAGCGTTCCGCTCGGCAGCCGGCACGCCACCGAAGTGACCTTCACGAACACGGGAGGCATCACACTCAACGTCAGCGCACCGCGCGCGCCGCCGGCTCCGTTTGAAGCCGCCGGCCTGCCCGTTGGCGGCACGGCGATCAAACCGGGGCAGTCGCTCACGGTGGCTGTCGCATTCAGCCCGACGGTGCCTGGTAGCTTCAGCGGATCGCTCGGCTTCACCACGCAGGCTGGGGAAATCAGCGTCGCACTCTCAGGCTCCACTCCAGCGCTGGCGCCGACCGTGACCGCGGCGGCGCTCCTCACATCGCAAGCCAGTCCTACAGTGACACTGACCACTGAACCGCCCCTCGTCGTCTCGAACCTGAAGCTTCACCTGCTGGCATCCAAGAGCTCGCGCCACAAGCGCAAGGCCAAGGTCAGTTACACGCTCTCAGCGCCCGGCGGGGTGCAGTTCGTCGTCTACCGGCGCACCGTCAGCCATCGCTGCAAGCGCGGCGTCCGCAGCTGCTCCCGCTACGTGCGCACGAAGCTCAGCTTCAAGGTCACGGGGAGCGCGGGCCGCAACGTGGTCACGCTCGACCTCGGCCAGCTCGCGCCGGGCGACTACCGGCTCGCTGCCACGCCGATCGAGCCGTCGGGCGCCACCGCGACGGCTCGCTACCTCTCGTTCACCGTGCGTTAGTCGAGCACCGCGCTGCCGACCGGCGCGCGCCGCTGCGCCCACGGCCTCGCCTCTTCCAGCTGTGAGGCAAGCGCGAGCAGGGCGCCCTCGGCAGCGGGACGCCCGACGAGCTGCACGCCGAGCGGCAGGCCGTCCTCACCCTCGTACAGAGGCAGTGAGATGCCAGGCTGGCCGCTGGCGTTGAACACGGGTGTGAACGGTGTGAACAGACCAGAGCGGGTGAAGGTCGACATTGGTTCGGGCGCGGCGGTGTCGAGCGTCCCCAGCGGTAGCGGGCGCTCTGCGAGCGCCGGCGTGAGCAGAGCGTCATATGGTTCGAGGAAGTTGACAAGCCTGCGCGTGTGCGACTGCAGCTGCACGACCGCCGCCATGTTTTCGACGGCGCCGAGCTTTTTGACCATCGAGTAGATCGCCCAGCTCATCGGCTCCATGTCCTCAGCGGCCGGCTCGCGACCGGCGACCATGCCCGAGTAGGCGATCGACAGGGAGATGTGGACCGAGAAGACCGCGCCGAACAGCTCAGAGAGGCCCTCGATCTGCCATGGCGGCGTGACCTCCTCGACCTCATGTCCGAGCGAGCGCAGCAGCTCGGCGGCGTCGGCGACGGCACCCGCGCAGACTGGGTCGACGACCGCGTCGGGAATCGGCGGCAGGGTCGTGGCGGCGATGCGCAGCGAGCCCGGCTCGCGAGCCGCCGCCTCTACGAAGGGCTCGAGCGGCGGTGGCGCCCACGTCGCGTCGCCCGGCTCGTAGCCGGCGAGCACGTCGAGGATCGCTGCCGTGTCGGCGACGGTGCGGGTCAGCATGCCGTCGATCCCCAGCGAGGAGTCGCCCAGTTCCGGCGCCGCCGAGATGCGCCCGCGGCTGGGCTTGAGACCGACGAGGCCGCAACAGGCGGCAGGGATGCGGACCGAGCCGCCACCGTCGTTGCCATGCGCCACCGGCACGATGCCGGCCGCCACCGCGGCCGCGGCCCCGCCGGACGAGCCGCCCGGGGTGCGCTCGAGATCCCATGGGTTGCGCGTGGGGCCGAAGAGACGCGCCTCGGTCGTCGGCAGGATCCCGTACTCGGGGAGCGTGGTGGTGCCCACGATCACGAAGCCCGCGTCCTTCAGCCGGCGCGTGATGTTGTGGTCGTAATCGCAGAGGTTGTCCGCCATCAGCGAGCAGCCGTAGGTGAGCCGCAGGCCCTCGACGGGGCGGTTGTTCTTGATCGCGACAGGTACGCCCGCGAAGGGACGCTCATCGCCCGATCCGATGCGATCGGCCGTGTCGAGCGCTCGCTCGGCGTCGACGTCGACGAACGCGTTGAGCTTCGGGTTCAGCTCGTCGATCCGCTCGAGCGAGCATTCGACGAGCTCACGCGCCGAGACCTCTCCCGAACGCACCATGCCCGCGAGCTCCGTCGCCGGGCGGAACATCAGATCGCTGTCGGACACGATTCCTCCTCTGGTTGACGGCCGACTCGCTATCGGCCGGACGGCTGGCGTCCGACGGACAGCCTACCCATGCAGGCATTCCTGCGACGATATGGCTCTGCCCACAAGGCAGCTACCCCGTCAAGCATCAAGCTCAGAAAGCGAGTGCCATGAGCGCGGTTCAAGAAGCATCTGAGGTCCAGTCGGGCCTCGAAGGCGTCGTCGCCTTCGCAACCGAGATCGCCGAGCCCGACAAAGAGGGCGGCGCGCTGCGCTACCGCGGCGTCGATATCGAGAACCTGGTCGGAGTCGTTCCTTACGAGCACGTCTGGGGCCTGCTCGTGGACGGACACTTCAAGCCGGGCCTGCCGCCGGCCGAACCGCACGCTCTCACGGTGCGCTCGGGCGATCATCGTGTCGACGTGCAGTCGGCGCTGGCGATGCTGGCGCCTGAGTGGGGCTTCGGCCAGCTGATCGACATCTCCGACGAGGAGGCCCGCGACAACCTCGCGCGCTCGTCGGTGATGGCCCTCTCGTTCGTCGCCCAGTCGGCTCGTGGCGTCGGCCAGCCGCCCGTGCCCCAGTCCGAGGTCGACCAGGGCCGCAGCATCCCCGAGCGCTTCCTGATCCGCTGGCGCGGCGAGGCCAACCCCGACCACGTCAAGGCGATCGACGCGTACTGGATCTCGGCGGCGGAGCACGGGATGAACGCGTCGACGTTCACGGCACGCGTGGTTGCCTCCACGGGCGCCGACGTCGCGGCCGCGCTGTCGGCGGCAGTGGGAGCGCTATCGGGTCCGCTTCACGGCGGCGCCCCCTCACGCGTGCTGAAGATGCTCGACGAGGTCGAAGCGATGGGAGATGCCGAACGCTGGGTCTCCGACGCGCTCGACAGGGGCGAGCGGCTGATGGGATTCGGCCACCGCATCTACCGTGCCGAAGATCCGCGTGCGAGGGTCCTGCGTCGCACCTGCCGCGAACTCGGCTCGCGGCGCTTCGAGGCCGCAGAGGCCCTGGAGAAGGCGGCGCTGGCCGAGCTTCATGCCCGCCGGCCCGACCGAGTGCTGGCGACGAACGTCGAGTTCTGGTCGGCCGTCGTCCTCGACCTCGCCGAAGTTCCGCCGGACCTGTTCACGCCGATGTTCACCTGTGCGCGGGTCGCCGGCTGGTCGGCTCACATCCTCGAGCAGAAGCGCGAGGCGAAGCTGATCCGGCCGACGGCGAAGTATGTCGGCGCGGGCCCGCGGGGCGTGGAGGCCGTCTAGGGTTGGAAACAGGTGGAGGACCCGGCGTCATGCCGGGCCCTCCAGGTCCGCTATCGGCAGCTGAGCGATTCAGCTTCAGCCTTACATCATCCCGCTCATGTCCGGCATACCTCCGCCGGCGCCTGCGCCTTCCTTCTCGGGCATCTCCGCGACGATCGCCTCCGTCGTGAGGATGTTCTTCGCGATCGACGCGGCGTTCTGCAGCGCCGAGCGCGTAACCATTGCCGGGTCGATCACGCCTGCGGCAACGAGATCTTCGATCTTGTTCGTCGACGCGTTGAGGCCGAACCCTGGTTTGGCGTTGCGGACTTCGTTGACGACGACCGAGCCCTCCAGGCCGGCGTTCTCGGCGAGCTGACGCAGCGGCTCCTCCAGCGCGCGCAGCACTATGCGGGCGCCGGTCTTCTCGTCGTCGTCTCCGTCACCGTCGACGCTGACCGACTTGCCGGCCTGCAGCAGCGCGACGCCGCCGCCGGGCACGATGCCCTCCTCGAGAGCAGCCCGTGTGGCCTGCAACGCGTCCTCGACGCGGTGCTTCTTCTCCTTCATCTCGGTCTCTGTCGCCGCGCCGACCTTCACGACCGCCACTCCGCCGGAGAGCTTTGCGAGCCTTTCCTGGAGCTTCTCACGGTCGAAGTCCGAGTCCGTGTTCTCGATTTCGGCTTTGATCTGGTTGATGCGGCCTTTGATCCCCTCGCCGTCACCGGCGCCGTCGATGACGGTGCTGGTGTCTTTGCTGACGACCACGCGGCGCGCCCGGCCGAGCTGCTCGAGTTTGGTGTTCTCGAGCTTCAGGCCGAGCTCCTCGGTGATGACCTCGCCGCCGGTGAGGATCGCGATGTCCTCGAGCATGCGCTTGCGGCGATCGCCGAATCCGGGAGCCTTGACGGCAACCGCGGTGAACGTTCCGCGCAGCTTGTTGACGACGAGCGTCGCGAGTGACTCGCCCTCGACGTCCTCGGCGATTATCAGCAGCGGCTTGCCGCTCTGGATCACCTGCTCGAGCACCGGCAGCACGTCGCGGACCGAGCCGATTTTCTGGTTTGCGATCAGGATGTAGGGGTCCTCGAGAACGGCCTCCATGCGGTCCTGGTCGGTGACCATGTAGGGCGAGATGTAGCCCTTGTCGAACTGCATGCCCTCGGTGAATTCGAGGTCCATGCCGAACGTCTGCCCCTCCTCGACGTTGACCACGCCGTCCTTGCCGACCTTCTCGATCGCATCGGCGATCACGTCGCCGATCGCCTCGTCGCCGGCTGAGATCGTCGCCACACGCGCGATCTGGTCCTTGCCGGAGACCTCCTTCGCCTGCGCGGCGATGTTCGCCACGACCTCATCCACTGCTTTCTCGATGCCCCGCTTGAGTGCCAGCGGGTTGGCGCCCGCCGCGACGTTCTTGAGTCCCTGACGGACGGTCGCCTGTGCGAGCACGGTCGCCGTGGTGGTGCCATCGCCGGCGACGTCGTTGGTCGCGGTCGCGACCTCGCGTACGAGCTGGGCGCCCTGGTTCTCGAAGACGTCCTCGACTTCGATCTCACGCGCGATCGTCACACCGTCGTTGGTGATGGTCGGCGCGCCGAACTTCTTGTCGAGCACCACGTATCGGCCCTTGGGGCCTAGCGTGACCTTGACAGCGTTCGCTACGGCGTCGACGCCTTTCTCGAGCGCCTGCCGTGCGTCTGAGTTGTACTTGATCTCCTTGTGAGCCATTGTTCAGTCTCCTTATGACTCGACCAGGGCGAGGACGTCGGACTCGCGCAAGACGAGCAGGTCCTCTCCGTTGTCCGGGTCATTGATCTCGGTCCCGCCGTATTTGCTGTAGAGGACCTCGTCGCCCTCCTTGACGTCCAGCGGGATGCGCTTACCGTCGTCGTCGAGCCGGCCATCGCCGACGGCGAGGACCTTGCCCTTCTGCGGCTTCTCCTTGGCGGTGTCGGGAAGGACGATTCCACTCGCGGTGGTCTCCTCCAGTTCGACCGCCCGGACGATCAGCCGATCGCCCAGTGGCTTGAGCTTCATCTCGAAAAAACCTCCATCTAGAAGAACGCGACAGGCGGCTCGCCGCTCGAGGGCCGAGCCGCCGACTTGGCACTCTCGCTACGAGAGTGCCAGCCATCGACGTACTATATAGGACATCCGCCACCCTACCCAAGGGGATTGGCAGTCCACACCCAAGAGTGCCAACTCCGGCCCGGGCCGGGAGATGCGCCACCAGCGCCGGCCTGCCTGACCCGCGCCTAGTTCTGGGCGCCGCCGAACCCCTTCATCGCCTCTGTCATCCCCGACGGCGTATCGAGAATCTGCGAGAAGCGTACGACCGTCACCGTGTCGTCCATCGACACCTTGCGGCCGTAGATCTGTTCGAGGAAGTTGATGAGTTCCTCGTGGCGGCGGAACTCGGGGTTGTCATGCTTTATGTCGCGCGGAGAGAGATCGGCGACCCGCGTGACCTCGACCTGGTCGATGACCGCTTCGAAGATCCGTTCCCGCGGCGAGTACTGGTAGCCGATCGTGACGAGCACCGACTGGTTCTTGCGGTACTTGCCGGACTTGTCGCCGAGGCGGATCGTCGCCGTCTTGCGGCCCCGCTTTAGCTCGTCGGCGAAGATCGTCGAGTAGAAGTTGAGAACCTGCACCGACGGGCAGGCTATCGGTCTTTGCGCTCGCCTTCCTCCAGATACTCACGCGCGCGCGTCACCATTTCGCGCTCGGCCGGGTAGGTGAGCTTCTTCTCGGCCTCGTTCAGCGGCATCCAACGGGCCTCCTCGACCTCATCGTCGTGATCCTCGGTCCTCCCACGGCTGTAGTTGAAGAGGTAGAAGTGGACCGACTTGCCGATCGTGCGCCCATCGCGCCGGTACCAGTAGCGCGACTCACCGAGCTCGCGCACCGGCTCCGCGACGACCCCGGCCTCCTCGCGCACCTCGCGCTCCGCAGCCTGCACCGGGGTCTCGCCCGGATCGACGTGGCCCTTCGGCAGAGACAGGACCCGAGAGCCGTCCGCGGCACGCCGCGTGGGGACGATCACGGCGACGTCGCCGTCGCGCACGACCACGCCGCCGGCCGAGATCTCCCGCTGTCCTGATCGCGGCGTGCCTGCGCGCCTGCCGGTCGGGCGCGACGATGAGCCGGACGCCGCCGATCGCCGAGACTGTGCAGAGGGCGTCTGCTTGGACGCGTTCGCCTTCTTCGCCGGAGGCTCGCCAGCGCCGCCAGCGCCGGCCTCGAGGCCTGCATCCTGACTGCGCCGCTTTGCTCCCTGCCCCTTCGGCTGGGCCGCCTCCCTGCCCCGTTTCGTGCCGGCGTTGGAGGGACGCCTAGAAGACATACTTCGTGAGCGCCTGGGGTTCGTGCACGACCAGTCGCCCGCGTCCCTGGGAGATCACGCCGGCCCGCTCGAGGACGGCGAGGAAGCGGCTGGCGGACTCGCGCGAGGATCCGGCAAGCTGGGCGAGGTCGGCCTGCGTGGCCTTGACCAGCACGTTGGCCTCGTCGGCGCCGTCGGCGAGCTCCTGGGCGACGAGCTCGCTCAGCACCACGGCCACGCGGCTCTGAACGGTCTGGAAGGACTGGCGCGACAGGCGCTCGTTCATCTCGCGCAGGCGCCGGCCGAGCGCGATGACCAGGCGCGTGGAGATCTCCGGATGCTCGATCATCAGCCGGCGCATGTCGGGTCCGAGGACGGCCACCACGCTGATCGGCTCGATCGCCTCGACCGTGGCCGAGCGGCGCTCGTCCTCGAACATTGCGAGCTCGCCGAAGATGTCGCCGGGACCGAACGTCGCGAGAGTGATCGTGCGTCCGTCGCCGTGCGTGCGGATCGCGCGCGCGTGACCCTCGCGGACGACGTAGCAGGTGTCGCTCTGATCGCCCTCCCGGAACACGGCCTGACCGGGCTCGAAGCGGCGGGGCACGGCGAGCTGGGCGATGCGCTCGAGGTCGCTGTGCTCGAGTGTCGAGAAGACGGGCACGCGTCCGAGCAGCTCAACCACCTCCGATGAGCGTGTCGCCGCCATGGACACGGAATACCACACCGCGCCGAACCGTCACTTTCGGGCGGGGTCCGGCGCTATCTTGACGTCATGTCCTTCCGGTCCGAAGCCAAGAGGCTGCTCGCCCCCGCAACCGCGCTGACGCTGCTTCTGATGCCCGTCTCGGCGCTCGGCGCGTCGTCCACGACGTCGACGGCACACGCGGCGGGCTCCGTGCTTCAGTCGCGCCAGCTGTGGGCGACGATCAACATCTGCAACCCCAAAGACCAGCCGGACATCCTCGGGGTCCGCGGCTCGATGGCGAGCGACGGCCATCCACGGGACACGATGTACATGAGCTTCCGGCTGCAGTACCTGAGCAGCACGACCAAGCACTGGGCGGACCTCGCGGGCACGACGCCGACCTTCATCTCCGTTGGCAGCGGGCCGGCGCGCCAGGGAGGGCAGAGCTTCCAGCTGATGCCGGTGACCGGCAAACCCGCCTTCACGCTCCGCGGGCTCGTGGAATTCCAGTGGCGCAGGGGAAAGATGGTGCTGCAGTCCACCCGGCGAGCGACGACTGCCGGGCACGTAAGCCTCGCGGGCGCCGACCCGCGCGGGTTCAGCGCGGCTACGTGCCAGATCGGCTGAGAGCCGAGGCGGGGCCGTCGAACAGGCGCGGATCGTTGGTGATGATCCCGTCGACGCCCATACGCGTCAGCTTGTCGATCATGCGCACGTCGTCGACCGTCCACACGTAGAGCTCGCCGCCACCCGCGGCGACCGCCCGCACGAGCGCCCGCGTGACGACCCGCCAATGGGCCATGATCGCGTCGTAGCGGCCCTCCTTCAGAGCGGCCTGCGCGCGCCGCGGCAGCGCCGCGCGATATCCGGTGAGGAACGCGAGGGCGGGAATCGCCGTGAGCATGTCCGTCGTGTAGTCACGCCGGACGCGCGGCACCGACCAGCCGAGGCGCAGCGTGGGCTCGGCCGCACGGATTAGCGCGAGGCCTTGTTGAAACATCCCGCTGACCAGCGTGCGCGGGATCAGGTCGAAGTCGCGCAGCGTCTCGACCACGCGCAGCTCGTA
>DATMQX010000161.1:0-5214 GCA_035567055.1 Solirubrobacteraceae bacterium
AGCCTTGTGATCAAGGAAATCATCAAGGGCACCGGACCCGAAGCGAAAGCCGGTCAGCCCGTGACGGTCAACTACGTCGGTGCCCTCTTCCACGGCGGCAAGGTGTTCGACGCGTCGTGGAAAAGGAACGAACCGTTCACGTTCACGCTCGGACAGGGAGCGGTCATAAAAGGCTGGGACCAGGGCGTCGCCGGCATGAAAGTCGGCGGACGGCGTGAGCTGGTCATCCCGGCGGCGCTCGCCTACGGGTCGAAAGGCGCCGGGGCCTCGATCCCGCCGAATGCGCCCCTCGTGTTCGTGGTCGACCTGCTCGGCGTCTAGGCAGCACGCCCGCTGGGCGGCGAGACGGTCGTGCGCCGCGCTGCTGGTGAGCTGGGCGGCGCTGGCCGCAGTGGGCTGCGGCGGCCAGGAGGGCGCCAGCGAGGCCGGCTTCAGGCTCCAGCGTGAAGACCTTGTGGCAGTGAGCCGCGCGCTCCAGCGTGCGCAGGGCTCGGTTGAAAGAGAGGTGGCCGCTACCAAGGCCACCTGGCCGCTGGTGGCCAACGGTGTTCCTGTGAGCGTCGCCGCGAGCGCGCGCGGAGCGATCCGGGCCGCCGCGAGCCAGGCCGGGAAGGTCGCCGTGCCGGCGCCACTGCAAGAAGCGCAGGCGAGCACCCTCACGGGCCCGGGCTCGCAGATCGCCGGCCTGTTTCACACGTTCGACGGCCTCGCGGCCAACGGCTGGCGGATGATCGGAGCCGGCATCGATGCGATCGAACATGGCTCCCCCGCGGACGCGAGCTTCGCGCGCGCGAACGTCGCGCTGTACATCGAGAGCGTCTACGACGCGCACTTCAGCCTCGCGCAGATCGGCAAGAAGCTGACGGCGGGCTACGGCATGCTCGGGGGCGCCGGAGCGTTCGGCACAGCGCTTGCGAGTAGTGAAGTGCAGGCGCTGGCGCGGAGCTACTCCGAAGCCGCGGACCGACTGCATCCCCACGTGGGCGTCCGGCTCGGGTCGTGAGCGTGAGCGCGTTCGTCACCGCCGGCGCCGGCTTCCTGCTCGCCGTCCTGTGGTTTGATCTGATGTTCGACGTTCAGGTCCTTGGCCATGGCGGCGGCAGTCTCCCCGAGGGGGTGCTCGCCTCGATCGCGGCCTATTACCGTCGTGTCACGACCGCAGCCCGTCCGATGAACAGGCTGATCAGCGCCGTGATGTTGGCGACGCTGGCGGCGATCGTCGTTGAGATCGCGCGCGGCATACCACGGCAATGGGTGGCATGGGCGTCGCTTGCCCTCGCCGTGGCGCCGATCGCGCTCGCCGGCGTTCGCATCGTCCCGAGCGCCGTGCGGCTCGGCGCGCGAACCGATCCCACTGAGCGCCAGAGCACGCTCGCCGTGGAGATCTTCCGCGGCCACGTCGTGTGCGCCGCCCTGATCGCGGCGCTGCTCGTGCTCCAGCTGTCGTTCGCCTGAGCGGGGGGCTTCAGCGCGTCCCGGCGCCGTGGGCGTCGGCGCTCGCGAGCGCGCGTTCGCCTGAAGCCGCCGGCGCTCCTTTGCCGGCAGCGGGCACTTCTTCCGGTTTGGCCTTGACGGCGGGGTGTTCCGGTTTGGCGTCGGCCGGAGCGGCCTGCAGCCTGACGCTGCCTTTCGCCGGTTCGCCGTGACCTGGCGGCGGGGCTTCGGGCCTGCCCTTGCGCGGAGCTTCCTGAGATCTCCCTCTGGCACTCCCACCTTCGGCCTTGCGTTTGCCGGGAGCCTGTTCGGAGCGGCCCGGGGGCGGCCCCACGACATGACTCGAACCGACGGACTGCGTCGAATGCAGCGTTGTGCCCGTTGCCGCGGATGCTGCAGGTCGCCGGATCGACGACGCCGCCCGTGCACGCGCGACCGAGGCCCGGACCCGCTGGATGTGGCGTGCTCCCATCGCAGCCGGTGCGAGTGGCTGCGGCAGTGCCACCAGCGTCGAGCCTATCGCCCGGCTCGAGACCGTCTTCGTCGGTTGGTGCTTGGCGAGCGGCAGCCCAAGCGTGGATGACGTGGCGGCGGCGCCACCGATGAGCGCGGCGACAGCGACGACCTTCGCCATCGACGCGACGCCGGCCGCTCCTTCCGCGAGGCGTGAGAGGACGCGCTCGGGAAGACCGGCGACCACCGACCAGAGAACAAGAGGTTGCCGGCCGGCGTAGTGGCTGCAGAAGGCGCGCACGGCCGCCGGGTCGAGCTTGACGGCGGCCTCCTGCTTGAGGATCTCGATCGCCTGCCTGTGCGTGCGCGCCGGGCGGTAGGAGCGCACCGAGGTGATCGCGTCGAAGGTGTCTGCCACAGCGACGATCCGTGCTCCGATCGGGATCTCATCCCCAGAGAGACCATGGGGATAGCCGGATCCGTCGAGACGCTCGTGATGATCGCGCACGATCGCGGTCAGCTCCGCGTCGTGGAGGACCGCAACCATTCGAGCCCCGTCGCCCGGGTGTCGCTTGATCACGTCGTACTCCTCGTGGCTCAGGGGGCCCGCCTTGTGAAGGATCGTCTTGGGGGTGTTGATCTTCCCGACGTCGTGGAGGGCGGCCGCCGTGCGGATCCGGGCGACCTGCGCGCGAGAGAGGCCCATCCGTCTGGCGATCATCCATGAATGACGGGCCACGCGTCGCGAATGACCGTGCAGGTAGGGGTCGCGCGTCTCCATCCGTGCCACGAGGCGCTCGAGCAGCGTGACGGGGTCTTTGACGCCAACGCCGTTGAGAGCGGATCTCTGCGTCTCGCTGATCGGCCCGAGTAGCTCGCGAGCCGAGGCGAGCCGACGCTGCGTGCGCCAGCGATGCAGGAAGCCCCAGATCATCAACTCGCTGAACAGGAGATCCTCAGAGCCGCGACGGTTCTCCCACACGAGGCAAGCGACCTGCGAGACGGTGAGCGAGAGACCCATTCCAAGCAGCACGGCGACCGCCGCCGACGAGACGGCGCCGGACGCGCGCAGCCACCACACGATCGCCACAGGGACGCCCGCGACGAGCATCGTCGCGACCGAGACCTGCACGAGCTGCGCGAGCGATGTAGAGGCCCGTCGCCCATTCACGTTCGACGACGCGGCCTGGACCACGCTGCTCGTATCTTGCTCGGGACGCCCGGCTTCGATCGGCTCGCGGACCTCGGGAAACCCATCCGCGAGCGGACGATTCGCGTCTCTCGCGGACTTGCCCTGAGCGACGGTTGACACACTGGCAGCGTCGGCGGGACACGCGAGCCGCTTGACGGTTCGCCGGCGGATTCGACAGAGGTCGAAACGCCCGTGCTGGGGCCGGGCTGCCGCGAATCCGCTCCGGTCCGCTGTCGCGCTGCTCACGCCCGCTGCTCACGCCCGCGGCATGAAAGTGCACTCCATCCGCTTGACGCCGTGGATGAAGGCGCTGCGCAGCAGCTCGGGCTCCTGGGCCTCGATGTCGGGAGTCACGCGAAGCAGCTCGCCGAAGATCGAGCGAAGCTGAGTGCGGGCCAGCGACGCGCCGAGGCAGTAGTGCGGCCCACCGCCGCCGAAGCCGAGATGGCGGTTGGGATCGCGCGTGACGTCGAAGCGCCACGGGTCCTCGAACGCCTGCTCATCCCGGTTGCCGGAGTTGTAGAACAGCACCACCTTCTCACCGGCGGGCAGGCGCTCGCCGTGGAGCTCCACCTCGCGAGTCGTCGTGCGCCGGAAGGTCATCACCGGAGAGGCCCACCGCACGAACTCCTCCACGGCGGACGGAAGCCGCGCGTCGAGGTCCTCCAGCAGCAGCGCGCGCTGATCCGGGTTGACGGTCAGGGCCCGCATCGCGTGCGAGGTGGTGTGGCGGGTGGTGTCGTTGCCGGCCACGGAAAGCAAGACGAAGAAGGCGGCGATCTCCGCGTGCGTGAGGCGCTCACCGTCCACCTCGGCCTGGACGAGCGCCGTCATCAGGTCGTCGGCGGGATGCCGTTCGCGGTGGGACGCAAGCTCGGTGGCGAACGTGGTCAGCGTCCACAGCGCCTCGCCGACCACTTCGATCGGCGGGCGCTCTCCGAATACCTCTGGGTCCGAGGTCGTGACCAGCAGATCGGCGGCGGCGACCACGCGCTCGCGGTCTGCCTCGGGCACTCCGATCATGTCCGAGATGGTGACGAGCGGCAGTCGCTTGGCGATGAGCTCGACGAAGTCCCCGCCGCCGGTTGGCGCGGCCTCCGCGACGATTCGCCGCGCGTTGACCGCAATCCCGTCCTCGATACGAGTCACCTGACGTGGCGTGAACGCCGAGGACACGAGGCCGCGCAGCTTGGTGTGTCGCGGCGCGTCCATCGCCAGGAACGACATCGAGGCCTCCAGAAACTCCGGCGGCGCGTCGGCGAACTGCGTGCCCTGGCCCGAGCAGAAGGTCTCGGGATCGCGCGAGATGCGTCGCACGTCCTCGTAGCGGACGATCGCCCAGTAGCTCATGCGCTCCTGGTCGGGCAGCCCGATGAGATCCTCGGGCGGCTGGTGGCGCGAGATCGGCGCTTCACGGCGAAGCTCTGCGAAGTAGAGGTCGCGCTCCTCGGCCGGCCTGCCCCAGAAGTCGAGCGACCCCAGGTCCCATTGCGGGGGGTGCGGGCTCTCCGAAACCGCCACAACAGGACTGTACTCCGCCGTACAGGCGACGTTGGCGCGGTCCGGGCGCACGATCGTTAGCCTTGTGCACGGTGCTCTTGATCCTGATCACCGCGTGGTTGGCCGTCGTGTTCTTCGGTCTGATGATGTGTCGTCTGGCCGCGCGCAGCGATGACTCTCACGCTGTTGAGCTGGCCGATTTGATCGCCAAGCGCCACACAGCCGGGCGTGGCGCGCCGTTTCCTGACACGGCCGTCGAGCAGCGTCCGTTTGACGCGCAACCCGACCCCTACCGGGCGACGGGCTGATCATGACCCACAGCCGCCCCGACCAAAGGCCACTTGGGAAGCGCAGGCAACGAGCAATCGTGCTGCAGACGGGCCGGAATCGCTCAAAGCGGATCGTCTCCACAGGCCGCCTCCTCCTGAGGCCCTTCGTCGTGGCGCTCGTCGGCGCCGTCGTGTTCGCCGCGAGCGCTCTCGCCGCCCCCCCGACCGCGAGCGCAAACATCGCAAACCGGCTTGCGCGGACGGCCTCCGAACCGCTACCCGAAACCACACCGCCCGCGCCGACCCCCGAAGTACCCCCTGCGCCGACGCCCGAACCCCCAATCCCCACGCCGACGCCGGAAGTGA
>DATMQX010000162.1:0-8026 GCA_035567055.1 Solirubrobacteraceae bacterium
GAGCTCGAGGGCGTCGGTGGTGATCACGGCGCGAAGCTCTCCCCGCGTCAGGCGGCCCTCGAGCTCCCGGCGCTGCTGCGGGGTGTAGCCGGCGCGGTAGGGGGCGATCCGCTCCGCGAGCTCCGGGTGGGCGTCCTGCAGGTCCGCTTTCACGAGCCTGCTCAGCACCTCGACGCCCTTGCGGGACTTCATGAAGCAGATCACGCGTGCGCCGTCGCGCACCAGCTGGGCGAGCAGCTCGGCGGCCTCGGCGAGCGCGGAGCGGCGTGCCCCGAGTGACTCGTCGGTGAGCGGCGGGTTCCACACCGACATGCGCCGCTCCGGAGCGGGCGAGCCGTCGGAATCGATGAGCCGCATGTCCTCCAGGCCAGTCAGGCGCTCGGCCAGCTCCACGGGGTTGGCAATCGTGGCCGAGGTCAGCAGGAAGCGCGGCTCGGTGCCGTAGGCGGCTGCGATCCGCCGCAGCCGCCGCAGCACGTTGGCTACGTGCGAGCCGAACACGCCGCGATAGACGTGCGCCTCGTCGATGACGATGACCGCCAGGTTCGCGAACAGGTCGGCCCATGCGGCATGGTTCGGGAGGATGCCCACGTGCAGCATGTCCGGATTGGTGAGCACGACGTTGGCGCCCTTGCGGATCTGCGCGCGCGTCTCGCGCGGCGTGTCGCCGTCGTAGATGGCCGGGCGTACGCGCTTGCTCAGGCCGAACGCCGCGAGCGCCCGGGCCTGGTCCTGGGCGAGCGCCTTCGTCGGATACAGGTACAGCGCCCGAGCGCGCGCGTCGCGGCAGAGGACGTCGAGCGTCGGGAGGTTGAAGCACATCGACTTGCCGGATGCGGTCCCGGTGGTGATGATCGTCGGTCCGTCCCACGCGGAGTGGACGGCGTCCGCCTGATGGGAGTAGAGCTGCTCGATCCCCTGCCGCGCGAGTGCGGCGAGCACATCGGGGTGCAGCTCCGCCGGGGGCTCCACGAGCTTCGCCCGCCCGGGTCCTTCGCGCGCCTCCCGCACGAGCCGACCGTCCGCACGCCCCGCGTCCAGCAAGGCGCTCCAGGGCTCGATTCTGCGGTCTTGCGCCACGGGCTTGAGATAGTAGAGGCGATGTCCTCGCCGATCGCCGAGCGCTGGGCGAAAGCCCGCTCCTTCCACCATTCGCGCTATTCACCCGAGCGGATCGCCGCCGAGCGGCAGGGCAGCGTGTCGGTCTGCCTGCCCGCCCGCGAGTGCGCACAGACGGTTGGGGCGATCGTGGAGGCGCTCGCCGGACTGCGCGAGGCCGGGACGATCGACGAGATCGTGATCGTCGATGCTGCCTCCGCGGACGGCACGGCCGACGTGGCTCGGCGCGCCGGAGCGACCGTCTGGCAGGAGGCCGAGCTGATGCCCGCGTTCGGCCCCGTCCTGGGGAAGGGAGACGCGATGTGGCGGGCGCTGTCCGTTCTGGGCGGCGAGCTCGTCTGCTTCCTGGACGCCGACACGGCGGGCTTCTCGCCCCACTTCGCGACCGGTCTGCTCGGCCCGCTCGTGTGTGAGCCCGGCGTGTCGTTCGTAAAGGGCTTCTATCGCCGCCCGCTCGCCAGCAGCGGCGAGGGCGAGGGGGGTGGGCGCGTGAACCATCTCACGGCACGTCCGGCGCTGCAGGTGTTCTACCCCGAGCTCGCCGAGGTGCGCCAGCCGCTCGCGGGCGAGGTGTCTGCGCGGCGCCAGCTGCTCGAGAGCCTGCCGTTCGCGACCGGCTACGGCGTCGAGATCGCGATGCTGATCGACGTGTGGCGCGAGCACGGCCTGGATGCGATGGCGCAGGTCGATCTCGACGTGCACCACAACCGTCACCAGCCGCTCTCCGCGCTGACCCCGATGGCCGCGACGGTGCTCGCCACGATCGCCAGCCGACTGGAACATGAAGGGCGGCTGCGGGGTGCCGAGGGCGCGCCGCCGGAGCGTCCGCCGCTGGCAGGCGTGACGGTCGCGTGAGCGCTCGCGGCGCCTACGTCGATCTCGACGGCACCCTGCTCGGTCGCGGCGCCTCGCTGCTGCACGACGGCGAGGGGGCGGTGTCGATCGAGGGTGTGCGCGCCGTCCAGGCCTGCCTGCGCGCTGGCGTCGAGCTAGTGTTGATGTCCGGGCGCCGGCGCGCCCAGGTGGCCGAGCCCGCCCGGCTGCTCGGACAGAGCTCCTACATCTTCGAGGCGGGGGCGTGCGTCGTGCTGGACGGCGAGGAGCACTGGCTGACCGGAGACCTGCTGCCGGGCGAGCTCACGATCGCTCAGCAGATCGAGCTGACGGGCGCCCCGTCGATGCTGCTGGAGCGCTACCGGGGCCGCCTGGAGTACCACGAGCCCTGGCACCTCGACCGTGAAGTCTCACACCTGTTTCGCGGCCTCGTGGACGCGTCGGAGGTCGACAGCATGCTCGCGCAGGAGGGCCTCGAGGGCCTGCGCCTGATCGACAACGGAGTAGTCAACCGTCGCTCGCCGGCGCTTGCCGAGCTGCCGTACGTGCGCTGCTACCACCTCGTTCCGGCCAGCGCGTCCAAGGCCGGTGGTCTCGCCTTCCACCGGCGCGCACGCGGCTACGCCCGAGAGGAGACCTTCGCCGTCGGCGACTCGCGCGAGGACCTCGCGTGCGCGGCGCACGTCGACGTCTTCTGGCTGGTCGCCAACGCGCTCGAGCGCGACCCATCGATGCGCGAGGCGATCGCCGCCCACCCCAACGCGCGCGTGACCGAGGCGAGCCACGGCGCCGGCGTATACGAGGCGGTCCTCAGCATGCTGATGCAGGGAAAGGGCTAGCGCCGCGGGCGCAGGAGGCCTGCGTAGTAGCAGCGGGCTACCGGCCGGGCCGGGGGTCGGCGATTGACCGGTAGCCCGCTCGCTACGACGCTAGGTGGGCCCGGCCCGCCCCTGAATACCGCAGACGCGTGATCTGGGGGAAGTTTCGGAGCCGTCCGCTGGAAGCTCTAGCTCCCGAACAGCCGCCGCCACAGCCGCCGCCAGAACCCCGGCCGTGGCCGGCCGCGCCAGCGCGCCGGCGGCGGAACCGTCGCGCGCACGAGGGCAACCCAGTCATCGAGGGGCAGCGCGCCGGAGATCAAGCGCGCGAGTGCGCTCGTGACGGGCGCGCCGACGTGGGCGTCCTCGAGGGCGCGTGCGAGGAGCGGCACCGACTCCAGCGCCTCGACGGCCTGGCCGACGCGCCCGGGAATCTCCGACGCCGGAACGCCGGCCGCGAGCAGCTCACCTGCCCGCCGGTTGCGGCTCTCCCTCGCGAGCGCGGTCGCGACGAGATCGCCGGCGCCCGCGAGCCCGATCATCGACTCCGGCCGCGCGCCGAGGCTCTCGGCGTAGCGCCAGACCTCGGCGAAGATGTGACCGGCCGCCGCCCCGGCCGCGTTCAATCCCTGCGCCTCCGTCGCCCCGGCAGCGAGGGCCGCGGCGTTCTTCGCGGCCCCGGCCAGCTCGACCCCGAGCGGATCGTTGGACTGCTCGCAGACGACACCGGCGCGGATGAAGACCTGCGCCAGCGAGCGGGTCAGCTCCTCGTCGGTGGAGGCGGCCACGAGTGCCGCACCGTGGTGCACCATCTCCTGTGCGTGTGCCGGTCCCCCGACGCAGGCGACCCTCTCCGCGCCGAACCTCTCGCTGAGCACGATCGTGGGAGGCAGGCCCTCGGGCGGCACCAGGCCCTTGGCGACCGACACGATCGCCGTGCGCCGGCCGAGCCCGGCGGCGCCCAGCGCCGCGATCACCTCGCCGAGCCCGTGAGACGGCACCGCCAGGAACACGTAGTCGGCGCGGGCCACTCCGGCGGACGCCGGCTCGATGCGCAGCTGGGCGGGCAGCTCGACGCCGGGCAGGTAGGCGAGGTTCTCACGGCCCTCCTCCAGCAGGGCGCTCTGCTCTACGGTGCGCGCCTGCAGGGTCGTGCGCAGGCCGCCCCGCGAGAGGAGCACGGCGAGCGCCGTGCCGAACGATCCGGCCCCGATCACCGTTGCGCGCCTGGCGCCTGGCGTGGGGAGCGAGCGAGCGCGGGAGGCGCGAGCGGCCTGGCTCCCAGTAGGCTCGAGCTCGGGCATGTGATGAGCGAGCCTAGCGATACACACGAGCGCGCCGTCCGGTGGCGCAACTGGACGGGCGATCAGCTCTGCCGGCCTTCGGCGATCGAGCGACCCGCCTCGCTCGAGGAGCTGTGCGCCGCCGTCGAGCGCGCCACGCGGAGCGGACTCAGGGTCCGCGCAGTCGGCGCCGGGCACTCCTTCAGCGACATCGCCTGCAGCGACGGCCTGATGCTTTCGCTCGAGCGCCTCAGGGACATCATCGACATCGACCGTGCATCGGGACTGGTACGCGTGCAGGCCGGCATCACGATCCGCGAGCTGAGCCGGCGGCTGATCGCGCACGGGCTGGCCTTCGAGAACCTGGGGGACATCGACGCGCAGAGCGTCGCCGGAGCGATCTCCACCGCCACGCACGGGACCGGCGCGCGACTGCGCAACATCTCCTCGCAGGTGCAGGAGCTGAAGCTCGTGCTCGCGGATGGATCGACCCTGGAATGCTCGCCGCAGCAGGATCCCGAGGCCTTTCGCGCCGCTCGCGTGGGTCTTGGCGCCTGCGGCGTGATCGCCGAGGTCACCCTCCGCTGCGTGCCGGCGTTCACGCTGCACGGCGTCGATGCTCCGGCGCCCCTGAGCGAGATGCTCGAGCGCTTCGAGCAGCTCGCGCTCGCCAACGACCACTTCGAGTTCTACGCCTTCCCGCACGCCGACACGGCGCTCACGCGCACCAACAACCGCACCGAGCAGCCTCCGCGACCGCGCAGCCGGACAAATGCGTACGCGAACGACGTGCTGCTGACGAACCACGCGTTCGGCCTGATCTGCCGGGCCGGGCGGCTCGTGCCGAGCCGGATCCCTCAGCTGAACCGGCTCGTGACACGCCTGGCGGGGCGCTCCGAGCGCATCGACCGCTCGGCCGAGATCTTCGCGAGCCCGAGGCTGGTGCGCTTCACGGAGATGGAGTACGCGCTGCCTCGCGAGCGGACCGTGGAGGCCGTGCGAGCGGTGTTGGAGCTGATCGAGCGGCGCGGTTTCGCCGTGCCGTTCCCGATCGAGGTCAGGACGGTGGCGGCCGACGACGCGTTCCTCAGCACCGCCGCGGAACGTGACAGCGGCTTCGTGGCCGTGCACATGTTCCGCGGGATGGCCTGGGAGCCCTACTTCCGCGCGGTCGAGGCGGTCATGGACGGGCTCGACGGTCGCCCGCATTGGGGCAAGCGCCACTTCCAGACGGCCGCCACGCTGAGCTCGCGCTACCCGCAGTGGGATCGCTTCCAGGCGGTTCGAGCGCGGCTGGACCCCGACGGGCGCTTCGCCAACGCGTGGACCGACCGGGTCTTGGGTGCCGTTCAGCCGGCCGGCACCGCCAGCGTGGCCGCCCACGCGCCGGGAACGATCGGTGCCTGACGGCGGATACGCCCGCCTCGAGCGTGCGACGGCCGGGCTCGAGGCTCCTTTCGCGATCGTCGACCTCGACGCGCTGTGGGCGAACGCCGGGGACCTCGAACGCCGCGGCGCGCCCAAGCCGATTCGCCTGGCGAGCAAGTCCGTGCGCTGCCGCCCGCTGCAGGAACGGGTGCTGGAGCGCGACGGGTTTCAGGGCACGCTGGCCTACACCCTTCCGGAGGCCCTGTGGCTCGCCTCGCACGGCGCCGATGATCTTCTCGTCGCTTACCCCACGGCCGACAGGCAGGCGCTGCGGGCGCTTGCCGGCCTCGAGGGCGCCCCGCGCGTCACGGTGATGGTCGACAGCGTCGAGCAGCTCGAGCTGCTCGAAGCGGCGGCAGGCGGCAACGGCCAGCTGCGCGTGTGCATCGATGTCGACGCCGGCTGGCGGACGCTCGGCGGGCGTCTGCGCATCGGAGTCAAGCGCTCGCCGCAGCACACGCCGGACCAGGCCGCTGCGCTCGCGCGCGCGATCCTCGCGCGCGAGCGGCTTCGGCTCGTGGGAATCATGCTGTATGAGGCACAGATCGCGGGACTTGGAGACGCCCCGCCCGACCGGCCGCTGCGCGCCCGTGCGATCGGCGCCATGCAGACCCTCTCGGCGCGCGAGCTCGCGCCGCGCCGCGCCGCCGTCGTCGCCGCCGTGCAGGACGCGCTGGGGGTGAGCGGCGCGTCCCCGCTCGAGTTCGTCAACGGCGGCGGCACGGGCAGCCTCGAGCGCACCGCGGCGGAGCCGTCGGTCACCGAGGTTTCGGCCGGCTCAGGGCTGTACGGGCCGGCCCTGTTCGACACCTACCGCGCCTTCACCCCCCGCCCGGCCGCGCTGTTCGCGCTGCCGATCGTGCGCCGGCCGGGGCGCGGGGTCGTCACGGCGCTGGGCGGGGGATACCTGGCCTCGGGGCCGGCGGACGCGGCGCGCCTACCGCGGCCGCACCTGCCCGCCGGGCTTCGGCTCGACCGTCAGGAGGGCGCGGGCGAGGTGCAGACGCCGTTGCTGGGCGACGCGGCGGACGCGCTCCGGGTCGGCGACCGCGTGTACTTCCGCCACACCAAGGCGGGCGAGCTGTGCGAGCACTTCACGAGCCTTCACCTGCTCGAAGGCGAGCGCATCGTGGACGAGGCGCCCACCTATCGCGGCGAGGGACAATGCTTCCTGTGAGCACCGGTCAAACCCCCCTCGACGGCTCCGGGCTCCAGGATGTGCTGCGGGAAGTCGTCGAGACGCTCGCCCCGATCGACCGCACCCCGTGCTCTGCGGGCGAGCGCCAGGCCGCCGAGTGGCTGGCCTCGCGTCTGCAGGCCGTCGCGGGTGTCGCGGTCACGCTCGAGGACGAGCCCTCCTGGGGGACGTTCCCTCCCACCCTCACCGGCCTCGGCCTGCTGGGGTCCGCCGCAGCAGCACTGGTCCTCGCCGGACGACGGTCGGCCGGAGCGCTGCTGGCCGCAGTTGCGCTCGCGGGCATCGTCGACGAGGCCCAGAACGGGCCGCGCATCGTGCGGCGCCTGGTGCGCAGGCGCAGGCGCACCGTCAACGTGATCGCCCGCTGCCAGCCCGCCGGCGCGGCGACGGACACGCTCGTGGTGCTGGCCCACCACGACGCTCCGCAGACCGGTCTCCTGTTCGATCAGACGCTCCAGCGGCGGCTCTATGAGCTCGCACCGAGCGTCATCGAGCGTGCGAAGACGGGCCTCCCGCAGTGGTGGGTCGGCATCGCGGGGCCCCTCTGCACGCTCGCCGCAGCGACCCGACGCCGGCCGAGGCTCGCGCGCAGCGGTCTGCTGCTTGGCCTGTTCGGCGTCGCGCTCGTCGCCGACGTGTGGCGCAGCCAGACCGTCCCGGGCGCGAACGACAACCTTTCGGGGGTGGCGGGCCTTGTCGCCCTCGCCGAGCTCCTGCGCGAACGTCCGTTGCCCGGGCTGCGCGTCCTGCTCGTCTCGTGCGGCGCCGAGGAGACCCTCCAGGACGGCGTGCGTGCCTTCCTCGCGCGCCACCGCCACGAGCTGATTCCCGGACGCACGTGCTTTGTGAACCTCGACACGGTGGGCTCACCCCATCCCGTGATGCTCGAGGGCGAGGGGCCGGTCTGGATGGAGTCGTACACGGGACCCTGGCTGCGCGACGAGCTCGCCGCCTGCGCCGAGCGCCTCGAGATCCCCCTGCAGCGAGGTTTCCGCGCACGCGCCTCGACCGACAGCGTCATTCCGAGCCGCGCCGGCTACCCGATCGCGACGCTCGTGTCGATGACCGACTGGCGCAGCCCTGCCAACTATCACCTGCCGAGCGACGTCCCGGAGAACCTCGACTACGACACGATCGCCGACGTGACCCGCCTGGTCTACGAGCTGTCGCGCATCCTCGCCGCGGGGGACGCTAGATCACCAACGCCAGCCGCCGCCCCGCCGTCGTGAGCGCGCCCGTGCTGTGGGCCTCGAGGATCAGCTGCAGATCGAGCATGCGGGCGTCGAACGCGCTCAGCCGGTCGTCGGCGGTCACAGCGTAGGCGGGCACGCCGGATTGCCGGGCCC